>JAEWRJ010000138.1 GCA_023460055.1 Bacillota bacterium | reverse complement strand
GTGACCACCCCCTCATTGTTTACTATATCTGCTTATTCGTGATAAATACGAAAACTCCTTTTGGTTTTTTGGGATATTTAAAAATGTTTTTAACCCTCTCAGCTAAGACAGGGGTGAATAGTAACTGCAAACTTAAGTTCCGGCCTTGGGGGGGAGGGACAGGAAATAAGTCATGCATGAAGTTCCAGTTACTATATTTTGAGTTAATTCCGCTTTACAATCGTCAGGCGGAGGTGATCAACATACAGATTGGATGAACATGGACATGAAAAGGAAACATCAACACAACGGACAGCATTCGATAATTTGAAGGATCGCTCATGATTCCCGGGAACTCATATAGCGCGTGAGTTTTTTCTTGATTCTCTGCAGGGCATTATCAACGGCTTTTACATGCCGGTTGAGCATCAGGGAGATCTCCTGGTAACTCTTGCCATCCAAAAAGGCGCTGAGTACCTGCCGCTCGAAACCGGAAAGTGCCTCTTCCATCATTGTTTGCATGGAAACCATCTCTTCCTGATTGATGTAAAGCTCCTCAGGGTTGGTGATTTTACCTTCAATAACATCGAGAAGGGTACGCTCATTGTCTTCCTCATAAACCGGCCTGTTTAGGGAAACATAGCTGTTAAGGGGAATGTGCTTCTGACGGGTGGCAGTTTTGATCGCGGTGATAATCTGCCGCTTGATGCACAGGTCGGAAAAGACACGAAAAGATACCTGCCTATCTGGCCTGAAGTCGCGCACAGCTTTATACAGGCCGATCATGCCTTCCTGTACAATATCCTCATGATCTGCCCCTATCAGGAAATAGCCCCTTGCCTTGATGCGAACCAGGCCTTTGTAGGCTTCGAGCAAATGAACCAGAGCATCAGAATCACCATGTTGGGCGAGTGATACTATTTCTTCATCGCTCTTACCCGCATAAAGGCCGGCAAGGGGCTCTTGTATATCTTTGCGATTAATGGGTTCGCTCATTAAATAGGCATTTCTCTCTTTATGATGCGCGTCCGCTGAATATGCCGTACAGCAGAATCCCGGCTGCTACGGATGCATTGAGCGAATCTATCACGCCGGACATAGGGATGGAAACCGCTTGATCGCACAAATCAAGCGTTAGCTGGCTGATGCCCTCCCCCTCACTTCCGATGACCAGAGCGCAGGCGCCGCTGAAATTGACCTTACGGTAATCCTCCCCCTTGACGTCCGCCGCATATACCCATATCCCCTGACTCTTCAGTTCGCGGATGGTCTGGTTGATGTTGGTGACACGGGCTACCTTCACATGCTCGACAGCGCCGGCAGATGCACGGACCGCGGAAGGGGTCAGGCCGACAGCTCGATGCTGCTGCACGATCACGCCATGCGCGCCTACACAGGCGGCTGAGCGAATAATCGCGCCAAAATTCATAGGATCGGTTATTTTATCAAGAATAACGATGAATGGGGCTTCGTTCCTCTCTTTTGCGGTATTCAGGATTTCATCCAGGTTTGAATAGGCAAAGGCAGAGGCAAAAGCAATCATTCCCTGATGGTTTCGCGTAATCTGATCCAAGCGGGAACGCTCCACTGTCTGCACAATGATGCCGGCATTTTTTGCCATTGACAGGATTTCCCGGGCAGATCCGGATAAGTCGCCTTCAGCAACCATCAGCTTTTCAATATCACGCCCTGTTTTGATCGCTTCTCTGATTGGATTGCGGCCGCTGAGTAGATTTTCAGGAAGCTCCATGGCAGCAGGGACAAAGGGCTCTGCAATAGGAGCGGGTCTGCCGTAGGGCTTCTCCGAGGGCGTGAGTCTGCCGTAGGGCTTATCCGAGGGCGCGGGTCTGCCGTAAGGCTTGCCGGATGGGGCAGGCCGGCCGAAAGATCCTCTGTTTTCAAATGATCTCCCTTTAGAAGGGCTGCCTTCAGCAGGCTTGAATGTTTTTTGTCCACGAGAATCATAAGGCTTCGGGAATGACCTGGTCTCTCCCCTGTCCTGATATCCCTTTCCAGGTCTGCTCTGTGCCTGGCCTCTGTCCTTTTCTACCCGCTCATCCTGCCTGTTGAAGGATGAGTAGCTTCCGGGCTTTCCCTTTGCGGGACGGTAATCATTGCGCGGCGATGCATTGCGTTCACTGCTTCGTCCATTCCCCTCGCCGGGCCTGAATTGACCGCCTCGGCTCTGGGAGAATCCGCCGGGTCTGCTCCCCTTATCCGCAGTAAATTTTTTAAAGAACGCCATTGTTTTCCATATCCTCTATTCTTTATATACTTAAAAATTATGTTTGATCAGGTTTTAGTTTCATATCAATCTTCTTCCGGTGCTTGGGACAGTTCGTATAATTCCTTCAACCGATCTTCCTTGCCCTGCACATACAAATAGCCAAACAAGGTCTCAAAGCCTGTCGAGGCGGCGTAATCGGCAGGTGAAGCGCTTTTTGGCGCGCTATGTCTGGCGTGCGCGTTGCGTCCCCGGCGCACATAGTCCATCTCTTCTTCACTCAGAAAGGGGAGAATGCGATTCAAAGTCTTTGCCTGCGCGACAGCGTTCACCCGCCCTGTCGCGCTCTGATGCATGGCGCGCAGCTTGCAGTTTTTTTTCAGCAATGCGCTGCGAACCATCAGATCATACACGGAGTCTCCAATATAAGCCAGCTGCAGCGGGCTCAATGTCATTAACTCCTGGGAAGATACTGGCTTAAAGAAGAGCATCAGCCCTGCTGAGCCGTTTTGCTGTAGGAAGAGGGGCTCATCCCAACGATATTCTTGAAGGTCTTGGAGAAATGATAAGGATCGCTCATGCCGACCTCAACCCCCGCCTGACGAACAGTACTGCCTTCTTTCAGCAAGGTCTTGGCGCGTTCCATCTTGCAAAACAGCTGATAGCTCTGCGGGGGCATACCGACCTCGGATACAAAGCGTTTGCGGAAGGTTTCAACCGGCATACGGCTGAGATTGGCCATATCGCTGAGCGTGAAACTGTCCTTGTACTGGTTCTTGCGCATGGCGTCGATCACCTTGGCGATTTCGTGGGAAAGAACAGCATCCATAGCAACAGGCTGGCCGCTATGAGAGGCTAGCATGGCCCAGAGCAGCTGTTGAAGCTGAGCGGAAGAAGCATCCTGCGCGGCGCTGACGCGGACCGTTGCCTGTACGATGTGCTTGGCAAGCTTCAGCTGCGAGGGCAAAGCGCCTTGTTTCATCGCCCTGCGGGGCAATGCGCCCATTTTTTGCAAGAACATCCCGGATAGGGGACCGGCGACCATCAGCCACAGCATCCTGGTCTCCTGCTCGGATATAAGCTGCAGGCCGGTGGTATGCGGAGGCACCATGCAGCTTTCCTTCCCTTTTAGCTGGATGTTGAACTCATCGTTGGAAAGCGTAAAAGTGCCGTTTTGTGCGGCAATCCACAGCCAGCAATCAACATCCTTTAAGATGTGCGACCCCTGTGACAGCATGGACGCGCCGGCTGCTGATATCCATACACCGCTGGCTTCGGCCAGCTCATCAGGAGTATGGTGCCCTTCTACGCTGAACGGCTGATCAGCCTTTGACTGAGTATCGTAAAATAATACCGAATCCATTGTAATCTACCTCCTTAGGAATAAACATATCATACATGCCATTTCATACATTGTCAAGAATGAATCCAATAAAGACATTGCCAAATTTGACAATGGATAGTTTGTTTTAGGACTCACACGCGCAGAGTAAAAGACCATCCTGATCATGCTATCATTTGAACGATTGATATCTGACTTATTTGATGAAAAAATATTCTATAAAAATATACGGAGAGTAAGTCGGATTTGCGTTGACGGAACAGCCTGACTGTGCTATTATTGCACCCGCTGGTGTACAGCGTGGAGAGTTGGCTGAGTGGTCTAAGGCGCACGATTGGAAATCGTGTGTGGGCTAATACCCCACCTAGGGTTCAAATCCCTAACTCTCCGCCAAAGAAGCCTTTGATTTTCTCAGGCTTCTTTCTGTTTATTGGGTTTTAGCATAAGGAAGAAGCGGATTTTGCTTTTCTTGACACCTATGTCTGAATCCATCATAATAATCACTGATGAAAGGCGGTAGCTATGCACCTGATTCTTGTTGCTAATTCTATCTGTTTGGCTTACCCGATTCATCCGTATTGCTTAAAGGAGACCGGAGATGCTGAACTATAAACCCCTTGTCGCCATTGTGGGGCGGCCTAATGTTGGAAAATCAACTTTTTTCAATAAAATTGCCGGGCACCGTATCGCCATTGTTGAAGATACCCCTGGTGTTACCAGAGACCGTATTTATGCCGATACCGAGTGGACAGGCCGCGCTTTCACACTGATCGATACTGGCGGTATCGATACAAAAAGCGATGATATTCTGCTGTCTCAAATGCGCAGGCAGGCTGAAATCGCGATAGAAACAGCTGATGTGATTTGCTTTTTTGTCGATGCTCGCGCGGGGATGACACATCAGGACGAAGAGATCGCCCTGATGCTCCGTATGTCAAAGAAACCCATCCTTCTGGTAGTAAACAAAGTGGATTTTTATGGGCTGGACAGTCAGGTGTATGAGTACTATGGACTTGGGTTGGGCGATCCCATTGCCATATCGGCCGCCAACATGCTGGGCCTTGGTGATCTGCTGGATGCCATCGTCAAGCTGCTGCCACCTGAAATACTTGAGGACGGAGATGAGAAGACGCCGGTTCAATTAGCCATTATCGGGCGTCCTAACGTTGGTAAAAGCAGTATCACCAACCGGCTGCTGCAGCAGGAACGTGTCATGGTATCCAATATCCCCGGTACGACTCGGGACGCGATTGATACCCTCTACGAGCGCGAGGACGGCAAGGTTTACAACTTGATAGACACTGCCGGTATTCGCCGCAAGCGTGCGATAGAGGAAGCAAGTTTGGAGCGCTACAGCGTGCTGAGAAGCTTTGCTGCCATTCACCGCTGCGATGTCGCGCTGCT
>JAEWRJ010000137.1 GCA_023460055.1 Bacillota bacterium | reverse complement strand
AACACGTAAAGGAAGTATCATCTATGCATCGTGTCGGGATCGTCGGCTGCGGGGGTATCTCTGGCGTGCACGCCAGGGTGCTCAGCGGCATGGATAACGCGTCGCTTATGGCCTGCGCCGATATAGTGCCCCAGCGGGCACAGGCCCTTGCCGATCAGTTTGGCTGCCGCTCCTATGACAGCTTCATTGGCATGCTGGAGGGCGAGCCGCTTGACGCGGTGCATATCTGCGCGCCCCATCACCTGCACCCGATGATGGCGGGTGAGGCCGCCCTGCGGGGCATGGCCGTGTTCACCGAAAAACCTCCTGCCATCGATATCGCGGGCTGGGAAGAGATCAAGGCGGCCGCCCGGCTGGTGCCGCTTGGCGTCTGCTTTCAAAACAGGTACAACGGCAATGTGTTGGCATGCGAGCGGATCCTGCGGGAAGGTTTATACGGGCCGCTGCTTGGCATCCGCGCCTTTGTCACCTGGAGCCGCGGCGAAAATTACTACGCGCCCGGGGGCTGGAAGGGCAGGTGGGCCACCGAAGGCGGCGGCGCCCTGATCAACCAAGCCATCCACACGCTGGATCTGATCATCCGCCTGATGGGCAGGCCCGATCAGGTGGCATCCACCATCGCCAACCATCACCTCCACGGCGTCATCCAGGTGGAGGATACCGCCGAAGTGTGGATGAAGCGCGGGGACACCACCGCGCTTCTGTATGCCTCAACCGCCTATGCCGCCGACGCGCCCGTTTTGCTGGAACTGCAGTTTCAGGATGCCGTGCTGCACCTGGAGGATGACCGGCTAGAACTTCGCCGGCAGGGTGAAGTAATGGAGCTTCCCTGCCCCGCGGATGAAAAGATGGGCCTCTCCTACTGGGGCGCCGGCCACAAGCGCTGCATCGAGGATTTCTACCGCTGCCTGCCTCACCCGGAGACATATAAAAACAGCGCGGCCTCCTGCGAGGATACCATGCAAGTTCTATTGCAGGTGTATGAGCAGAACGACAAGGTTCTTTAACGGTGAAACAGACAGGCCATCCCTTCAGGATGCTTTTAGCCATTTCCATTCATATCATCTGTTTTTCAGAAACAGCTGCATATTCAAGCCATGCTTGAATCCAGTACAAAATCTTCAACATACGCTTGCTTCAATTGAAGCGCTGCTCCTTCTATAATGACATCGAAGAGAGAAAGAAGGGAGATGGGACAATATGAGCTTTGGAAGCAAACTGAGCGCGCGGCGCAAAGCCAAGGGCTGGAACCAGACACAGCTGGCAGAAATGGTTGGGGTATCCTTTCAGACCGTCAGCTGCTGGGAAAGAGACGAATACCTGCCGGAAACGGATAAGCTTTCGGCTATCGCAAAAGCCCTGGACATTTCTGTTTCTGTCCTGCTGGATGAAGACCAGGCAGATGATCCCGAATGGGTGCTGCGGGACCGGATATTCACCGAAGAGCATATGTACACGTTTATAAAAGCCGCCGCCACAACAGCCGGCCTGCATCAGACCCTGAAGGCACTTCCCTTCGCCAAGGAAAAACACGATGGACAACTGCGCGATGGGCCTGAAAAAGTTCCTTACATCAACCACCCGCTGACCATGGCCTGCCATGTCCTGGCGATGGACATCAAGGATGATGATATCCTGGCCGCCCTCCTGCTGCACGATATCGTCGAGGAATGCGGGATAAGCCCGGATCGGCTGCCGGCAAATGAGGCGGTCAGGGATACCGTTGACAGGGTCTCTCATCCCTGGACAGATGAAGATCCCAGTGAGGCGGAGAAGATGAAATACTACGCCCGCATCATGGAAAGCCCATCAGCTTCCTTTGTAAAGATTGTCGACCGCTGCAATAACCTGTCCATGATGGCCGCGGGTTTTTCCCGCAAGAGGATGATCTCCTATATCATTGAAACAGAGAAGTATGTACTGCCCCTGATCGAAAAGCTGAAGAACGAACAGCCGCGGTACAGCAACGCGCTTTTCCTGCTCAAATACCAAATGCTCAGTATCATGGAGTCGCTCAAGCGGCTTATCTCCAAAATGAATATTTGAAAGGAATAATAGAATGGATGGCATTGAGTTTTTAACGGAATATCACGCTCACAGCGAACTGTATTATCCGCTGATCGACCACATCGGCCAATTCTTCCCCAGCCGCAATGAATTCAATGATGTGAATATCGGCTGGAACTGCGGCCTTCTTAATCCTCAGAGACCGTATTTTCTGGAGTGCTGGGCGACGGAAGGTCTCACCATCCTGACAATTTTCATATCGACCCGTGGAATTGAAGATATATCAACCAAAGACATGGATGCGATGCTGGAAGAGAAAAAGATATACCATAAACTGCCAGGCAGCTATCCTCCGGATATGAAAACATTTAACGATACCAATAGCAACTCATTCTTCTCGGTCAATGTAGTTGTCGGAGATGAAGAAAAGACTTATATTGACACTTCAACGAAGATCTATGGATTTTCCATACTGAATGAGTCTAACGGCCATACAGAGAAGAAGGAAGAGCAGGCATGAAAAAA
This sequence comes from Bacillota bacterium, assembly GCA_023460055.1. Classification (GTDB taxonomy): domain Bacteria; phylum Bacillota; class Clostridia; order Christensenellales; family Aristaeellaceae; genus UBA1038. The sequence continues at coordinate 486 of JAEWRJ010000137.1, read as the reverse complement.
GATCTGATGATCCATCATCCTCTATACAGCTATCCTGACGCTGCTCCCTCGGAGAATGAACAATTGGGCTGGGCTGAAGGCCACCTTTCAGGCGGATGCCCTTATACTAATCTGCGCCAAAGTAATCGACACAAAGAAAGAAATATTGTAGAATAGGTGGTGAAAGAAACGAGGTAAGAAGAGATGCCGAAAACATATACAATAACCCAGGAACAAATGAAGGAGCTCGAGATTACCCGAAAAGAAAACCGAGATAAACGGGTGGAGAAGCGGCTTCATGCGGTGATCCTCAGAGGGAACGGGAAGAATAATCATCAGATAGCAGCGCAGTTGGAAGTATCATCAGATGTAGTGAGCCACTGGGTCAGTTCATACGCAAAAGATGGTCTGAAAGCCCTGCTGGCAAGGAAGACAAAGGGAAATCGTTGGAACATGAGCTTTGAGGCCGAAGAAGCGTTACTGCGCAAGTATGAAGATCGAGCTCAA
>JAEWRJ010000136.1 GCA_023460055.1 Bacillota bacterium | reverse complement strand
CGAACACGGGCAACATCACCCTGAAGAACCTTGAGATTACGGATACCCTGGTGCCGTTTGCGAGCATGACCCTGACGGGCGACACGAACAGCGACGGGCACCTGCAGGTGGACGAGATCTGGACCCTGACCTACAGCTACACCGTGACCCAGGAGGACCTGGACGCGGGCAGCGTGCTGAACAAGGTGACGGTGACGAAGGATAACCCGGATAACCCGGAGGAGCCGGAGCTGCCGCCGACAGAGGATGAGGAAGAAGTGCCTGCGGATCAGAAACCCGCGATGACGGTTAACAAGACCTCCGCGCAGGCAACTTTCACAGCGGCAGGCGATGTGCTCAACTACACAGTGACGGTGACCAACACCGGCAACGTGACAATGACTAACCTGGTCATCACCGATACCCTGGTGCCCTTTGCGCAGATGACGCTGACAGAGAGCGTCACGGCGGATGGACACCTGCAGGTTGGTGAAACCTGGACCCTGACCTACACCTACACCGTCACAGCCTTTGATGTCACACAGGGATTCGTAATCAACAGCGTGACGGCGGCCAGCCCCGAATACCCGGACGATCCGGCGGGCGACAGCAACACAGTCCTTCTGCTTACCCTGGCTCCTGTGCCTGTCAATATCCCGGCCTTCGACCTTGGGGCTGCCATCAGCAACATTGCTGACTTGCTGGAATAAGCACGAAGCGGTACCGGCACGCCCGAGGCGTGCCGGTACCAAACTCAAATCAAGGCTGAAAAGGAGTAAATCATAATGAAAAAGACACTCGTGCTGTTATTGTCGGCTGTGATGCTGTTGAACATAAGCGCGGCGCTGGCGCAGGAGGCCCAAGCGGTGGAGCCCCGGGACCCCCAAACACTGGTGCTCGGCCAAACGACCATGATGAACGGCAACTTCTTCTCTGATCTGTGGGGCAATAACTCGGCAGACATCGATGTGCGTACCATCCTGCATGAATACCCCCTGGTATCCTGGACGAACGCGGGAAACTACCAGGTCAACGAGATCGTGGTGCTCTCGCTGGAAACACAGACACAGGGGAACGGCGACAGGATATACACCATTACCCTGAACCCCGATCTCAAGTACAGCGACGGTTCGGATATAACAGCCAAGGACTATGTATTCAACTTTCTTCTGATGACATCCCCCCAGATCGCGGAACTGGCAGGTGTGTCGACCGCCCGCGACTACCTGGATGGCTTTACGGCCTACCAGTCGGGGGAGAGCGAGACGTTCAGCGGCATCAGGCTGCTTAGCGACCTCTCTTTCTCGGTGAAAGTGACCGCGGAGAACCTGCCCTACTACTTCGAACTGAACTATGTCAACGTGGGCCCGCTGCCCTATAAAGTTCTGGTGCCCGGAAGCGATATCAAGGATGACGGAGAAGGCGTCTATGTGGATGGCGACTTCACGGCAGAGACGCTGCGAAGCACATTGCTGGGCGATGGCGGCTACCTGACCTACCCCTCCGTCACATCAGGCCCCTACAGGCTTGTGAAGTATGATGCTTCAGCCCATGAAGCCGAGTTTGAGATCAATCCCTACTACCTGGGCAACTACGAAGGCCAGATCCCTACGATCCAGAAGATCCTGTTCAGGCCTGTTAAAAATGAAGAGATCATCAAGGAACTGTCCGAGGGCACGGTCGACCTGGTCAACAAGGTGACCGAAGGCAAAGTAATCGATGAGAGCGTCACGCTGACAGAGGGCGGCGCGTATAGCGCAATTCCCTATCCCAGGACAGGCTCCGGCTTCCTGGCCATCGCGGCAGAGCGGGAGTTTACCTCCTCGGTCACGCTGAGGCAGGCATTGGCCTACATGATCAATTACGATACCCTGCCGCAGGAATTCCTCAACGGCTATGGCGAGCGCGTGTACGGATACTACGGCCTTGGCCAGTGGATGCCGCAGGAAAGGCTTGAACAGCTGGAGCAGATGCAGGACTATACGCTGGATCTGGGGAGAGCGGAGGAATTGCTTATCCGGGACGGATGGACCTATGATGAGACAGGCAAGGCCTACGCTGCCGGCGCCGGCAAGCTGCGCCACAAGCTGTTTGGCGAGGGATACAAGCCGCTGGAACTGACCATGGCCGTGACGGATGACAATGAAGCGGCCAACAAGCTGGCGGCGATCCTGGGAGACAGCCTGGATCAAGTCGGCGGTAAACTGAGTATCAGAAAGCTGCCCTTTGACCGGGCGCTGAGAGAATACTACCGCCAGGACGACCGGGCGTTTGACCTGATGTTCCTGGGCAGCAACTTCTCCTACCTGTTTGACCCGTCCAATACCTACATCGTGGGCGACCAGTATCAAGGCACCATGAACACCTCCGGTGTGCAGGATCCGAGGCTTGAAGAGCTGGCGCGCAACATCACGGCTGCCCAGCCGGGTAACCGGGAAGCTTACCTGAACAGATGGATGGACTTCCAGGAGTACTGGAGCGAAGTGCTGCCGATGATCCCCTTGTATTCCAATACCTACTATGATCTGTTCGATTCCAGGCTGGTTGGCTATTTCCCGCAGTTCTACTGGAGCTGGGGCACCGCCATCCTGTACGCGACCTTGAACAGATAAAAAGAGCGAGACATACAAAAGGAGCTTTCCCTTCTCGGGAAGGCTTCTTTTTCTTAGAAGGTAAACTAAAATACAGTCGCAGACGTCTTTACACAATCTTTACATCCCACCCCCTGAGTGGTACAATCAATTCGGTACAATTTCATCGTATTTGGAAAGGGGTTTTCATCATGAAGAAACTGCTGGCCTTCTCACTGGCGCTTTGCCTGGGGCTGTCCCTGCTGGGCGGCGCTATGGCCCAAAGCAAGGATTATTCAGGCGTTACCATCCGCATCTACTCCAACTCCAACTCCACCGAGCGCGCGACCTGGCTGAAGAACGAGGCCCAGGCGGCCGGCTTCACCATCTCGATGGACGATAACTCCGTCATCTCCGGCGACACGGCAGCCATCCAGGCAGCCAACGAAAAGAAAGACGGCGATATCCTCTTTGGTCTCAACGAGACCCGCTGGGGACAGGTCGTCGGCGGCACCTATGAGAACCTGAAGCTCGTCGACTGGACGCCTTCGTGGGCTGACAAGGTCGGCGACTACAAGTATGACGGCCTGGCCTACGGCCTGGTTATCCAGAACATCCTGATGCTCTACCGCAACGACGATCTGGGCACCAAGGGCGAGGAGCTGCACTTCGAGCACTGGTCCGATCTGGTTGACACCGATTATACCTGGTACCGCCAGGGCAAGGTCGGCGGCACGACCAACTCCAACATCAACAACTCCCTGCTGTATCCCTATGTTGATCCCCAAAGCCCCGCCGGCGGCATTAGCATCGACGGCTGGAAGATGCTGTGGAAATACTGCGCGGGCGGCGTGTTCAACGGCGACAGCTACGGCTTTGATGCCCTGAACCGCGGCGAGGTGCAGGTGTCTACCTTCTACTCATCCTCCCTCTACGGCAAGGTCGACGCGGCTGCCGAGGGCAGCGCCAATCCCCTGCGCGGCACGATGAAGCCGGAAAACTGGAACCTGGTCGACATCAAGGACGGCACCTACTATATCGCCGAGTACATCGGCGTCCTGGACCGTGAAGGCCGCAGCGAAGAAGAGACCGAAGCGGTCAAGGCCTTTGCCGAGTGGTTTGGCAGCGGCGATGTGCAGGCCTTCTGGGGCGAAGAGTTTGACAGCTATCCCTGCAACTCGGATGCTGTTGCCCAGCTTTATCCCGACGGCATCCCGCCGATCTACCAGGTCCCCAACTTCGCCCTCAACCAGGTGGAAGGCACCGACATGAACTACGCGGAGTATGTGGGCGCCCATTCCAGCCAGTGGACCAACATCATGACCAACCTTGGCTTCTTCTGGGCGGATATGAACGCCGCCCCCGCCGAGCCCAACTGGGACGCTCTGGATTGGGCGACCCTGGTTCAGGCCGCGAAATAACTTAACCGGTCAGGGAGGAGGCAGGCCTAAAGCTGCCTCCTCCCCCATTTTTTTATTGGAGTGCGCTCATATGATTGATTTGAAGGATATTGTCGTAACGTTCGGTGACTTTACTGCCCTGCATGGCATCAACGTGCATGTGGGCGAGGGAGAGTTCTTTACTTTTCTGGGCCCTTCCGGCTGCGGCAAGACCACGACGCTGCGCGCCATCACGGGCTTTGCGGAGCCTGCAAGCGGTACTGTGTCAATGGCGGGGCGGGATATCACCCGCGTGCCCATTGAGGACAGGCGCATCGCGATCGTTTTTCAGAGCTATGCGCTGTTTCCGACCATGACGGTGTACGATAATATCGCCTTCGGCCTGAAGATCAAAAAGCTGGGTAAGCAGGAGATCGACCGGAAGGTGCGGGCGATCGCGGTAAAGCTCGATCTGTCCGACGATCAGCTGAAGAAGGCTGTTTCCCAGCTGTCGGGCGGCCAGCAGCAGCGCGTGGCCATCGCCAGGGCTTTGGTGAACGATCCGGCCATTATCTGCATGGACGAGCCGCTGTCCAACCTCGACGCCAAGCTGCGCGTTCAGCTGCGCAACGAGCTAAAGCAGATGCAGCGCAGCTTTGGCATTACGTCTATCTACGTCACCCACGATCAGGAAGAGGCGCTCACGCTGTCTGACCGCATCGCGGTGTTCAACAAGGGTTTCATCGAGCAGATTGGCACGCCGCATGAGGTGTACAACCGCTCGGCGACTGAGTTTGTCTGCAATTTTATCGGCGACATCAACAGGCTGTCCGATGAAACGGTGGAACAGCTCAATACGGGCAGCCTCAAACTGGATCCCGCGCATCACCATTACATCCGCCTGGAGCGCGTGCGGCTGGATGATGAAGCCAAGGGACGCGATCTGGTGATCAAGGGCCGGGTACTCAGCCGTGAATACTACGGGCTGTTTATCAAGTACACCATCGATATAGGCCACCAGACCATCCGCGCGGTCGAAAAAAACGACGGGATCCATTTCCACGGGGAGGGAGAGGAACTGCCCGTGGGTATCAGCCGCGCCGATTTGATGAGCTATGACGAACAGGGGAAGGCGGTGAACCTTCAATGATGAATACGCTGCCAAGAGAACGGCGGTTCAAGCCCGACCTGCTGTTTAAGCTGTTCGGTATCAGCTTCTTTGTGTTCCTCTTTTTCGGCTTCATGCTGCTGCCTACGCTCAATACCCTCACGCAGATATTTACAGCCCAAAACCCCGCCACCGGGCAGACCGATCCTTTGGCTGTCATCCGCTTCTTCCTGGCGGGCAGCATGTCCAAGTTTTTATGGAACTCTGTCAAGCTGGCCGTTCTGCTGGTGATCACGGTAAACGTGGTAGGCATCAGCGTGGTGCTGCTGACGGAATACTTTGACATCAAGGGCGCCAGGATCCTGCGCTTGGGCTATATGACGACCCTGATCTACGGCGGCATCGCGCTGGGCACGGGGTATCTGTTCCTGTACGATAACAACGGCATCATCACGGCGCTGCTGCAAAACGCTTTCCCCGGCCTGAACCCCAACTGGTTTTCCGGCTTTGGGGCGGTGATGTTCACGATGACCTTTGCCTGTACGAGCAACCATATGCTGTTCCTTCGCAATGCCATCCGCGGCCTTGATTACAATACGGTGGAGGCGGCGCGCAACCTGGGCGCCAGACCCTTCAAGGTGCTGCTCAAGGTGGTTCTGCCCACCCTGCTGCCCACACTGTTCTCCCTGACTGTCATGACCTTTATCACCGGCCTGTGCGCCATGTCAGCCCCGGTGCTGCTGGGGTATGACAGCATCAACCCGGAGATCGTCCGTCTGGCCGGTTCTTCCATGGCAGATGAAGCCTTCCCGCAGGCGCGCGCCGCGTTGCTGTCTATCATTCTGGCGCTGTTTACCATCGTTTTGCTCACTATTCTCAGCAGCTATGAAAAGAAGGGGCACTATCTGTCCGTCTCCAAGACCAAGGCCAAACTGGTCAAGCAGAAGATCAACAATCCCCTTGCCAACGTGCTGGCGCATATTTACGCCTATGTGCTGTTTATCATCTATATGACTCCGGTGGTCATGATCGTTATCTTCTCCTTTCAGACGCACAGCGCCATCCAGATGAAGACGCTGGACCCCAAGGGCTGGACGCTGGTCAACTATTTCGGCCAGCAGGATTACAGTTATATGACTTCCCGAGGCACCGCCCGTATCCGCGAAGGGGCGATCAGCGGCCTGTTTTCAAACGATGCGACGCTGGGCGGTATCCGCACCAGCTTTATCCTCTCAGCGATAGCAGCGGCCATCGCCTGCGTGATCGTGGTGGTCGCCTGCAACTATATATTCAAGCGGACCCGGACAGGCAAGCTCCGCCGGTCAGGCGCGGTGCTGGAATACAGCCTGCTGTTCCCGTGGCTGCTGCCGACCATCCTGATCTGTTACTCCTACCGCATCTACTTCAACAGCAAGGATATCTGGTATACCGGGTTTAACAACCTGTATTACATGGATAATGTCCGTCTGCTGATCATCATCGCCTATGCCGTGGTCAGGCTGCCCTTCTCGCTGCGCATGATCAAGGCCAGCTTCTACGCCATCGACTCTGAGCTGGAGGAGGCAGCCAAGAGCCTTGGCGCGTCGAGCCTGCGGACTTTCCTGCAGGTCAAGCTGCCCATCATCCTGCCAAGCGTATTGGCGGTGTTCGCGCTCAACTTCAATACCCTGTTCACGGAATATGACATGTCCGCCACCTTCGCCAGCAGCTACGGCACCTCCTACGCGATGGTCATCCAGAGCATGACGAGGGAGGAAGGGCTGTATGGTTACAATGTCAACGCGACAGGCCGCCGCAACGCCTCCACAGTGTACATCATGATCGTCTCCGGCCTGATCCTTTATCTGGTCTACGGCGTAGGTGCCAGGGATCTGGGCGAAAGGATCGAGGCGAGGAAGCGAAGAAGGCGTAGGCTTGCAAAGCTGGGACTGGCCCCGGCGAGCGCGAAGGCCGAAGGGAACGATCCGGCCGGTGATTTCAGAGGGAGTATCAAGTAGTCTGACTTCATCAGAATAAATAAGGGGTTGCGGCGCAGCCTCTTTTTTATTCTGTCCATATATGCAGATCAGGCGTTATTTCCCTGTTCTTTCGCCCTGTACTGCCCCGGTGTCATGCCGTTTACGCGCTTGAACAGAACAAACATATACTTGGTGTTTTCAAAGCCTATCTCCTGCGCGATCTCTTCAACCGTCATCTGCGTGGATACAAGCAGTTCCTCCGCTTGCCCAATGCGTACGCGATTGAGGGCTTCATTCACGCTGAGACCCTTGGCCTCAAAGAACTGTTTGCGCAGGTAGGCGCCGGAGATGCCCATCTCGTCGGCGATTTTCTGGGCGGAGAGGGCAGCGTCGCGGTAGCCGCGCTCCAGGCGCAGGCTGACTCGGTCCGCCAGCGCGGAGACTTTCTGTTGCTTTTTGGACAACTGATAGGCGGCGATTTGCTCAAAGGCAGGGGAAAGCCGTGCGTACAGGGCCTGGGTGTCCTCAGCCTCCCCGGTATAATCCTCCATCGGCAGGGGTTCTTCGCTTTGACTGTCTTCCGGAGCGAGGGACTGCGCGTTTTGCATCAGATGCTTAAGCGCGAAGAGAATATAGGCATAGGAATTGCGCGACACGTGTTCCATAAATGTGAAGAAATGCTGGCGGGTCTGCTGCGCGTCACCCCCTTTGAGGACGGAGAGCAGCCTGGCCTCCTCCTCATCCGGGTAGCGCTCCTCCTCACGGTGGGATGAGAGCAGTGTCTGGCAAAAAATCAGCTGGCCGGGATATAGAAAGCGAAGGCGCAGGAGTTCATCCAGCTTACCTAGGACGCGGGGAAGCTGAGTGATAGTGTCAATCGGCATGCTGTAGTAGCAGCGGCATCCAAAACGGGCAGTGAGTAGCTCGCACAGATCAAGCGCGTCGCTTGGAGATCCGGACTGCCCGCACAGCAGGGAATTTTCCCGGTGGCGCAGCATCAGAACATGACCATCCTCCTTTGCAAGCGTTTCCTCGATGATCTGGTGGCGGGATGCTCCAGCAGGATCAGATACAGAGGGGGCTTTGGAAGGTTGGCACCGCTGTCATACTGCCCGGCAAGCGCCGCGCGCAAGGCATCCTTTTGTGACTGCAGGTGGGAGGAGGCAATCAACCTGTTCACCCGGTCAATGGCCTGTCTGGGGTCGGCGGCGGTCCTGCCCTTTTCATCCGGCAGGGGATCCAGCTGACTGCGGATATGTGTAAAGGGCGTGTAAATGCGCGCGAAGGTATAAAACAGTGCCCCTAAAAACAGCAGCGCGGTCAGGCTGATGATCAAAAAGGCGCTGTCGCGTATTCGGCTGAGGCCCGGCAGGGCGTCCGCGTAAGGCATGATGCGCAGGCTGAGCCAGCCGTCCTTGCCGGCTGAAGCGTAAAAGCAAAGATAACGCTCACCCTGTATGCTCCCTGTAATATAGCCTGCCGGTTCCGTCTCCGTGACCCTGCTTTTAACCCCGGGCAGGAAACGGGCAGCCATATTCTCCAGTCCTTCTGACTGGGAGGCGATCACATGCCCCTCCTGATCAAAAATGATATAGCTGTCGCCCGGAAACTGCAGCAGATGTTCCCGAAACCAGGCGGGATCAAGATTGAGCATCACAGCCCCCGGGCGTGGGCTGCCCGCGCTATCCAGCTCAAAGACAAGGTAGGCATAGGAGGCGCGGGGATAGGGGAGGAGGTTTTGATTTTCAAGCAGCCGGTATTGCAGCCTCATCCTGTCATCCGGTGCGCGCTTGGTATACATGTCAAGCGCTTGCCTGTCACCGAAGCTGCTGAAGCCGGATGAAAAGAACAGCTCATCCGTAGAATAAACATGCTGTTTCCTTTCGTTGAATACATAAATGGATTGCAGCAGGCTGCCGGAGGATACATACTGTCCCAGCTCGCGCATGGCGCTGATGCGGTCAAACGTGCTCAGATCTATTCCCGTTCTCAGGCGGGTGGAGGAGCCGATGTAAAACAGCTGCGTGCCCATCGTTCGCACCAGGGATTCCATGGAATCCGATATCGTCGTGCTGTGCTGGGCAAATTCGGCGTAGTTTTTAAGCGCCGCCTGCAGGGAAATGCTTTCAAAGGCGTGAAACATCATGACAAAGAGGCTCAGGATCAAGATGGCGATCCCAAACCAGAACAGCGCTTTTTTCAGCTTAATCCTTTTGAGAATATTCATCCGCAGATATCCTTTCCGCCTTATGTTCATATTGTGGATGAACGGGCATTCTCTGTCAATGGCCTGAGTGCAAAGGTTTAATTTTGTGCACTGCGCGCGGTTCAATGCATTCAAACTTGATTATTCATGTCGAAATCGGTAGCATTTGGGCAAAGAAGCACAGGATGTGCTCAGAATAAAGGAGGCATGGAATTCATGAAACGTATCCTATCGTTCGCTCTGGTCCTTCTCCTGGTCCTCTCCCTGGTGCCAGCGGCGATGGCGTCGGAGCCCTCAGGTACTGTCATGCTGTATTCCTCACTGAAGGAAAAGCAGCTGGCCGCTGTCAAGGAAGCATTTGAAGCCAAGTATCCCGGCATTGTGATGGACTACTACCAGGCAGGCACCGGCAAGATCAAGACCAAGATTGCCACCGAGCAGCAGGCGGGCCAGGTGGCCGCCGACATCCTCTGGGTAGGAGACTCCTCTGACTATCTCACCTTCAAGGAGCAGGGCATCCTGGAGGCTTATGAGTCTCCTGAGGCTGCTGCCATCGCCGACGCCTATAAGGATCCCGAGCACCTCTATACCGGCGCGCGCCTGGTGGTCATGGGCTTGGCCTACAATACCGCCAAGGTGACGGGTGATGAGATCCCAACCAAGTGGACTGACCTGCTCAATGAGCACTACCGCGACATGATCGTGATGACCGACCCCACCGAGTCCGGCACAACAGCCTATCTGGTAGGCGCGCTGGTCAACAATGAGAAGTACGGCTGGGAATTCTTTGAGAAGCTGGCTGCTATGGGCACCGAACTGGACAGCGGAACCTCCGGCACTCACAACAACGTGGCAGCGGGCGGCTATAAGGTTTGCATAGCGGTAGACTATGTCACCCAGACACTTCAGGGACAAGGTTCGCCCATCCAGTTTGTCTATCCCTCTGAGGATACCATCGCCATCGCCAGCCCCATCGGCCTGGTGAAGGGCAGCGCCAACCAGGAGAACGGCAAGCTTTTGTATGACTTCCTCCTTTCCCAGGAAGGCCAGAGGGTACTGGTCGCCAATGAGTGCACCCCTGTGCGTGATGACGTGACCGTTGAAGGCGCGCTGACTGCGTCCCAGATCTCAGAACTTGCCCTCAAGCCTGATGAGGCCAAGCTGGCCGCCGAGAAGCTGGACACGCTGGATCATTTCGATCAGTTGTTCAAGTAATCGTCAGGCGTACTGTGAGGATCTGCCGGGAGCGGGAAACCCCTCCCGGCAGATCGCAGGAAAGGAAGAGACATCATGGCAAGCGTTCGCTTTGAGCATGTCAGCATCAGCTATGGTCCCAAACAAATCATCAAAGACCTGAACCTGAGCATTGAGGATTCCGAGATCATGGGTATCATCGGTCCCTCGGGCTGCGGCAAAACCACCGTCATCCGTGCCTTGTGCGGCTTCATCAAGCCTGACTCGGGCAATATTTATATTGGTGATCAGTTGGTATTCAGCGCGGATAAGCGCGTCAATATTCCCCCGGAGAGGCGCGGCGTAGGCGTGGTCTTCCAGGATTACGCGGTGTGGCCCCACCTGTCTGTTTGGGACAATGTCTGCTATCCGATGAAAAAGCGCAAGGTGCCCAGGGATGAGATCGCCAAACGCGCTGTCCACGCGCTGGAGCAGGTGCGCATGAAGGGCTATGAAAAGCATATGCCGGCCCAGCTGTCCGGCGGTCAGCAGCAGCGGGTGGCCATCGCCCGCGCCCTTGTATCCTCGGGCGAGCTGATCGTGCTGGATGAGCCGATCACCAACCTTGACGCCAAGCTGCGCGAGGAAATGATCGTTGAAATCCAGATGATCCAAAAGAGCATCGGCACCACCATCGTCTATATCACCCATGACCAGGAGGCGGCCCTGCAGCTGTGCGACCGCATCGCCATCATGCGTTCCGACGGCGAGATTGCCCAGGTCGGTAACGATGCGCAGATTATTAAGAACCCTGCCGACCGCTATGTGTACTCCTTTATCGGCGTATCAAATTTTATCCCTGTTACGGCGCAGGGCGGGTGTCTTGCGTTGGACGTTGGGGAGAAGATCCCGCTGCCGGGCATCAAGGCGCAGGGGAATGCCAGACAGGAGATGGGAGTGAGGCCGATGAACATCGTGTTTGATGAAGCGAGCCCCATCCGGGCGAAGATCCTGCGCGCGGTTTTTCTGGGTAACCAGTATGACTATTTTATTGCCCTGGGCAGCGTCGAATTGCGTGTTGAGCGAAACGCCCTGGACGCGCTGGAGGACGCGCGCGTCTACCGGGAGGGAGACGAGGTCGGAGTCACCTTTCTCAACCCCGTATTCTATGAGGAGGCGCAGGTATGACATTTCATTCAAAAGTCAATAAGGATATGGCCCGCTTGGACGGCAAGCGATTCAGCATGGACAAGCTGCTGACCCTGCTTTCCTTTGCGATCCTGATTGTCGTGGTCGTCATCCCCATGCTGATGATCGTGTATAACACATTTTTTGTGGACGGGCGTTTTGATCTCACGCTTTTTACCGAGATCATACTTGATCCGGCGAACATCGGCGCGATGTGGAACACCATCAAGATCGCCCTGCTCGTGACCGTGCTGGGTGTTGTGGTGGGCCTGTTTTTCGCCTGGCTGCTGGGGCGCAGCGACATCCCCCTGAAGGGGCTGATGCGCTCCATGTTCACCATCCCCTATATGTTTCCGCCCTTTTTCGGCGCGATGGCCTGGGAGCTCCTACTGTCGCCGCGTTCGGGTTACCTTAATAACTGGCTGATGACCACGTTTAACCTCTCGAGCGCTCCTTTTAATATCAACAGCATCGGCGGCATCGTTTTTGTTGAGCTGAGCTACTACTTCCCCTTTGTGTTCATGCAGGTGGTATCGGCGCTGGAGCGCATGGACCCGACGCTGGAGGAATCCGCCCGGATAGCGGGCGCCAGGCAGTGGTATGTGATCCGCAGGATCACCATGCCCCTGGTGCTGCCGGCCACCAGCGCCGGCGCGCTCCTGATCCTGACCAGTTCCCTGTCTCACTTCGGCGTGCCGGCCATCCTCGGCTTCAGCAAAAAGATATACACGCTGCCGACGCGTATCTATCAGCTGATCTCCCGCGCCTCCGGTTCTTTCCAAGGCATACGCGAGGGC
>JAEWRJ010000135.1 GCA_023460055.1 Bacillota bacterium | reverse complement strand
CAGATGCTGATCGGTCATGATCCAGTCATCCAGAAAGCGCGTGCGGATGCGGCTTTCTATCTTTCTGCGCTGCTGCTCATCGCTTTCACGCAGCAGGATCTCAGTCATCTTCTTGATGATCTGGCCGTACTTGCGCACCTGCTCATACTCCCCCGTGATGCCGATGGCGCCGACCACGGCCGTATCCATCACCAGCGGCAGGTTGCAGCCCTTGCGCGCCCCTTCATACTCATCATCGCGATAGACGATCAGCTCATCCAGCCCTTCACGGATCAGCCTGGCCGCGCCCGCGTGAAAGCTGCCCACGCGCTCGGGGTTGGCGCTTGCCAGAATATTGCCCCTGGCGTCAAAGAAGTTGAGCTGCTGATTAAGGATGCCCCCCAGCTCATCAATGATCTCCTGCGCCATGTTCCTTGAGATGTCCATGTTGTCCCTTCACACCATCCATTTATATTATCAAGAACAGATTAATAGCCCACCGGACACATTTTCTTGTTACAAAGGACAAGCCCTTTTGTGCTATGGATGATAGCTATCATAGAGCGATTTTTCCTATAATGCAACAAACAGGTGAACGGAAGCCGCGTATCGGGTATATCCGTTCAATAATTAGGAGGGAAGAAAATGACCGGAGTGCCCTTGCTGATCGCGTTTGTGATCGCCATCATCCTCATGATCGTCCTGATTTCCAAGTTCAAGGTCCATGCCTTCCTCAGCCTGATGCTGGTCTCCCTGCTGCTGGCCATCGTCGCCGGGATCGAACTGGTGCAGATCCCCACCATCATCGGCCAGGGCTTCTCGGGCACCTTCACCAGCATCGGCATCGTCATCATCCTGGGCGCCCTGGTGGGCAGCCTGCTGGAAAAGACGGGTGCCGCGCTGAAGATGGCCGACACGGTCGTCAAGCTGGTCGGAAAGAAGCGGCCGGAACTGGCCATGCTGCTCATGGGCTGGATCGTCTCCATCCCCGTGTTCTGTGACAGCGGCTTCGTTATCTTAAACCCCATCCGCAAAGCGCTGGTCAAGCGCACAGCCCGTTCCTCCGTCGCCGCCACCGTGGCGCTGTCGATGGGCCTGTACATCTCTCACTGCTTCATCCCGCCGACACCCGGCCCCATCGCCGCGGCCAACACCCTGTTTGAAGGCCTCGGCCAGCCGGTCAACCTGCTGCTGATCATGGCGATCGGCGTGGCCTGTTCCATCCTGCCGCTGATCGTCAGCTACATCTTTGCCCTTGTGATCGGCAAAACCGTCAAGTCACGCGATGAGAAAGCCGCCGGCGAAGGCGCCGTCGTGCAAAGCTATGAAGAACTGGTCGCCGGCTACGGCAAGCTGCCCGGCACCTTCATGTCCTTCGCCCCGATCCTCGTCCCCATCCTGCTGATGGGTCTGAGCTCCGCCTTCACGATGGCCAAGGTGAGCGTGCCCTTCATCACCTTCCTGGGCACCCCCATCATGGCTCTGGCCGCGGGCGTGGTTCTGGGCGTGATCGTCCTGTCCGGCTCCGGCAAGCTGAAGGATTTCTACGCCATCACCGATGACACCCTGCGCGTTACCGGCCCCATCCTCTTCGTGACGGCGGCGGGCGGCGTGCTGGGCAAGGTCATTGCCAACACCGATATGGTCAACTTCATCTCGCAGAACTCCACCGCCCTCTCCACGCTGGGTTTACTCTTCCCCTTCCTGCTGGCCGCGATCCTCAAGACCGCGCAGGGCAGCTCCACAGTGGCCATCACCACAACGGCCGGCATTCTGGCCCCGTTGATGATGACCATCGGCTTCACCACCCCCCTGCATGTGGCCCTGACCGTTGTCGCCATCGGCTCCGGCGCGATGACCGTGTCCCACGCCAACGACAGCTACTTCTGGGTGGTCACCAACTTCGGTGACATGGAAGTGAAGGACGGCTACCGCACGCAGACCCTCGGCACCCTCTTTGTGGGCATCGCGGGCATCTTAAACGTCCTGCTGATTTCGCTCATCGTTTGATCCAACCCGATCACATTTTCCTGCTAACTCTGAGGGCCGGGCATACGCTTCGCGTCGCCCGGCCCTCCAAAACGCTAAAGGGAGAAAGTTATGAGCCTGAGACAGGACGCCGACCTCATCATACGATCCGCCATCGCTTCCGCCCTGCCTGATGCAGCCGTACAGTCGGCGCTGAAGGATATCCGGTTCGATCAAGAGGGGCGGATCATCCTGGTCGCGCTGGGCAAGGCCGCCTGGCAGATGGCCAGGGCAGCGCATGAAGCGCTGGGTGACAGGATCAGCGACGGCATCGTGATCACCAAATACG
Organism: Bacillota bacterium; assembly: GCA_023460055.1. Taxonomy (GTDB): domain Bacteria; phylum Bacillota; class Clostridia; order Christensenellales; family Aristaeellaceae; genus UBA1038. The sequence goes on along the minus strand of JAEWRJ010000135.1, from coordinate 17,044 downwards.
ATCACGTGAAGGGGGAGCTGGGCAGGCTTCGCCTGCGGGAGGCGGGGCATCCGGTGCCCGATGAAAACTCGTTCAAGGCCACCGAGGAGGCGATCGCGGCAGTCAGCAACCTGGGCCCGCGCGACAGCGTGCTGCTGCTGATATCCGGCGGGGGGTCCGCCCTGTTTGAGCAGCCCCTGATCCCGGCGATAGAGCTGCAGAGCATCACCGATCAGCTGCTGCGCAGCGGGGCCGATATCGTGGAGATGAATACCATCCGCAAGCGGCTGAGCGCCGTCAAGGGCGGCCGCTTCGCCAAGCTGTGCGAGCCGGCCACCGTCTATTCGGTCGTATTGTCAGATATTATCGGCGACCCGCTTGACATGATCGCCTCCGGCCCCGCCTACCCCGACAGCAGCAGCTGCGCCGATGCCCTGCATATCGCGGGCAAATACCAGCTGGTTCTGTCCCGTGAGGCGGAGCAATGCCTGACGGTCGAAACACCCAAGGAGCTTTCCAACGTGCACTCCCTCGTGACCGGGAGCGTCAAGGGCCTGTGCGCCGCCGCGGCAAGCCAGGCCCGAAAGCTTGGCTACGAGCCGCACATCCTGACGGCCAGCCTGTCCTGCCAGGCCAGGGAGGCGGGCAGCTTTATGGCCGCGATCGCCCAGTACTACCAGGACAGCGAAAAGTCCGTCGCCTTTATCGCCGGGGGCGAGACGGTGGTGAAGCTCAAGGGCAAAGGCAAGGGCGGCCGCAACCAGGAGCTGGCCCTGTCAGCCGCGATGGGCATAAGCGGCCTGAAGGACACCGCCGTGTTCTCCCTGGGCAGCGACGGCACAGACGGCCCCACCGACGCCGCCGGCGGCTACGCGGACGGAGATACGGCCCCGGCGCTCAAACGGGAGGGGGTCGATATTTTCCGCGTGCTGGAAGACAACGATGCCTACCGCGCGCTTGAAAAATCCGGCGGCCTGATCATCACAGGGCCTACCGGAACGAATGTGAATGACGTGAGCGTGCTGCTGATCAAGCGATGAGTTATCCCCGGTCTTCCTTCACGTGCGTGTGGTAATACACGGCCAGCTGGGTCCTGTCGCGTAGGGACAGCTTGAGCAGGATATCGCTGACGGCATTGCGCACCCTGCCCTCGCTTAAATACAGCAGGGACGCGATCTCCTTGTTGCTCTTGCCATCGGCCACCAGGGCCATGATCTCCGCCTCGCGCCGGGTGAGCAGGTCCGCTTGCGCGCTCTGCTTTCCCTGCCTCATCTGCTCTGCCAGCAAACCGGGCAGCTTTTGCGCCACACCCTCGCCATAGATCACCTGCCCCGACGCCGCCAGGCGCAGCGTCTCGGGCAGGTTTTCATAATTTTGCTTCAAAATATAGCCCATGGCCCCCAGGGAGATGGCCTCTTTGATGTACCCGTCATCAGAAAATGTGGTTAAAAACAATATTTTCGCGTCGCTGTGCCGGCTGAGGATGCGCCGCGCGGCCTCCAGGCCGTTGATGCCGTCCATGCGGATATCCATCAGCAGGAGGTCCGGCTGCAGCTGATCATACAGGTCTATGGCTTCCTCGCCGCTGTGACCCGTGGCGATCACATCAAAGCCCTTGGCCGACAGGATCGTCTGAAGCGACAGAGCGGCCAGGGGATCATCATCCACAATGAGCAGTCTCACGCGCGTACCTCCTTCTTGACCGAAACAAATACCTCAAAGCCCTGGGAAGACTGCCCGATCGACGCCGTGCCGCCCACCGCTTCCGCCCTGGCGCGCATGTTGTCAAGGCCCATGCCCCCGCCATCCCCGCCCGGCTGCCGGGTGCCGTTATCCCGCACGATCAGCTGATAGAAGGCAGGATGCTCCCGCAAGATCACCGAAACGCGCGTGGCGTTTGAGTGGCGGGCCGCGTTGCTGAGGGCTTCCTTGAGGATGGCGGCAAAGGCCAGCCTGAGATCCGCGGGCTCCTCCCCCGAAAGGCTGTATTCCAGCGTGACGGGGCACAGCGTGAACTCATCCGTCAGCTTTCGCGCCTGCGTTTCTAGGTTGAAGGCTTCGTCGCGCAGGCTGTGCAGGGCGGCGCGCACCTCATCCATCCCTTCGCTCAGCGTGCGCGACAGCAGCTTCAGCCGCTGCTTGGGCACTTCATCCTCACACAGGGCATCCAAAGCGCCGGTCTGCAACAGAGCGCTTGACAACACATGCCCTACGCTGTCATGCAGATCCCGGGCGATACGGGCGCGCTCCTCCAGCATAGCCAGCTTGGACCGCTCGTCCTGTTCCTGAATCAGGCGCCGGTTGGTGCTGGACAGCGCGTCCGTATACTCGGCCGCGGTGTCACGCAGGCGGTGATTCTCCGCGATCTGCTCCTCAAGCGCCACAGCCCGCCGCTTCATCAGGACAGCCAGGGCCATCAGGATCAATGTCATAAGAAAGCTGTCACTGCCGCCTTGCAGGTTCAAGACAAGCGAGGGCAGCGCGCACAGGAGAAGAAGGGGATGCGCGGGCGGCCAGAGATCATAAAAGAACACAGGCAGATAAAAATACACAGGCGGATAAAAAACCCCTGCCAGCAGGCCGGCGCAGGGCAGGGCAGGGGCATAGGGGCGGGATGAGAAGCGCTCGTACAGGGCGGATAGCGTGACGGTAAGGAGCAGCGGCAGCACCGTGTCCAACGCCTGCGCGGAGCTGTTCAGGTTCACCACGGTGCACAGGAATACAAGCACCCATTTTTCCGCGTTCCTGTTCAACAAGCCACACCCCCTTTCCCCCATTGTATGCTAATTTTGCACGCCTTTCAACGTGACGAATGTCACGCGGATTTGTGAGACTGGTCACTTGTTCCCCAGGCCTTTCCCCTATATGATTTGATTGTGTCAGGGGGAAGCCCTCCTGCGGGAAGGAAGACGAGATGAATCCCATCATTAAGACAGAAAACCTGGTCAAGCGCTACGGCGACCTTATCGCCCTGGACCACCTGAATCTCCAGGTGTATCCGGGAGAGATTTTCGGGTTGCTGGGCCCCAACGGCTCCGGCAAAACCACCGCCATCAATACCATCCTGTCCCTGCTGACCTATGACAAGGGCAGCATCTCGATGTTTGGCCGGCCCATGCAGCCGGACGCCTATGACATCAAGCGCCGCATCGGCCTGGTGATGCAGGAAGTGGCCGTATTTGACGAGCTGACCGTATACCGCAATATCCGCTACTTCTGCGGCTTGTACGAGCGTGACAAGCGCAAGCTGGACAGCCTGACCGAAGAAGCCATCTCATTTACGGGCCTGGATGAGTTCCGGAACTTCTACCCCAAAAAGCTGTCGGGCGGCCTGCTCAGACGGCTTAACATCGCCTGCGGCATTGCCCATAAGCCGGAGCTGATCTTTATGGACGAGCCCACCGTGGCGGTGGATCCCCAGGCGCGAAACGGCATCCTGGAAGGCATCCAGCGCCTGCATGCCCAGGGTTCAACCATTGTATATACCTCCCACTACATGGAGGAGGTTGAGCAGATCTGCACCCGCATCGCCATCATGGACAAGGGCCGCGTGGTCGCCCTTGGCACCAAGGAAGAGCTGAAAAACATGATCAACCTGGGCGAGAGCATTACTGCCGAGCTGATGACACCGCACGACGCCTCCCTGGAAGCCGGCCTGCGCGGCCTGCCCGGCGTGATCAGCGTGCAGCCGGAAGACAGCAATCTGGTCATCAGAACCGCCAAAGGCCAGACCAGCCTGGCCGCCGTGATGGCCTATATGGACAGCAAAGGCGTGCGCTACGGCCGCGTCTGGGCCCAGCGCCCCACCCTGAACGATGTGTTCCTGGAGATCACCGGCAAGACCCTGCGCGACAGCCCGGCGCTGTGAGAAGAAGAGCATGTTTAAGCACATTTTTGTAAACCGGCTGCGGTGCATCCTGCGCAACCGCGTGGACCTGTTTTGGAGCTCCCTGTTCCCCCTGCTGCTGGCCACCCTGTTTTATGTAGCGCTTGGCAACCTGAACACCGCGACTGCCTTTTCAAGCATCCCCCTGGCGGTGGTGGATGACGCGGCCTACCACGCGATGCCCGGATTGGAAAGGGCGCTTGAGGATGCCTCACAGGGTGAAACGCCGCTTTTCTCCCCCGTCTTTGTCAGCGGGGAAGAAGCCCTGAGGATGCTTGAGGATGATGAAACCACAGGCATGCTGCAGGCAGCCGGCGAGGGGCTCACGCTGACTTTCCGCTCCAACGGCATCCGCGAGAGCATCGTCAAGGAATTTGCGGATACATACCTGCAGACAGCCGGGGCGGCGGAAGACATTATCCGCCAGAACCCTCTGGCGGCCCTGAGGCTTTCCACGCTGTCCGTCTCACCGGTGCCCATCAAGGACGATCCTTCAACCGGTCAGATGGACCAGATCACCACCTACTTCTTCGCCTTGATCGCCATGGCCTGCATGTACGGCGGCTTCCAGGGCCTGACCGCCGTGGCGGTCACCCAGGCCAACCAATCGACGCTGGCGGTGCGCAACGCCATGGCCCCGGCACCCCGGCTGACCCAGTTTGCCGCGTCGCTGTGCGCGGCGGCGCTGGTACAGTTCCTCTCCATCCTGCTGCTGCTTTTCTACCTGCGCTTTGCCTTCGGGGTGAATTTCGGTAACCGCGCCGTTCTCATCCTGCTGACCTGCCTGACCGGCAGCTTGATGGGTGTGGGCTTGGGGGCGATGATATCCGCCCTGATCAAGGGAAAAGAGGGCCTGAAAATCGCCATCCTGCTGACAGTGTCCATGCTGGGCAGTTTCCTGGCGGGCATGATGGTGGGCGGCGTCAAATACGCCCTGTCCAAGTCGGCCCCCATCCTGGCCTATTTAAACCCCGTGAACCTGATCGCCGACGCGTTCCATTCCCTTTACCTGTTCCCGACCCTGTCGCGGTTTTACATCAACCTGGGGCTGATGGCCGCCTTTACCCTGGTTTTCCTGGCAGGCGCCGTCCTGGCGATGAGGAGGCAAAAGTATGCAAGTCTTTAAGCTGTTTAACCGGATCGTCCTGAGGAACAAGTCCAGTTTCCTGATCTACTTTGCCGTTGTGCTGGGCATTACCCTGCTGTTCGTATCCGACGGAGGGGCAGGCGTCACAGGCGGTTTCCAGGGGAACAGCGTCCGCCTGGCGGCGGACAACCGCGATAACGGCCCCCTCTCAAACGCCCTGGTGGACTATCTGGCGGCCAAAACCACGCTTGTTCCCCTGCCCGGGGATGAGGAGGCACTGCGGGAATCCCTGTTCTTTGAGGACATCCAGTATGTCCTGGTGATCCCGGAGGGCTTCTCCCAGAGATTTCTTGCAGGCGACGGCGACGCCGCGCTTGAGCGCATGGTGGGCTCGGACCGGATGTCGCCGGTGCTAGCGGAGCTGCTGATCAACAGGTTCTTAAACCTGGCCGGCCTCTACCGCGCGTCCCTGCCGGACCTGTCCGCGGAGGATCTGGCAGGGAAGGTTTCCCAGGGCCTGACGCTTGAAGCGGACGCGGACCTGCTGTCGACCCTTGGCAGTGCCGCCCCCTCCCTGCAATTCTACTTCCGCTTTTACAGCTATGGCTGCGTGGCCGCCCTGCTGCTGTGCGTAAGCTCCGTGATGATGGCGGTCAACAAGCCCACGATCCGCCGCAGGCATGCCGCCTCGCCCCTGGCGCCCATGCACCTCAGCATTCAGCTGGCCCTGGGCGGCGTGCTCCTGGCGTTGCTTGTCTGGGCAGTGATGAGCGGTGTGGGCATCGGGATGTTCGGGCAGGGCGCGGATCAGGCAACGCTCGTTATGCTGGCCGCGAACGCGCTGTGTTACGCTTTGGTCTGCCTGAGCCTGGCCTTCATGGTCAGTTACCTCATCAAAAGCCATAACGTGCAATCCGCCGTGGCCAATTTGGTCACCATCTCCCTGTCCTTCCTGTCAGGCGTCTTTGTGCCGGTGGAGTTGCTGGGCGAAGGCATCAGGCGCCTGTCCATCTTCCTGCCCACCTACTGGTATGTGCGCACAGTCGATTTGCTGGACCCCGGCATGAGCCCCAGCCCCGCCGCGAACGCCGCATTCGCCCAAGGCCTGCTGATCCAGGCAGGGTTTGCCGCCGCCTTCCTAGCCCTGTCTCTGCTGCTGGCCCGCAGGAAAAGCCAAAGCATTGCTTAACACAAGACACATCACTGGAGAGGGGAAGGCATCATTGCCTTCCCCTCTCCGGTGATGTACCTGATTTGTTGCTCTCAGGTCATCCGCCGTACATACCGGATGTTTCCACCGCAATGGCAGCACCCGCGGGATGATCTTGAAGCAGCGCCATCACATCACCGAAAGACACTTCTTCTGTGAGCGCGCCCCCGCCCAAGGGCTGCCGCACAGGCAGCCCGCCCGGGTCAATGCCCCGCAGATAAAAACAGGCGCGATCCCCGCCGGGCATCGCCGCAAGCGGCCTTCCGCCCAGATGGGCCGTGAGAGGCCGCCGGCCGGCCAGGGCATCGATCAGGTCGCCCACCATGGCATGCGCCGTGGGCAGGGCGCCGGCACCCGGACCGTACCACCCGATCCTCCCCAGGTACTGCTCCTCTATTTCCACATAGTTCCCGGCCCCGCTGACGCCTGCCAGCATGCTGTCCGCCGGCAGCGCCCAGGGAAACACACTGGCCGCTGTTCCCTCTTCCAACCTTCGCGCGCCGGCGATCAGCTTGACCGTATAGCCAAGGGCGCCCAGCGCCTTCACATCCTCCTGCCTGATGCGGCTGATGCCCTCGCAAATGATGCTCTCCTCCGCCAAGCTGCCTCCCAGCGCAAGGGTGGCCAATATACGCAGCTTGCGCCGCGCGTCATAGCCCAGCAGGTCATCGCCGGCATCGGCTTCCAGGTAGCCCATCTCCCGCGCCTCCCGCACCAGGTCCTCATACTCACATCCTCTGCCCTTCATGGCGCTGAGGATGTGGTTGGTGGAGCCGTTCATGATGCCGCGCACCGCGCGAACACTGCCTGTCAGGGGCAGATCAGCCGCCGTCTTCAGCAGTGGTATGCCCCCGCACACGCTGGCTTCGTATAGAAAGTACAGGCCCCTTTCATGCGCCAGCGCGTGCAGTTCCTCCATATGCCCGCTGACCAGGGCCTTGCCCGCCGTGATCACATGCATGCCCCTTTCCATGGCAACGCGGGCCAGCTTATAACCCAGCGCCGTATCACCCGTCGCCTCCAGCAGCGCGTCCGCGCCTGAAGACAGCAGGCGGTCAGGGTCATCAGTGAGCAGCTCCGCCGGAACATCAATGATCCGGCACTTGGCCTTGTCGCGCACCAGCACGGCCTCCACCCGGATCTCCTCCCCGAGTTCCCGGGCCAGCCGCTCCTTTTGCTGCGTGAGGATCGTATAGACACCCCCGCCCACGGTACCCAGGCCCGCGATGACGACGCGCTTCACTTCCCGGCTCCCAGCACGCGCAGGGCGATCTGCACGGCATTGACCGCGGCACCCTTTCTGACATTGTCCGCCACCACCCAGAGGTTGAGGCCGTTTTCCACGCTGAAGTCCCGGCGGATACGCCCGACAAACACCTCATCGCGGCCGGCGGCGTACAGGGGCATCGGGTAAATGTTCTCCCCCGGCTCATCCTGGATGATCAGGCCCTCCTGAGCGGTCAGGCTCTCCCGGATCTCCTGCATTTGGAAAGGCCGCTCAAGCTCCGCGTTGATGCTGACCCCATGGCCAAACGGCACCGGCACGCGTACCGTCGTCGCCGTCACGGGGAGGCCCGGTAGATGCAATATCTTGCGCGTCTCGTTGACCATTTTATGCTCTTCCTTGGTATAGCCATCCTCCAGGAAGCTGTCGATGTGGGGCAGGACATTGCCGTTAATCGGATGAGGGTAAGAGTTTTGCGTTCCGTTACTCAAATCATCAAGCCCCTTCTGGCCGGAGCCTGATACCGCCTGATAGCTGCTGTAGACCACCCGGCGCAGGCCGAAGCGCTTGAGCGGGTTGAGCGCCACCACGCACTGAATGGTGGAACAGTTGGGATTGGCGATGATGCCAAAGGGGCGCAGATCCCCCGGGTTGACCTCGGGCACCACCAGGGGTACATCCTCTTCCATGCGGAAGGCGCTGCTGTTATCAACGACCAGCGCGCCCAGGGAGGCCGCTACGGGTGCCCACTGCAGGCTGGCCGCCCCGCCTGCCGCGAACAGCGCCAGGTCGACGCCTTCAAAAGCCTCCTTGCTGACCGCCTGCACCACATAAGGCTGTCCCCGGAAGCTGACCGTCTTGCCCGCAGAGCGAGGGGAAGCCAGGGGGATCAATTGGCTTACCGGAAAGCCCATGCTCTCCAGCGCCCCAATCATGGTGCCGCCCACAAGCCCTGTTGCCCCAACGACCGCGACCTTAAATTCCTTCATTTCTCTTCTCCTTGCACAAAGGCGTCATAGATGGCCTGCACGGCCAGCTCAAAGTCACGGTTTTCCACGCCGACCAGTATGTTCAGCTCGCTCGCGCCCTGGGAGATCATTCTGATGTTGATGCCATGCCCGGCCAGCGCGCCGAACACGCGCGCCGCCACGCCTTTTTCACGGCTCATGCCATGCCCAACCACGGCGACCAGGGCCATGGACGGCATGATGGCCAGGTTGTCCGGCTGGCAGTAGATGCCGATCTCCTCCAGAAGCTTCTTTTCCTTGTTGTGGATGTGCGCCTGGGACACGATCACCGAAATGCTATCAATGCCGGCCGGCATGTTTTCGATGGGCACGTCGTTGCTCTCAAACACGCTGATCAGCTTCCTGAGAAAATTCTCCTCTTCGCGAAGCCTGTCCTTTTCGACGGAGATGACGCAAAAATCCTTGCGGCCCGCGATGCCCGTCAGGATGGTATCCTTCTTTTCAAGCGCCTTGGGCACGATCAGCGTGCCCGGGTCGTCAGGGCGGCGCGTATTTCTGATGTGGATGGGGATATCCGCCTGCCGCACCGGAAACACGGCATCCTCGTGCAGCACCTGCGCGCCCATGTAGGAAAGCTCCCTCAGTTCCTTGTAGGTGACGCTGCGGATGGGCCGGGCATCCCGCACAACGCGGGGATCCGCCATCAGGAAGCCGGACACGTCGGTCCAGTTTTCATAAAGCTGCGCGTCCGTTCCCCTGGCAATCAGGGCCCCCGTGATGTCGCTGCCGCCGCGGGAGAAGGTGATGATCTCCCCCTGCTCGCCGCAGCCGTAGAATCCCGGGATCACGGCACTGGGGACCGCGGCGAGCCGCTTCTTGATCAGGCGGTCAGTCTCCGGCGCGTCCAGAACCCCGTCCGCGTCAAAGCGTATCAGCTCCGCGCTGTCCACGAAAGGCCAGCCCAGATGCTCAGCCAGCAGGAGGGCGCTGACGAACTCCCCGCGGCTGGCGCAGTAATCCCGGCTGGCCCCCCGGCGGATCTCATCACAGATGCCGTCCAGCGTCTCATCCAGAGGCAGGGTCAGCCCAAGGCCGCTTTTGATCTCCTCGAAGCGACCGCGGATGATCTCAAACACATCCTCAAACTGCAGCTGGTGGCTGGCCAGCTGATAGCACATCAGCAGCATATCGGTGATCTTGTGGTCACGGTCATGGCGCTTGCCGGGCGCTGAAACGACCACATAGCGCCTGTTCGCGTCACCCCTGACAATGTCCGCCGCGTGCCGGAAGCTGTCTGCGTCCGCCAGGGATGTCCCCCCAAATTTCGCCACAATCGTCTTCATGCCGTTCCTCCGTTTCATCGCCGGATGAATAATATGCGTTTTATCTTATCAGTACTCAAAATTATAGTCAATCAATTCATAAGACGGATCACTCGGAAATGCAATTTCTGCACAAAGCGGACGCAAAAATCCCGCCGGGCAGTTACCGGGCGGGATCATATCGTTCTGATTCCGGATCAGAAGAGGGGTATACCCGTCATCTGCGAAGGGATCTCCAGGCCCATGGATTTGAGCATCGTGGGGGCGATGTCGCACAGCCTGCCGCCCTCGCGCAGCCGGCCGCCCGCAAACTTTTCGCCGCAGGCGATGAAGGGTACGGGATAGGTGGTATGGGCGGTGAAGGGCTCGCCGGTCACGTAGTCGATCATCTGGTCGGCGTTGCCGTGGTCAGCGGTCACGAAGGCGACGCCGCCGTGGCGGATGATCTCATCCACCAGGATGCCGACATCCTTGTCCACTTCCTTCACAGCCGCTTCCGCCGCCGCCATGAAACCGGTATGGCCCACCATGTCGCAGTTGGCGTAGTTGAGGATCATCACGTCATATTTTTCGGAGCGGATGGCTTCCAGCGCTTTTCTGGTGACCTCGGGAGCCGACATCTCAGGCAGCAGGTCGAAGGTGGCCACTTTGCTGGAAGGCACCAGGATCCTGTCCTCCCCCTCGTAAGGGGGCTCGACGCCGCCGTTGAAGAAGAAGGTGACATGCGCGTACTTCTGCGTCTCGGCAATGTGCAGCTGGGTCTTGCCCAGCTTTGACAGATACTCCGCCAGCGTCATATCCAGGTTGCCGGGGGGATTGACCACTTTCAGGCCTGTGAAGGTCTCATCGTACTGCGTCATGGTCACGAACTGCAGGGGCATGAAGCCCTTGGCGCGCTGGAAGCCTGTGAAGCCTTCATCAATGAAGGCGCGGGTCAGCTGGCGGGCGCGGTCCGGGCGGAAGTTGAAGAATATAACGCTGTCCCCCGGCTGCACGGCTGCCACAGGGCGGCCTTCCTTGAGGATCGCGGTGGGCAGGACGAACTCATCGTTCACTCCCTGGTCATAGCTCTGCTGCACGGCCTGCTCGGCGCTGTCAGCCGTGACGCCCTTGCCCAGAACGATCGCGTCGTAGCCCAGCTGCACGCGGGACCAGATGTTGTCCCTGTCCATGCCATAGTAGCGGCCCTGGATGGAGGCGATCTCGCCCACGCCGATCTCCCGGGTCTTCGCTTCCAGCTCCCGGATAAATTCAAGCCCGCTGGTCGGGGGCACGTCGCGGCCGTCCAGCATCGCGTGGATATAGACCCTCTTGACGCCGCGCTTTTTCGACATCTCCAGCAGGGCATACAGATGGGTATTGTGGCTGTGTACGCCGCCGTCAGACAAGAGACCGATCAGGTGAAGGGCGGTACCCTGCGCGATGGCTTCATCCATCGCCCAGATCAGCGGCTCCTTTTTAAAGAAGTCGCCATCCCGGATGTCCTTGGTGATGCGGGTCAGTTCCTGATACACCACGCGGCCAGCGCCCAGGTTCAGGTGGCCGACCTCGCTGTTGCCCATCTGCCCGTCGGGCAGGCCGACCGACATGCCGCTGGCGCCCAGCTGCGTATGGGGATAGGCAGCCTTCAGGCGGTCCACATTGGGGGTGCCCGCCGAGACCACGGCGTTTCCGACGGGGTTGGGGTTGATGCCAAACCCGTCCATGATGATCAGCGCTGTCATTTTTCTAGACATGTTCTCTGCTCCTTTTGCGGAACAAGGCCATTCGCCTCGCCCGCACCTGACATCGCCCCGCAAAAGCAGGGCGTTCATTCCTACATCATTATACCCATGCCGCATAGCTTTGGGCGCTCATTGTCAGCCAATCAGCGCCCAAGGTATTCGCGGTTATACAATTACCTGTCGAAGTTAACGACCTTGCTGAAATCCTCCGCCTTCAGGGACGCGCCGCCGATGAGGCCGCCGTCGATCTCCGGCTGGGCCATCAGGCCCTTGACATTTTTGGGGTTCATGCTGCCGCCGTACTGTATGCGAACTTTGCCGGCGGTTGCCTTGCCGTACTTGGCAGCCACAGCCTTGCGAATGACCGCGATGGTCTCATTGGCCTGCTCGTCGGTGGCGGTCAGGCCGGTGCCGATTGCCCAGACGGGCTCATAGGCGATGACCACCTTGGCCACTTCCTCTTTGGTGAGGCCGGTCAGGGCTGTCAAGGTCTGGTAGGTGACCAGGTCATCGGTGTAGCCGGCTTCGCGCTGCTCCTTCTTCTCGCCCACACAGACGATCGGGATCAGCCCCGCCTTCACGGCGGCCAGGGTGCGGAGGTTGACCGTCTCATCGGTCTCGCCAAAATACTGCCTGCGCTCGCTGTGGCCGATGATCACATAATCCACCTTGCAGGCCTTGAGCATCCCTGCGCTCAGCTCGCCGGTGTAGGCCCCGCTCTCCTTAAAGTGCACGTTCTGCGCGCCGACTTTGATCTTGCTGCCGCGAACGGCCTGCACGGCGGCGGGAATATCCACGGCAGGCACGCAGACCACGACCTGCGCTGACGCGTCCTTCACCAGTGTCTTCAGCTCCGCGATCAGCTCCGCCGCTTCCTGCGGGGTCTTGTTCATCTTCCAGTTGCCGGCAATGATGGGTTTACGCATATACTATATACTCCTTAAGATTACAGATCGTTGAGCGCCGCCACACCGGGCAGCTCCAGGCCTTCCAGGAATTCAAGCGACGCGCCGCCGCCGGTGGAGATGTGGCTCATCTTGTCGCCAAAGCCCAGCTGCACCACGGCCGCCGCGCTGTCGCCGCCGCCAATGATGGTGACGGCTTCACTCTCGGCCATCGCCTTGGCCACAGCCACGGTGCCCGCCGCGAAGTTGGACATCTCGGAAACGCCCATCGGGCCGTTCCACACCACGGTCTTGGCGCCGCGAATCGCTTCGGCAAAGGCCTTCTGCGCCTTGGGGCCGATATCCAGGCCCAGGTAGCCCTCGGGGATCTTGTAGGAATCGACCACTTCGATCTTGGCGTCGTTGCTGTAGGCATCCGCGGCCACGCTGTCTTCGGGCAGCAGGAGCTTCACACCCTTTGCCTTCGCCTTCTCGATCATCTCCAGCGCGTACTCCAGGCGGTCGGCCTCAAGCAATGACTTGCCGATCTCGCCGCCCTGCGCCTTGATGAAGGTATAGGCCATGCCGCCGCCGACGATGAGGACATCCACCTTCTCAAGCAGGTTGTTGATCACGCCGATCTTGTCGGAGACCTTCGCGCCGCCCAGGATGGCCACAAAGGGACGATCCGGGTGTTCGACGGCACCGCCCAGGAACTTCAGCTCCTTCTCAATGAGGAAGCCGGACACGGCGGGCAGGTAATGGGCCACGCCCTCGGTGGAGGCATGAGCGCGGTGGGCCGTGCCGAAGGCGTCGTTGACATAGATATCGCCGTAGCCGGAAAGCTTCCTGGCGAAATCATGATCATTCTTTTCCTCTTCGTTATGGAAGCGGAGGTTTTCAAGCAGGCAGACTTCGCCTTCCTTCACGGAGGCGACCGTACGGTCCGCGTCTTCGCCGATGACATCCTTGGCCATCTTGACGGGGCGGCCCAGCAGCTCGCTCAGGCGCAGGGCGGCCGGAGCCAGGGAGTACTTCATGTTGAACTCGCCCTTGGGGCGGCCCAGGTGGCTCATCAGCACGACTTTGGCGTTCTGGTCCACCAGGTATTTGATGGTGGGCAGCGCGCCCACAATGCGGTTATCGTCGGTGATCTTGCCTTCCTTGTCCTGCGGTACGTTGAAGTCAACGCGGACGATGACACGCTTGCCCTTTAGATCGATATCCCGGATTGTTTTCTTGCTCATGGCTGTCTCCTCTTGTTCATTTTACACAGGCGCGAAAAATCACGCCAAAATATCCATCCCCATTATACCTAAATGAACCTCCCGGAACAAGCGGAAAGGATAAGTTTTTCACATTTTATTCCAGATTTGCGCGTTTTTGCTATCCCATCTGCCCTGTCAGCTGCCTGCCGCCGATCACGTGAAAGTGCAGGTGCGGCACGCTCTGGCAGGCATGCCCGCCGCAGTTGGAGACCAGGCGGTAACCGCCCTCGCGGATGCCCAGCTCCCCGGCGACGGCGTCAGCTGCCCGCAGACAGGCGGCCAGCTCCGCGTCGGTCAGCCCGTCCAGGTCACTCAGGCCTGCCGCGTGCCGCCTGGGGACGATCAGGGCATGGCCGGGGGCCTGCGGCTGGATGTCCAAAAAGGCAAAGCAGTACTGGTCCTCCCAGATCTTCTTTGAGGGGATATCCCCCTTGATGATCTTGCAAAACAGGCAGTCCTCAGACATAAAAGACCCTCCCTTTGTTATATTAAGATGCCTTCAAAGCGTTCCTTGCCCAGCTTAAAGAGGCGCACAGGCGCGATCTGCCCCTGCCTGGCCCCCTTGGCATACACTTCCACATACTGGGGCGTGTAGCCGGAGGCGCCATCCCCGCTTTCTTCTTCAAACAGCACATCCTGCACCGTACCCAGCAGGCTTTGGCGGTAATGATCCGCCAGCTCATCCCCCAGGGCGATCAGGCGGCGCGCCCGCTCCTCCTTAACGGCCTTGGGCAGCTGGCCGTCCATCGAGGCTGCCGGCGTTCCCTCGCGCCGGGAGTAGGGGAAGACATGGATGCGCGCGAAACCCACCTCTTTGCAGAAATCAAGGGTCTCCCCGAACTCCTCCTCCGTCTCGCCGGGAAAGCCCGTGATCACGTCCGTGGTCAGCGCGCAGCCGGGGAAGGCGGCCTGAAGCCTTCTAGCCGCCGCCAGATATTCAGAGGCCGTGTATCTGCGGCGCATGCTCTTGAGTACCCTGTCGCTGCCCGACTGCAGCGAGAGGTGAAACTGTGGGCAGAGCTTTTTGATCTTCGCCAGTTCAGCGACAAACTCCTCCGTGGCGATCACCGGCTCCAGCGAGCCCAGGCGGATGCGCCTGATGCCCGGGGCCTCGGCTGCCGCGCGGACGGCATCCAGCAAAGTGCCAGCCCCGCCCAGATCACGGCCGTAGCTTGACAGGTGGATGCCGGTCAGCACCGCCTCGCTGTAGCCGGCAAGGGACAGTCGCAGCGCTTCCTCTCTGACATCACTGACATCACGCGAGCGGATGCCGCCGCGCACATAGGGGATGATGCAAAAGGCGCAGTAGCGGTCACAGCCCTCCTGGATCTTCATCACCGCGCGGGTGTGGCCGTCAAAGTTCGCGATCTCCATCTTTTCAAAAGGCACGCGCAGCACGCTGTCCACCGCGGCGATGGATGTATCGTGGGCCACCGCCTCATCAAACAGCGAAACAATCTCATTTCTGCGCTGGTTACCGATCACCAGGCGCAGCCCGCGGCTTAGCAGCCCTTCCGCGTCCTTTTGCGCCAGGCAGCCGGCCAGAACCACCTCGGCCCCGGGGTTTCTTTTCATCGCGCGGCGCACAGCCTGCAGGCTCTTCCGCTCGCCCGTTCCCGTCACCACGCAGCTGTTGATCACATACACATCGGCCCGCTCGTGGAAATCACGGGCCTCATAGCCCGCCTTTAAAAACAGCTCCAGCATCGCCTGGCTGTCATACTGGTTCACCTTGCAGCCCAGGGTATAAAACGCGACTGTACTCAATCTATCTACTCCATGTCTCCCGACAGCGTCAAAATCATGGTCAGCGCCGCCATCCCGGCGGTTTCCGTGCGCAGGATGCGCGGCCCCAGCGTGATGGCCTGCCCGCCCAGGGCCTCGACCTCCCCTTCGGTCATGCCGCCCTCCGGGCCGATGACAAGGGCAATGTCTTTCGCACCCCGATACGCTTCCCGCAGGGGCAGGCCGCCCGCTTCCCAGGGGATCAGCACCTGTTCGTGCGCCTTGAGCGCTTCTTTCAACTCTGAAAAGCTCAGGCAGTCCGATACCTCCGGCACCAGGCTTCGGCCTGACTGCACGGCAGCCTCGCGGGCGATGCGCATGAAGCGCGCCAGCTTCTTCTCCCCGCCCTCCCACTGCGCCACGCAGCGGCTGAACAGGCAGGGTACGATGCGGGCGATCCCCAGCTCCGTGCACTTTTGCATCACGGTGTCCATGCGCTCGCCCTTGGAAAGCCCCTGGTAAAGCGTGACGCGCGTCCCCGGCTCCCGGCTCTGGATCTCCCTGACCACGCGCACGCGGGGAAGATCGCCCTCGGGGGCAAATACGGCCTCATAGTGCCTTCCCTCGCTTGCGATATACAGCGGCTCCCCCACCCGCCGGCGCAGCACCTTGAGCGCGTGGCGCGCGTCCCCCTCATCAAGCAGGGCGAAGCCCCCCAGAGGCGGCAAAGTAAAAAAGGTATGCATCTCAGCGGCGGGCGGCAAAGGCCACCCACTCGCCCCGGTGGCGGGTATCGATGATCTCGTAGTTATTTTGAAGCAAGGCCCGGCGCACATCCTCCTCACGGTCCCGGATGATGCCCGAGCAGACAAAGATGCCGCCTGCCTTCAGCGCCTGACGCAGCGGGTCTGACAGCATGATGATGACATCGGCCAGTATGTTCGCCACGGCGAACTCATATGGGCCGATCGCGCCTTCCAGCAGGTCGCCCAGGCGGACGGTGACGCGCTCCCCCAGGCCGTTCTTGTCCACATTCTCCTGCGCGGTGCGCACGGCCAGCGGGTCGATATCAATGGCCAGCACATCCTCCGCCCCCAGCTTGGCTGCGGCGATGGCCAGGATGCCGCTGCCTGTGCCCACGTCCAGCACCGTGCCGCCCGCATAATAGGTTTCGATCAGCTCGGCGCACAGCGCCGTTGTCTCATGCGTTCCGGTGCCGAAGGCCAGGCCGGGATCAAGGTGGATGACCACGTCGCCGGCCTCTGCCTGATACTCTTCCCAGGTCGGGCGGACGACTAGGCTGGTGCCGATGCGGAAGGGCTTGTAAAAGCGCTTCCAGTACTCCGCCCAGTCCTTCTCCACCGCCTCATTGCTGCTGATCGAGAGGCCGCCCAGATCAAAGCCAGCCAGGGCAGGCAGCTGCGCCACGGCTTCCGCAAGGGGTGCTACCTGCTCCGGATCCATAAACCAGGCCTTCACGACCACCTCTTCGGGCATCTGCTCGATCAGCTCCGGATCGATCAGTTCCCAGTAGCCCGAGGGCTTCGAGGGATCGGGCACATCCGCCCGGTCGATGATCTGCGTGCCCTTGGCCCCCGCGCGCATCAGCGCCTCGGATACGATGTCCGCCCCTTGCGTATTGGTCGTGATGCTGATCTCTATCCAATCCATCTCTTCATTTCCTTATCTTTTAATGATATCATCGCGCAGCCTGTACAGCGTGGCGCCTCGGCCTTTCACGCAAAAGGCATCCACAAACCACTCGA
>JAEWRJ010000134.1 GCA_023460055.1 Bacillota bacterium | reverse complement strand
TCAACGGGGAAATATCAGCTTTTTGCAGGCGGGGGAGGCGGTGGTAACCTTCATTGCGAAGAAGGATGAAAAGCAGACCGCGCTGCGTGTGACGGTGATGCCCGGCGGCAGCATACCCGCTGAGGTTGAAGCCGGCATCGCTGTAGCCCTTTCGGAGTGGCAGGAGTATGTTGAGGCCGGCCGTTCCATCCCCAAGTCCAATAAATATACCAAGTGGCGCTGCGGGCGCGCCTGCGAGTTCGGCTGGTGCGGCGCTTTTGTCAACTACAGCCTGGACATGGGCAAGGTGCCCATGGAAGCCAGGGAGAACTCCCGGCTTCAGACGGACGGGCGTGCCTATGCCGTCCGCGAGGCGGCCGTGCCCAAGATTATAGAAGGCTTCAAGAAAATGGATCGCTGGGGCTTTATCCCGCAGCCGGGCTACGAAGTGGTATACGGCAGGCGCGGCGGGTACGCCGCCATGCACGTGGGCCTGGTGACAGATGTAGTCCCGCTTGGGGACGGGCGCTATGAGATCAAAACGGTCGAGGGCAACATGGGCCCGCGCATCCGCCGCTATCATTACATCTACGATGCTTTTGCCGATAACTTTGAAAAGAATGTAAGTGAACTGCCCCAGGAACGGCAGACGGAAAAGGAGATCTATACCTATGTGCCTCATTTGGACGGGGCCTGGTATGTGACCGGCTTCGGCCAGACCTGGTACTGAAAAAGACATTATTGCTACTCCCGGTTCCACTTCGCAAGCTTGAGCGCGTCATCGTTTTCCAGATCCCTGTTTCCGGCCTGAGATTCGAGGTGATGGGTCAATTCATGGCGCAGTACGCGGTCGATCTCGGGACGCAGCAGTTCCTCGTCAACCATCGGCCCAGGACGCGCATGCTGAAACGAGCTGTAATAGAGAATGATGCCGCGGCCCATCACATGGTGGACGTGGTATTCGCCTAATATATAGAGCGCAAGTCCCGGCCTGGCCCGCCGGTCACGCTTTGCTTTTTCAGATACGCAAATGCCCAGGTTGAGGTTTTTCAACACCTCTTTGGGAAGCAAAGCGGCTTGTTCCTCCAATATCGCGGCAAACCTGTCGATATCCACCATTCGCTTCTCACCTCACTTTTATACAGGAGTATACCCGCCCCCGCGGGAGAACAGCACAAGAGCAACGCTCTTTTTGCCTTGCCCGCATGGAATGCCTGTGCTAAAATGCACCTATCAATACAGTGGGGGGACAACGTTCATGCGATTGAGTGAATACCAGGATTTGAACTGCCTGCATATCAACCGCCTGCCCGGCAGGACGACGGTGGTGCCCTATCCGGATGAAGTGTCGGCGCGTGCCGGAGAGCGGGCGGCTTCGCCTTTTTTCTATTCATTGAACGGATCGTGGGGCTTTCATCTCTACGGCAGCCCCTTCGCGATACCCGATGACAGCGCTTTGTGGCTGAGCGATCAAAGCATCCGGGTGCCTGGCTGCTGGCAGATGCAGGGTTTTGGAAAGCCCCAGTACACCAATGTCAACTATCCTATTCCCTACGATCCGCCCCATGTGCCCGATCAGACGCCGGTAGGCTGCTATCTGCGCCGTTTTGATCTGCCGCAAGCCTTTACCGGCAGAAGCACGGTTCTGCGCTTTGAGGGCGTGGACAGCTGCTTCTATGCCTATGTGAACGGGCAGCTGGCAGGCTTCTCCAAGGGGCCGCACATGCCCGCGGAGTTTGATGTCAGTGCCTTGGTGAAAGAAAAGGACAATGTCCTTCAGGTTCTGGTCTTTCAATGGTCGGACGGCACTTATCTGGAGGACCAGGATAAATGGCGCTTAAGCGGCATCTTCCGGGATGTGATGCTGCTGAGCTTTGCGGATCAGGCGATCGTTGATGTAAAAGCGGACGCGAGCCTGGACAGCGACATGAGCACGGGGCTTTTGCGCCTGCGCGTAAAAGCGAGAGGTACCTCCGAGGTTCAGGTAAAGCTCTATGACGGCGATCAGCTGATGCTTGATATAGCAGTGCCCGTAGAGGATGGCAAGGCCGCCGCGCGCTATGCCTTTCCCAAGATTGATGCCTGGACGGCTGAAACCCCCAGGCTGTATAATCTTGTGATTTCAATTCCTGCCCAGACAGAGCTGGTGCGCGTCGGCTTTCGCCGGGTGGATATTTTGGGGGGCGTGTTCTGCGTCAACGGCAGGCCTGTCAAACTGAAAGGCGTCAACCGCCACGATACCCACATGAGCCTGGGCTCCTTCTCCGCGGTGGATTCGATGCTCCAGGATGTGCTGATCATGAAGCGGAACAATATCAACTGCGTGCGGACCAGCCATTACCCGCCGGATCAGCGTTTTCTCGACCTTTGCGACGAATATGGGCTGTATGTGATCGACGAGGCGGATATCGAATGCCACGGTGTTGTCAGTTTCTCCCATTATGACCTGATCGCGCAGGATCCCGCCTGGACGGATCAGTTTGTGGACCGCGGCATGCGGATGCTGGCAAGGGACCGCAACCATGCAAGCGTCATCTCCTGGTCACTGGGCAACGAGTCGGGCTACGGGATCGTCCATGAAAAGATGGCTGAAGCGATGCGCCGCAAGGACGCGAGCCGGCCCATACACTACGAGCGGGACGAAGGGGCGAAGACCGCTGACTTCTACTCCCAGATGTATACCTCCGTTGAAGGGGTGATCAGGGAAGGGGAGAAGGATGATCCCAAGCCTTTCTTCCTGTGCGAGTACGCGCATGCCATGGGGCAGGGCCCCGGCAACCTGGAGGACTACTGGCAGGCCATTTACGCAAGCCCGCGCCTGATGGGCGGTTGTGTATGGGAGTTTGTGGATCATGGCATCCTCAAGCCAGCGCCTGATGGCAGCGGTGACTACTGGGCCTACGGCGGCGACTTTGGCGAGTATCCCCACGACGGCAACTTCTGTGTGGACGCGCTGCTCTACCCGGACAGGACGCCGCATACGGGCATGATTGAGTACGCCCATGTGCTGCGCCCGGCGCGGCTGCGGGTGATCGATGAAGCGGAGGGACTGTTTGCCCTGCGAAACTGCCTTGATTTCAATGATCTGAGCGACTATACCTTCACCTGGCAGGTGAAGCGCCTGGATCGCCTGATCAGGGAGGGCGAAGCGGAACTCTGCTGTCCCGCCGGTGAAGAAATGACCTTGCGGCTGGATCTGGGGACTTATCCCAGGGGCAGCGTGCTGACAGTGCGGCTCGCTCTGAAAAAAACCGCGCTCTGGGCGGAGGCCGGATTTGTTGCGGCGCAGGATCAGGCGCGGCTCCTTCTGGGTGAGGAAGAGACGCCGGTTCTTCTGCCGCTGCAGCCGCTGAGCCTTGAGCAAAGCGGAGGGGAGATCACCGTGCGCTTGGGCGAGGATGTATACCGCTTCAGCTTCGAGCAAGCGGGTTTGTACCGGATTGAATCCGCCGGCATCCCGATGCTTGACAGCCCCTTTGCGCTCAACGTGTTTCGCGCGCCTGTAGATAACGACAGGGGTTTTAGCGTTCGCATAGCCGATCAATGGGAACGCTATGGGCTGGATAAGCTGCAGGCCCGCGTGACTGCCTTTGAAAGCGCGCGGGAGGGGGCGGATATCCTGGTCACTGTGCGCAGCGTACACGCGCCCAAGATTTTCAGGCCGCTTTTGACCCTTGAGCAAAGCTGGCGATTCACCCCGGAGGGCCGGGTTGAGCTGAGGCTCTCTTATACGCCTTACCCCGGCAACGAGAGCCTTCTGCAGGGCATGTACCTGCCTCGTCTGGGCCTCAGATTCCGCATGCCCGGGTCGTTTGACCGGCTTTCCTGGTACGGCCGCGGGCCGCATGAGAGCTACCCTGACAAAAAGCTGGGGGCGATGATCGGTCTGTATCACGCTTCGGTCGAAGATACGCATGAGCCTTACATTTATCCGCAGGAGAACGGGTCGCACGCCGATACGCGCTTCGTGCTGATCAATGACGCCGCGGGGAGGGGACTTTTGATCGCCGGAGAGGATTTCTCTTTCAGCGCTCATCACTACAGCCAGGAAGCGCTGACCCGTGCCCTGCACACCTATGAACTGAAGAACGAAGACATGACGGAGGTATGCGTGGATGGGGCCATGGGGCCGCTGGGCAGCAACTCTTGCGGGCCGGAGCCCCTGGAGCGTGACCGCATTTACCTGAAGGAAGCGCGCAGCTTCCGTTTCACCCTGCAGACGGTGGATCTGCAAACACAATCGCTCTCTATGACAGCCAACAGGCTGATGAGATAATTAGGAAGGGATACATAGTTTTATGAACATCTGCGGACATCGGGGCGCGTCGGGCTACGCGCCGGAAAACACATTGGAAGCCTTTGCGCTGGCGGCCGAACAGGGCGCCGATTCTGTTGAGCTGGATGTGCATTTGACCCGCGACGGTGAGCTGCTGGTCGCTCATGACGAAACGATCGAGCGCGTATCCGACGGTACCGGGCTGATCGCGGAATTGACACTGGCTCAGCTGAAGAAGTTTAACTTCAACAAGCTGCACCCTGAATATGAAAACGCCAAAGCACCGACGCTGGGCGAGGTATATGAGCTGTTAAAGCCACTGGGTCTCCAGGTCAACGTGGAGCTGAAAACGGGTGTCAACCCCTATCCCGGCATTGAGGAAAAGTGCCTGGAGCTTGCGGCGAAGATGGGCATGGAGGATAAAGTTCTCTATTCCTCCTTCAATCATATGAGCCTGGAGCGCATCAAGGCATTGAATCCCGAAATATATTGCGGCATGCTGTATGAATCCGTGCTGCTGCGCCCCTGGCGCTATGCCAAGGACAATAAGATGAACGCGGTGCACCCGCGCTTCCAGCATGTGCTGTTTATGCCGGATTTTTGTGCCAGGGCGCACAGGGCGGGCATCGAGGTCAACGTATGGACGGTGAACTCCGAGCGCGATATGAAGCGCGTGATCGAGGCAGGCGTGGATATGATCATCACCAATTATCCGGACAGGGCCAGGGCACTGCTCAATCTGTGATCCCGGCCTGAGGCTGGATGGAATTGGCATAAATCCGCCCGATGAACACAGGTTTGCACAAACATGAGATTAAATCTTTGGTTATTTTAGCGGGTATCCACAGCGGCTTCATTTCGTTATAATCAACGTGAAACCTGGCGCCCGGATGCGCCGTCACTTTGAGAAAAAAGCGGAGGTACACTCATGGCAAGCGTAAGCTTAAAGCACATCTACAAGATTTATACCGGTAACGTGACCGCTGTAAGCGATTTTACCCTGGACATCGAGGATAAAGAGTTTGTCGTTCTGGTCGGTCCCTCCGGCTGCGGCAAGTCCACCACCCCGCGCATGGTTGCCGGCCTGGAAGAGATTTCCGACGGCGAACTTTACATCGGCGACCGCCTGGTCAACGACGTTGCGCCCAAGGACCGCGACATCGCCATGGTTTTCCAGAACTATGCCCTGTACCCCCACATGACGGTGTATGATAACATGGCCTTCGGCCTCAAGCTGCGCAAGACCCCCAAGGATGAGATCAAGCGCCGCGTCGAAGCTGCCGCCCGCATCCTGGATATCGAGTACCTGCTCAACCGCAAGCCCAAGGCCCTGTCCGGCGGCCAGCGCCAGCGCGTCGCCCTCGGCCGCGCCATCGTGCGTGAGCCCAAGGTCTTCCTGATGGACGAACCGCTGTCCAACCTGGATGCCAAGCTGCGCGTTGCCATGCGTACCG
This sequence comes from Bacillota bacterium, assembly GCA_023460055.1. Classification (GTDB taxonomy): domain Bacteria; phylum Bacillota; class Clostridia; order Christensenellales; family Aristaeellaceae; genus UBA1038. The sequence continues at coordinate 9,640 of JAEWRJ010000134.1, read as the reverse complement.
AGATCACCAAGCTCCACCAGCGCCTGCAGACCACCTTCATCTACGTTACCCACGATCAGACCGAGGCCATGACGATGGGATCCCGCATCTGCATCATGAAGGACGGCTTCATCCAGCAGGTCGATACCCCCCAGAACAACTACGATTATCCCAACAACAAGTTTGTGGCCAGCTTTATCGGCAGCCCGCAGATGAATATGTTTGATGTCACCCTGAAGGCCGAAAACGGCAAGGTGTACGCGCTGTTTGGCGACAGCAAGATCCTGGTGCCCGCCGAAAAGGTGAAGAAACTCGTTGATGAGAGCTACATCGGCAAGGAAGTTGTCATGGGTATCCGTCCTGAGAACATCAGCGACGATCCTGCTGACGTGGCCGCCAACCCCGAGTCTGTCATCACGGTGCATGTAGAAGTGACCGAGCTGATGGGCAGCGAGACCTACCTGTACTTCACCACCGCCGGCAAGAATGAAAACGCGATCGCGCGCGTCGATCCGCGCACCCATACCCGTACCGGCGACGATATCAAGGTGGCGCTGGATACCGCCCGCCTGCACTTCTTTGACAAGGAGACCGAAGCGACCATTCTGAGCCGCTGATCCATTCTCATCCATTTTATCTGCCGCCGCCGGATTTATCCGGCGGCGGTTTTTTGCGGTATGGACTGAGCGTCGCTGCTTGCGCGCGCTGCGAGCGTTCGTTTGGATGCCTGCGGACTTCCGGATCGATATCCAAAAATTTCCCGGATCCGTACTTGACAAATCGCAATGTGTCGTGGATGTCAAGCCAAAAACTGCAAAATGATGCATGTTCTTAAATCTTTTGTCACATTATGAACGCTGGCAGAATCTGTGTTCGTGTGGACAAGGTTTGGGGAAAAGCGGGGGGAGTTCCTGTGGATAACTTTTCCTTTGTTCACATCATTTTTTCATTTGCCTGCTGTTTTCAACTTAATACTACCTTTCGAAGGCCTTATCTGTGGATAAGTCTGTGGAAAGTGGGGATAGTTCACCGAATAGGAGGTTCTGAATATCTATCGACAGGATATGCTGTATAATCGCCGCAAACGCTTAAGCACAGGCGTGCATGAGGTGCATAATGCTGCATAGACAAACGCAAGAATAGAATAAAAATGCAGTATATAAAATAAATATGCACACAGGGATTGTGGATAGCGCGGGTGGATAAGTCGGGTGTTGTTTTCTGTAAACTGCTTGACGCGCTTTTGTTGAAAGCGGCATCGGCATGGGGTATACTGAAGCGGTTGGCGGCAGCGGGATCATATGCCTGCGCCGCCTTTTACAAAGAGCAAGGGAGACTTTGAATGACGATTGACGCGGTGCTTTTCGATATGGACGGCTTGCTGTTTGACTCGGAGACGCTGGCCATTGAAGCCTCAGCCCTGGCTGCCGGGGAACAGGGGATGAGCGTGGGCGATGATTTGTTTAAGCTGATGCTGGGCACAAACAAGGAGAAAAGCACGGCCTTATTTTTGGAACACTTCCCCGCCCTTGACGCGGAAAAGTTCTGGGTCGATTTTGATATCTTCATGTGGCGGCAGGTGGACCGTGACGGTTTGCCTGTCAAGCCGTACGCCGGCGAACTGCTCCAATGGGTGAAGGGAAAGGGCCTCAAGATGGGCCTGTGCAGCGGCAGCCCCCGCCATGTGGTCGACGGTTATTTGCGTATATCGGGCATGGGCCGATACTTCAGCGCGGTTCTGGCGGGGGACGATGACCCGACTCTCCTGAGCAAGCCGGCACCCGATATGTACCTGAGGACGGCCGCCATGCTGGACGCGCGGCCCGCTTACTGCCTGGTGCTTGAGGATTCCCCCAACGGGCTGAGGGCAGGACGAGATGCCGGGATGAAGACCATCATGGTGCCCGACCTGGTGCCATACTCCCCGGAGCTTGCGCCTGTTTGTGACGCCGTTTTCCCTGATCTCTCCCACGTTCCGGCCTTCATCGAAACTTTATCCGCATGCCGCTGAGCCTGATCACTGTCGGCAAGATAGCCAACCCCTTTGCGGAGGCGGCCAGGGAGTATGAAAAGCGCCTGTCACGTTTTGACAAAGTCGACGTGATTGAATTGCCCGACGAGAAGGAACCCCCGCACCTGAGCCACGCCGCCATCGCGCAGGTGATGGATAAGGAAGGCCGGAACATCTTGGGCAGGGTCAGACGCGAAGATGCCGTGGTAGCCTTGTGCGTTGATGGGCAAGCGCAAACAAGCGAGCAGCTGGCTGATACCCTCAGCCGTCTGCGCATGGACGGGCGGCGCATCGTGTTCATCATCGGCGGCTCGCTGGGTTTGTCCCCGGAAGTCGTCGCGCGGGCGGATATCCGCCTGTCGCTGTCCAGCATGACCATGCCCCACCAGCTGGCACGCGTGGTGCTGCTGGAGCAGATCTACCGGGCTTTCAAGATTAATTCGGGTGAAAGGTATCATAAATAATGCGGCTCACTCAGCTTCGTTTGCATCATTTCCGCAGCTACAGCCAGGTGGCGCTTCTGCCGCCGGATGGGCTGACGGTTTTTGTGGGCGAAAACGGTGCCGGTAAAACCAACCTGCTCGAAGCTATTCATCTTTGCTGCCTGGGGCGAAGCCACCGCACCACCAACGATCAGGATATGATCCGGATAGGCTCGGAAACAGCAGCCGTGCATGCGACCGTGCAAAGAAACGGCCGGACGGATGAGGTAGGGGTGCGGCTGTATCGCAATCAGAAGCAAAAAAAGCTGATCTATGTAGGCGGAAAGACTGTCCCCCGCCTGGGCGAGCTGATGGGTCACATGACCTGCGTGATGTTCTCGCCCGAGGATCTGGACATCGTCAAGGGGTCGCCCCAGCTGCGCCGCCGCTTTGTTGATATGCTGATGGCCCAGAGCTTGCCGGGATATTTCTATGCCCTGCAACACTATAATGCTGTCCTCAAGCAGCGCAATGCCCTGCTGAAGATCATCTATAAAGATGAACGCCATAAAAATCAGCTCTGTGATTGGGATGAGCAGCTGAGTGCCGCGGCTGTGCCGCTGGTGCGCACCCGCGCGCAGGCGTCCGCGCGCCTGGCGGAGCTTTCAGCCGGTCACTATGCCCATATCAGCGGGCGGGGAGAAGAGAAGCTCTCTATCCGTTACCTGTCGAGCCTGTCAGAGAGCGTTGACATCAAGGCGGATTATCTCAGGATGCTCCAGCAGTCGGCGTCGGATGATCTGCGCCGTCTGTCCACATCCTTCGGCCCGCACAGGGACGACCTGCTGATCGGCCTTTCCGGAGAAGATCTGCGTTCTTTCGGTTCCCAGGGCCAGATCCGTACCGCCGCGCTGGCCATGCGCCTGGCGCAGATCGATATGCTGACTCAGGCCCAGGGCGGGGAGCCGCCCTTGCTGCTGCTGGATGATGTGCTCAGCGAGCTGGACGGGGGCCGCCGGACCAGGCTGTTATCCGGCCTTGCGCATGTGCAGACGCTGCTGACCTGCACGGAGCTGTCAGAAGCCCGGCAGCTCGATCCTGCCTGCGTCCTCAGAGTCGCAAACGGGCAGATCACGCAGCTATAAAAGTATCAGTTCAACCGGCTGCTTCTGACTGCTTCCCGCCAATCGGACAGGAATTCCCCGGTGCTCTGCTGGCGGCGGCCGCGGTTTTCGTTCATACCGCGCAAAACAACCTGATAGAGCTTTCCGGGGGCCTTCCAGGCCTCTTTTGATTTGTCTATCCTGTCGCCGAAAAAGCAATGGCTCAAAGCGGACAGGGTGTATACGTTGCTGGTCTCGTCGATGGCGTCACCCTTGCGGTAGCCTTCGGGAGGCAGGTAGAGAGGAGAACCGGGCAGGCGGCTTTTTGTATTGATGGCGGGCAGAGGCAGGTAATCATCGATATTGCTGAGCGTCAGCCGCCCGGTCCCGGCGTTAAGGATCATGTGCGCGTCGCTGAAGCCCGCGATGCACAGGCCCGCGGCCTCTGCCCGCGCGTGAAAATCGCAGATCATGTCAAACAGCCGCAGCCTGTCCACCAAAGGCATGGAGCGAAAATCGCTGTAGCCCTCGGGCCGCGGGCCTAGCGGAAGGCCTTCCGCCCACTCGAATATCCCCAGGCAGCCGCTTTCACTGTCATGGGCGCTGATCAGGCGGATCAGCGCCGGATGCCGCAGATTGTGATAATTTGGAAGCGCCAGGCGCAGCTTTCGGACCGCGAGGGCGGGGTCGCTGGGAAAATTGATCACAGGGGCGCCCGCGTATTTCAGATAGATGCGCTGCCCTTGGGGGCTCATCAGGCCGAAGCTGAGCATGCCGCAATTATGCTCATCAAATACGCTGAATACCCGACCGTAATTTTCTATAAAGCTTAAATCGTGGAATTCCTTGAGGCGTACGGGCAGTCCGCCCACGAGAAGCGTGATCATTGCGTATCCTCCCTTGTCAGCTTATAGATCCATCGATTCCCCCGAAGGCGCAGGAAGGCGATGATCCACTTGAAGCTCTGATCGATTCGGGTTGAAAAATATACCCAGTGCAGCGGCAGCTTGAGCACGAAGGCTGCCAGGAAGGCTGAAGGGAGGACGATCAGCCAGCCGCAGATCATATCCACCAGCATGACAAACCGGCTGTCGCCGGCACCCCGGTTGATGCCTACAAAGCAGCTGGCATGGTAGCTGGTCCCAATCAGTGTAGGCGCGCAAATGCCTGCCATGGTGAGGGCAAGGGACAGGGTTTGCGCGTCAAGATCGTAAAGCCTGAAAAAAGGAGCGCGCAGGAAGAATACGAGCGCCGCCATCACGATGCCGACAAACAGGAACATGATCTGAATACGCTTTGAGTATTGGCGCACCAACTGGACATTGCCTGATCCTGCTGCCTTGCCGACCAGCACGGCGGCACCTCCCGCCAGCGAAAAAGTAAACAGCGTGCCCAGGTTGAACAGCATATCGGTGACCGCGGCGGCATTCATCATGATCTGGCCCATCCGCCCGATGATCATCATCTTGATCATGCCGATCAGCGCCCACTGCGCGTCGGTCAGCCCTACAGGCAGTCCAAAGCGGGTATAGTCTTTCCAGGCCCAGACGCGATGGATCATCAGATCCCCCGCGCGAAGCGGAAGTACCTTTTGCACCCTGAAGAGGTAAAACACCACGATACCCGCTTCGATCAGCCGCGCAAGCACCGTGGCGATCGCGGCGCCCCTGACCCCCAGCGCCGGGAAGCCCAGCTTGCCGAAAATCAGGATGTAGTTAAGCGTGACGTTTGAAATCAATGAGCCGATCGTCGCGTACAGGGTCACGCGCACCACCTCGACCCCCCGCAGAATGGCAATGCAGGCGGCAGTAATCGCGAAGGGCAGGTAGCTGAAGACAAGCACCGGCAGGTATTGAATCGCGAGGGCCGTGATCGCTTCTTCTTTCCTGCTGATGACAAGGCTCAGCGCCAGGGAGGGAAACATCAGAACAAAGAGTACGATCAGCGCGGAAAAGCTTAACGTGAGCGTAAAGGCTGTGGCGCACAGGGGCTTGATGCGGGCGGTATTGCGCTTTCCCCAGTATTGGCTGACCAATACGGCGGCACCTGCGGATAAGCCCAGAAGCGCAGCGTTTACAAAGTTGGTGATGCTGTTTGACTGCGCGATGGCGGCAAGGCTGAGGCCATGAGGATCGAGGCTTGAGACCATCAGGTTATCGGCCATCGTGACCAGAAGCGACATTAATGACTGAAACGCGGCCGGCAGGGCCAGTCGCAGGATGGAGCGGTAGAACCCTTTGTCCTTCATAAAGCGTCGACCTTCTTCGTTTATTCCTGCCAAAATGATAACAGGGTGCCGACAGAGCGTCAATGTCAAATTTCTTGACGCTTGGAATGTTGATAACTATAATGATGTTTAATGCAATCTGTGCCGATATATCTATGGAGGAATGGAAATGAAATATTACTTGGAATCCACGGATCGGATTCTGGATAGCGTAAAAAGCAGCCCCGGAGGGCTGAGCGCGCAGGAAGCAAAGGCGCGGCTTGAGGCAAACGGACGCAATAAGCTCAATGAGGGCGATCACGTGACCATGCTTGAGCGTTTCCTCCAGCAGCTCAAGGAGCCGATGCTGATCATCCTGATGGTCGCGGCGGCGGTATCGGGCCTGACAAGCCTTTTGCAGGGTGAACTGCATTTGACGGACACCATCATCATCCTGATCGTCGTGCTGCTCAATGCTGTCCTGGGCGTCTACCAGGAGAGCAAGGCTGAGAAAGCCATCGAGGCGCTGCAGAAGATGAGCGCCGCGACCAGCAATGTGCTGCGCGATGGCCATGTCACCTCGGTTCCTTCAGAGGAGCTGGTGGTGGGTGATGTGATCCTGCTGGAGGCGGGCAGCGCGATCCCCGCGGACTGCCGCATCCTGGAGTCGGCCAGCCTGCAGATCGAGGAAGCCGCGCTGACGGGTGAATCTGTGCCGGTGGAAAAGTCATCGGAGAAAATCTTGCTTGGAGACGCCAGGGATGTACCGCTGGGCGACAGGAAGAATATGTGCTTCATGGGCTCTATTGTCGTCTATGGGCGCGGACAAGCCGTGGTGACGGATACGGGCATGAGCACCCAGATGGGCATGATCGCAGATACTTTGGCCAAGACTGTCGAAGGGGCAACACCGCTTCAGATCAAACTGGGGCAGCTCAGCGGCCTGCTGACCAAGATGGTGCTTGGCATCAGCGTCTTCATCTTTCTGTTCAGCCTGATCTCCAGCGGAGACTACAGCTTTACCCACATTCTTGATGTGTTTATGATCGCGGTGTCGCTGGCTGTGGCGGCCATCCCGGAAGGGCTCGCGACCGTGGTGACCATCGTTCTCTCCGTGGGCGTGACCAATATGAGCAAGCGCAACGCCATCATCCGCAAGCTGACTGCTGTTGAGACACTGGGCAGCACACAGATCATATGCTCTGACAAGACCGGCACGCTGACCCAGAACCGGATGACGGTGGTGGACTGCGCGGCACCCGATGAAAGCCTGCTTGCCAGGGCGATGGCGCTGTCCTCCGACTCCGAATGGGTGGATGGCCAGGCGGTCGGCGAGCCTACCGAGAACGCCCTGGTTAACTATGCCGCCACGCTTGGTATGCCCAAGACAGAGCTGCTCAAAACCAATCAGCGCGTGGGCGAAGCGCCGTTTGACTCCATGCGCAAGCTGATGACCACGATCGTCAGGCATGAATCGGGCAAGCTGCGCCAGTATACCAAAGGCGCGCCGGACGAGCTGCTGCGCCGCTGCGATTACTATTGGGACGGCACGCAGGCGCTGCCCATGACCGACGAACACCGAAAGAAAATATTGTCAGACAATACCGCCATGGCCAGCCGCGCCCTGCGCGTGCTGGCAGGCGCGTACCGGGATTGGGATGAGATGCCCGCGGACCAGAAACCTGCCGCGCTGGAACGTGAGCTGGTCTTCCTCGGCCTGGTCGGCATGCTGGATCCGGTGCGGCCTGAGGTGCTGCCTGCGATCGAGGAGTGCAAGCGTGCCGGTATCCGCCCTGTCATGATCACCGGTGATCACAAGGATACGGCAGCAGCCATCGCCATGCAGCTGGGCATGATCAAAAGCCCGGATGAGGCCATCACCGGCGCTCAGCTGGACGAGATTTCGGACGAAGATTTCAAGCGTGATGTCGTCAAATATTCTGTTTATGCCCGCGTGCAGCCTGAGCACAAGGTACGCATCGTTACCGCCTGGGAGGATAATGGCAAGGTCACGGCCATGACGGGTGACGGCGTCAACGACGCGCCGTCCATCAAGAAAGCGGATATCGGGGTAGGCATGGGCATCACGGGGACCGATGTGACCAAGAACGTGGCGGATATGGTACTGGCGGATGACAACTTCGCTACCATTGTCCACGCGGTGGAGGAAGGCCGAAGGATCTATGACAACATCAGAAAGACGATCCAGTTCCTGCTGGCGTCCAACCTATCAGAGGTGCTGTCGATCTTTGCGGCTACAGTGCTTGGCTTCGTTATCCTGAAGCCTGTCCATCTCCTGTGGATCAATCTGATCACCGACGTCTTCCCGGCACTTGCTCTGGGGTTCGAGGCGCCGGACAAGGGCGTGATGAACCGCCCTCCGCGCGATAAGAATGAAGGCGTATTCGCGGGCGGCCTGGGTATCGACGCGCTCTATCAGGGTGTCCTGGTCTCCGTCCTGACCGTGCTGTCTTACCTGATCGGCCACTATATCGAATCCGGCGTATGGGAGTTTGTCAACTCACGCGATGGCATGACCATGGCCTTCCTGACCATGAATATCGCGGAGGTATTCCACGCCTACAACATGCGATCGCAGCGCGGCTCTGTATTCAAGCTGAAGACGCACAACCGCTTTCTTTATCTGGCGATGGTCCTGTCGTTGGTGCTGACTGCGGCTGTGATCTACATCCCCTTCCTCAGCAATGCCTTTGACCTTGCGCACATCACTCTGACAGAGTACCTGATTGCCCTGGGATTGGCTTTCTCCATGGTGCCGATCGTGGAGTGCGTGAAGTTCTTCCAAAGAAAGCGGAGCGGATCCAAGACATAAAAAACGCGGCGGAATGGCCGCGCGTCAATGCGCATCCAAATAAAAAGGTGAGCGGCTGATAGCCGCTCACCTTTTTATACCGAGCGCTGCCGGCGCCGGGCTTGCTCGCATTGGCTTTCCCGAAGTCGGCTTATTGATACAGCGCCAGATACTCTTCCAGCGCCAGGTTATGCTCCTCAATAAAGCGGGAGTGGATCTCCCCTACATAGCGTACATGCCAGGGCTCCGCGTCAAACCCTGTAATATGTTCCTTGTTGGCGGTATAGCGAAGGATAAAGCCGTATTCAAAGCAATGATCTTCCAGCCATATGGCCTGCTGGGTATCACCGAAGTAATACCCCGGCACGGTCAGGTCAAAAGACAGGCCGGTGTGGTGCTCGCTGGTACCGGGTAGGGCCACGCTGCGCTCGGCCGCGCGGCGCGCGCTGTCTTCGCTCATCTGCCCGTCTGTCATCAGGCGCTTGACTTCGTTATCAAACAGCTCCTGCTGGCGCGCGAGCGTTCTGTACCCCTCGCTAACCTGCCATACATCAAGGCCGTCGGCCTGCGCGGCGCGCACCATCCGGACCAAAGACTGGACAGCCTCGCGGTTTCCCTGGACCTGCGGGTCCTTCAATATGATCAGCCCATCCGGCACGATGGAGCTCAGCGCCACAATGTCAGGCGGCATATAGTCTGTCGGCAGGGCATTCTGGCGGTTGACCAGCAAGGGCAGGTTGTCCGCGCTGCCAGGCAGAGAAGGAAGGGGAGTGACGCTTATCTTTTGCGCCGCTTCACTGTAGATCATACCGAGCGTCTGCTGACCTGCCATGCCGTCGGGCGTCAAGCCGTGCTGGCTTTGAAAGCTCATCACGGAATCTGCCGTCGCGTTGCCGTACTGGCCGTCAATCTCTCCCGTATAGTAGCCCAGCGCTTTCAGTTTCTCCTGAAGCTCCAGCACCTCGGGACCAATCGAACCCGTGCGAAGCAGCGCTTCCGTCGGGCTGGCATAGATGGCGGGCGGGGCTGTGGTCGGGGCGGGGGTGATGGAGGCCTCTGCCTGATAGACGCGGTTCAGGCTGTTCGCGTTCAGCTGAAAAAACAAGA
>JAEWRJ010000133.1 GCA_023460055.1 Bacillota bacterium | reverse complement strand
TAGAATTATTCTATATCCCACCTGCAACGCCTGAGATGAATCCGATAGAGCAAATATGGTCATGGTTGAGAATGCATGGTTTTTGCAATGAGATATTCGTATCCCTCGAAAAGGTAGTTGAAAGACTATGCGAGACCATTTGCTCTCTGGACCATGCGACCGTCAGGTCAATCACTCATCGCAGTTGGATTTTATCGGCAGGTTAATCGCATATTAGTATAAAATCAGGCCATGGGCGGCTTTCCGCTCATGGCCTGTTTTGCTGCAGCGATTACAGAATAAACTTTGTCGCGATGGAGAAATAGAGAAACAGGCTGCTCGCGTCAACCAGTGTGGTGATCAGCGGAGACGCCGCCAGCGCGGGGTCAAACCCAACGCGTTGAGCCAGCAGAGGAAGGGTGCAGCCGATGCTTTTGGCCAGCACAACCGTCGCGAACAGGCTGACCGTGATGACCAGCGCGATATCAAGCCCGGCCCGGTTCAACAGCATCAGCCGCGCGAAAGTGAAGGCGGACATAACAATGCCCACGATCAGCCCTACCCTGATCTCTGTCCAGAGAACACGGGGGAGGTCACGGAATTTCACCTCACCCAGCGCCATGCCGCGGATCATCAGCGTGGAAGCCTGCTGGCCGCAGTTTCCTCCGCTGTCCATCAGCATCGGAATGGTGGCGGACAGCAGTATATTGACTGCCAAAACACTCTCAAAGCGAGAAATGATCGCGCCTGACAAGATGGATGTAAACATCAGGATCAGCAGCCAGGGCAGGCGGTTGGCAGCCAGCCGGAACAGCCCGGTTTTGAAATAGGACTCCTCCGCCGGCGCAAGGCCGGACATCTTTTCGAAGTCCTCGGTATTTTCTTCCTCAATAACATCCATGATGTCGTCGCTGGTGATAATGCCGACCATACGCCCCTCGCCGTCTACAACGGGGATAGACAGCATGTGGTACTTGCGGACAGTATCCGCGACCACTTCCTGATCATCCAGCGTTGTGACGGAAATAATGCCCGGATCAACCAGCCTGGACAGCGGCGTATCTTCGGAAGACACAAGCACCTTATGCAGGGGGATGGTACCCAGCAGCTTGCGCTGCCCGTCCACCAGGTACAATGTATAGACCGTTTCCTTGTCCACCCCGGTTTCCTTGATGATCCGCAAGGCGTCACGGACATTCATGTCAGGCGTGAACTCGCAGTACTCGATCGTCATCAGAGAACCGGCAGAATTCTCCGGATACTTTAAAAACTGATTGATGATCACACGGGTCTGCGGGTCGGTATTCTGCAGCACGCGCTTGACCGCGTTGGCAGGCAGGTCCTCCAGAAAGTCGCCCGCGGCATCAACAAACATCTCGCTGATCAGCGCGGTGATTTGGGCAGCGCAGATACTGTTGACAAGCGTCTCCCGCTGATCTGCATCCATATAGCTGAATACTTCGGCAGACATGTCCTTGGGCAGCACACGGAAAACAAGCAGCAGCTTCTCAGGGTCCAGATCCTTCATATAGTTCGCTATATCCACGGGGTTCAGCATCATCATCGCGCCGCGCAGCAAACCGTGGCGGCCCTGTCCCAGCAGGTTATCCAGCTTATCCTTGATTACATCCCAATCCATACTCCTTCACCTCGACGCACATAATCAACCACAAAAAAACACCTTGCTGATTTCAGCAAGTGCGGGCGGCGCTCAAGACGCAAGGATAAAAGCGATTCTATACAGGCAAAGCATCACGCATGCGGCATATAGGTACGCTTTCATCAGCCTGACGTCTACTATCGCCGTCATCCATGGTGCTCCACCTCCTTGTGTTAAGTCTGTTTAAATTATAGGTGATAACGCGAAGGACTGTCAACTTTCTTTTTCCCCTCCCATATGGTACACTGACTCTATATCAAGGGAGGCTGGCATGCGTGTTTGCGGCATTATCGCGGAGTATGATCCCTTTCATAAGGGCCATCTCTTTCAACTGAACGAGGCAAGGAAGAGGTCAGAAGCCGATTACATCATCTGTGTGATCAGTACGGCTTTCACGCAGCGCGGTTTGCCTGCTCTCTTTTCTACGCATGACAGGGCTTTGATGGCGCTTCGCTCCGGAGCCGATCTGGTGCTCGGTATGCCGGTAGACTATTCCTGCGCGCAGGCTAACCGTTTTGCTATGGGAGGCGCCGGTATCCTGCATGCGCTGGGCGCGGTGACGCATATCAGCTTCGGTGTGGAAGAGAGCGTCCTCCCCCATATGTCAGCGGCAGCTGCGCTGGTGAGAGAACCCACAGCAGACTATACAACAGCGCTTGGTGACGCGCTGGACCGCGGTGAATCTTTTGCGCGGGCACAGGGTCAGGCGCTGGCCGCATCGCTCTGCGCGGATGCCGGCAAGGTGCTCGACAAACCCAATTTTAATCTGGCCATCTCCTATATACAGGCGCTCAGCGCGCTGCAAAGCGGCATTGAACCCCTTGCGGTGATCCGCCGGGGTGACTATCATGATACACGCTTGAACCCCTTTCCTTCCGCCACAGCTGTACGCGGCGCTATCCTGCGCGGTGATTGGATCTCCGCGCAGGCGGCCCTTCCCCCGGAAACCTTCAGCATCGTTGAAGAAAATGCCATGCGGCGCGGTTTTCACCTCCCAGGGTCTCTGGATAGCGTGCTGCTGTCCTGTCTCCTAAGCCGTCATGATTTTTCAGACATTGATGAAATCTCGGAAGGCCTGGACCGGCGTATTCTTAAATACGTCCCGCAGGCCTCAAGCCGCCGGCATCTGATAGATCTGGTGAAGACCAAGCGCTATCCTTATGCCCGTATCTCCCGCGCGCTGACGCATTGTCTCCTGGATATCAGGAAGAAACCGCTTCGCCCGCCGGATTATGTCAGGCTGCTTGGCATGAGGAAGAGCGCGGCGCCTTTGCTTGAGCGGGCCGGTCAAAACGGTTTTCCCCTGATCACCCGCCCGGCAAAAGAAAATCATCCCGGCATCGCTCAGGACATGCGAGCTGAGGAATTATGGTATATCGGCGCCGGGCTGCCCGCAGCAAGCGCCTGGCAAAAGAGAATGATCATCGTCTGACACAGGGAGGACATTCATGAGAACTATTCAATCAAGCCTGCTCACCCAGGCTGTCGCGGAGCTGTTCATCGAGTGCAGCTATGTCATCGGAGATGACGTTCGCGCGGCCATCGACGAGGCAAAGGCCTCGGAACCCTCTCCCATTGGCCGGAACACGCTGGAGCAAATCAGTGAAAACTATCGCATAGCCGGCGCTGAGCGTATCGCCATCTGCCAGGATACAGGCCTGTCCGTTATCTTCGCGCAGGTAGGGCAGGACGCGCATATCGAGGGACTGCCGTTTGAAGAGGCCATCCAGCAGGGCGTCAGGGAAGCCTATCTGCAGGGTTACCTGCGCAAATCGATCGTGTCCGATCCTGTTTTTGACCGCATCAATACCAAGGATAATACGCCTGCAGTCATTCACACGCGCATCGTTCCGGGCGACCGGGTCAAACTGACAGCCGTCGCCAAGGGCTTTGGCAGCGAAAACATGAGCGCCTTGAAAATGCTTGTGCCCGCTGACGGCGTACAAGGCATCAAGCAGTTTGTGCTGGATACGGTGGAAAAGGCAGGCCCTAACCCCTGTCCGCCCATCATCATCGGCATGGGCATCGGAGGCAGCTTTGAATCTGCCGCCATCATGGCCAAGCAGGCGACCGCCCTGCCACTCAGCCGATCTAATCCCGATCCCAGATACAAGGCGCTTGAAGATGGACTGCTTCGGGCGGTGAACGCCCTGGGCATCGGCCCGGGTGGTACGGGCGGGGTGACAACGGCGCTGAAAGTGCATATCCTGCAGGCGCCTACGCACATCGCCGGCCTGCCTGTCGCCATCAACATCTGCTGTCACGCGGCGCGCCATGCGTCCGTCACGCTGTAAGGAGGCAACCGCGCATGAATACCATCCATCTGGATCTGCCGCTTGATGAAAGCACGGCGCGCGGCCTGCGCGCGGGTGACATGGTCACGCTGTCCGGCTCCATCCTCACCGGACGCGATGCCGCGCATAAACGCCTGATCGATTTGATTGAAAAGGGCGAGGATCTGCCCATCCCGCTTGAAGGCGAAACCATCTACTATGTCGGGCCTGCCCCCGCCAGCCCCGGCCACGCCGTCGGCTCCGCGGGCCCGACCACAAGCTACCGCATGGACGCTTACACCCCAAAACTCCTGGCGCGCGGCTTGCGGGCTATGATCGGCAAAGGGCTGCGAAACGCGGCAGTGGTCGATGCCATGAAAACCTATGGGGCTGTGTATTTCGGCGCTGTGGGAGGGGCCGCGGCCCTGATATCCCGCAGCATCATGTCCAGCGAGGTGATCGCCTACCCGGATCTGGGTCCTGAGGCCATTCATCGCTTTGTCATCAAGGATTTTCCTGTGATCGTGCTCATTGACAGCCTTGGCAATAACCTATACGAAAGCGGGCCCAAACTATACAAACAGACTGATTTGTGATACGATGCTTCCTTGCGGGGGAGCCGCATTATTTGCCTTCCCCCATTGACATTCAATGAAGGGGGAAGGTTTTTTGAGCAGTTCACCGGTTCGTTTATTATGCATCGCGGCTGTTCTGTTCATGCTCATTCCATTTTCATCAGCTATTTCTTCAAGCGAAGATTATGATCCCAACCGTCCGGGCGATTTAAAAAGCAGCCAGATCAAGGGGCAGAGCGCCATCGTGATCGATGCCCGCAGGGGTACCGCCGTGTTTGAGAAAAACGCGGATACCGCCATGTTTCCCGCCTCAACCCCCAAGATACTGCCCGTCATGATCGCGCTGGAGAGAAGCAATCCCGAGGATGTGGTAACCGTCAGCCAAAACGTTTTGAGCCTTCACGAAGACGGCAGCATGATCGGCCTTGTTCCCGGCGAACAGCTGAGAATGGAAGACCTGCTGAAAGCCACGATGGTCGCCTCGGGCAACGACGGCGCGCTGGTGATTGCCGAGCATATCGCGGGTTCCCAGGAAGCCTTTGCTCAGCTGATGAATGAGAAAGCGCAGGAGCTGGGCGCTGTCAACAGTCACTTTGCCAATCCGCACGGCTACCATGATGACAACCACTATTCCACCGCCCGCGACATTGCCCTGATCACCAGAGCGGCTTTGCAGACAGAGGGTTTCCGCGAGATATTCGGCCTATACACATTTACCATTCCCGCGGCCGACAACGGGAGCCGGGAGCGCAAGCGATTGTCCTCCTACAGCAGGTACATCATGAACCCCGAGGCCTCCGAAGGCAAGTTTTACTACCCCAACCTGATCGGCGGCAAATCCGGTTCCTACTCACTGGCCGGAGAATGCTACGCGGCGGCCGCGGACAGAGATGGCATCGAGCTGATTACGGTCACGCTCAAAAGCAATTCCAACGGCCGCTGGGTCGATACGCAGCGTCTGATGGATTACGGCTTCTCCCAATATGTCACAACAAGCATTGAAGCGATTTACAAAGAAAACCCGAAGATCGTCGATATATCCGGCTACTCACTGGACGATCCGGATATCGGCCAACTGGAGCTTTCCCTGCGCAAGCGTGATCCGCTGGCAGATGACAGGCTTGTGGGCTTTGCTGCCCAGGCAACCAATTGGCAGCGCCTGTTCAACAGCCGCACAAGTGTAAGCCTGGATCGTATCCTGGAGGCCCCGGTCAGCGCCGGCGAAGTCATCGGCACCCTGACCTATATGCCCGAAGAGGATGGGGCGGCACCTGTCGAATACGACCTGATCGCCGCTCGAAGCATTGAGCGCAGGCCGGCCGCGGTGCCGACGCTGGAAGAAATCATACAGTACACTGATAATGATCCCAACCCATTCCCCCGTTTTTCACTGGAATTTGCCTTCCTTGTCGCGGCCCCCATACTCTCGGTGATCGTCGTCAGCCAAGTGATTTACAAGCTGATTACCAGACGTAAAAAACCTAAGTTCAAAAAGAATACCAGCTACAAGACAAGGTATTACAGATAATATACATTCAAATAGAACCCGCCGCTGTTACACACAGGGCGAGTTCTTATCATGCTCAAGCAGCCTGCTGTATCAGGGTGCCGCAGTCGGCTGAAGGGTTACCGTGATAGCAGGCGGCTCCGGTTTCGCTGTGGTCTGTAGGGCATGTTCAACAGCGCTGACGATTTCGGGGATATTCATCGCGGCGGCCGGGCTGTCGCTGGCCACCGTTGTCAAAAAGTAATAAGTGCCGAAAATAGCCGCGGCTGTCAGCAGCAACACGAATATGCTGCCAAAACTCAAACCGCGCCTGCGCCGTTTACTCATGCCACTCTCCCGACTATTGGTTTTTATCGTAGATGATCTTGAGACCCTTGAGCGTCAGCAAGCCATCCAGCCGGTCAATATTCTTTGTCCTGCCCGCGATGACCAAGGCCAGCCCGCCTGTTGCTACCACGCGCACCTCCGGATCGGCCAGTTCCTCCTTCATACGTTCCACCAGGTAGTTCACCTGGCCCACATAACCGTACAGCAAGCCTGACTGGAGGTTTGAGACAGTCGACTTCGCGATCACCTGATCGGGCATGATCAGCTCAAAATTCGGCAGCTTGGATGTGCCGCTCACCAGCGCTTCGCTGGCCAGCTTCATCCCGGGACAGATGCATCCACCCAGAAAACTTCCGCGCCTGTCCACCACGCCAAAGGAAGTAGCGCTCCCAAAGTCTATAAATATGCAGGATGGACCATAGTGGTGATGGGCTGCCACAGCGTTGCAGATGCGGTCAGAGCCCAGATCACGCGGGCTTTCGTAGAGAATGTTGATCCCTGTTTTAATGCCGGGGCCAACGACCATCGGCTCCTGCTTGAAGTACTCCCGGCACATGTGATCGATTGTAAAATTGATCGTCGGCACAACGGAGGACATAATGATGCCCTCCACCTCTTTTGTATCACGGCCCGCGTGGCGGAACATCCCATCCAATATGAGGCCGTACTCATCCGACGAATAGCTGCGGTTGGTCGATACACGCCAATAGTTTTTCAGATCATTGCCGTCAAACAGAGCAACCTTGATGTTGGAGTTGCCAATGTCCAGCGCTAACAGCATACAGTGTCCTCAAGCTCTCTTCATCATCTTTTTGACCGCGATCAGGATAGGCGGCACCAGCAAGGCTGCGACAACAGCCTCAGAGGTCCCCGCGATCAGCCCCGTTCCCAGGATCAGCGCCTGAACGGCTGTGGAATCAAGCCCGGCCATTTGATAAAAGACAAGCATCAGGCCCAGATAAAACACCGTATTGGTCAGTGAACCAAATGCCGAGGCGATAGCCGGAGAAATTTTGTCAAATCTTCCCTTGAGCAGCGACTTATAGCTCAGATGCGCCACCACAGGAATCAGCAAACGGGGCAGAATGCACATGATCACCGCCAGGGCTGTATTGGCTGCAAGCAAAGGAGCGACCAAAGCGCTGGGCGCCATGAACATACGGACTGTGCTGATCGCCCCGAACACGGCTCCAAGTATCAGGCCTGTCCTCAAGCCAAGCAGCAGCGTGCCCAGTATCACCGGCACGCACAGTATCGTCACATTGATAAAACCAAGCGGGATCAGCCCCAGCGGGGTCATCCCCAGAAGTGCTACAAGAGCAGCCAGAATGGCGGTCCAGGTAAAGTGTTCTACTCGTTTATCCATATTGTCCTCCGTTCAAGTTCGCAAGGATACCTGACGTGTCTGCGGGGCGTACCGGTTCGTGTCCGGCCCTGTACGGTACCGGCAAAGGTATTATAACAAAGCAGATCAATGCTTGTAAAGAATATATGCATTATGAATCATATTTCACATTCTTGTGCGGAAGCCGCAGCGCAGAGGGACCCTTCCTTCAGGGAGGGTCCCTCTGCGTGAGTAGATAGTTTCAGCCGGCTGCCGTGATCACACCGGCATGGCGCCGGTTTTTTTATCATAGGTCGTCGGGTCTATCTGCAGCTGCGCTGCCTGGCGGGTTTGGAAGAACTTTGTAGCCACCTGCGGGAACAGGGCGTAGCTCAGCGCGTCCTCATCCTGCTGGCTGTAGGGGGCGACTTCCTTGCGGTATTTATCCATCTCCGGCGGGATATCATCCGCGGGGCGATGGGTGATCACCTTGGCGTCGCCGATGATCTTCCTGCGCACTTCTTCATTGACGGGTGCCGGCAGCCTGCCATACTCACCCATCATCAGAGCCTTGGATTCATTAGGCACCATCTTGTAGCGTTCGCCGGATATGATATTCATGACAGCCTGAGTGCCTACGATCTGGCTTGTTGGCGTTACAAGAGGCGGAAGGCCAAAGTCCTCACGCACGCGCGGGATCTCAGCCAGCACGTCATAGTACTTGTCCATCTTGCCGGCCTGCTTGAGCTGGCCGATCAGGTTGGAGAGCATGCCGCCCGGCACCTGATAGCGCAGGGTATTGACATCCACCGACAGCACGCGCTCGGGATCGCGCCAGCCATCCTTGGTCAGTCGGTCCGCCACCTTCCTGAAGTACTCGGCGATTTCGCTGAGCAGGTTCAGGTCAAGGCCGGTGTCATATTCTGTACCCTTGAGGGTCGCCACCAGTCCCTCCGTCGCGGGCTGGGCCGTGCCGCTGCCAAGAGGCGACATAGCGGTATCAATGATATCCGCGCCTGCCTCGATGGCCTTCAGATATGTCATATCCCCTGTGCCTGTGGTGTTATGGGTATGGATAACGATTGGCACCTTCACAAATTTCTTCAGCTTGGAAACCAGCGAGAATGCCGCGTAAGGCAGCAGGAGGTTGGCCATATCCTTGATGCAGATGAGATCCGCGCCCATGGCTTCGATATCCTGCGCCAGCTTGATGAAGTACTCCTCCGTGTGCACCCTGGAGATGGTATAGCTCATGGCTACTTCCGCAATGCCGCCATGCTTCTTGGTGGCGGAAACGGCTGTTTCCATGTTGCGCAGGTCGTTGAGCGCGTCAAATGTACGGATGATATCGATGCCGTTGTCGATGGACTTATTGACAAAATAATCCACCACGTCGTCTGAATAGTGCTTGTAGCCCAGTATGTTCTGGCCGCGAAGCAGCATCTGCAGCTTGGTGTTGGGCAGGGCTTTCCGCAGCTTGCGCAGACGCTCCCAGGGATCCTCATTCAAAAAGCGCAGGCAGGAGTCAAAAGTTGCTCCGCCCCAGCATTCCAGCGAATAATAGCCGACCTTGTCCAGCTGCGGGCAGATGGGCAGCATTTCTTCAATGCGCATGCGCGTAGCCGCCTGGCTCTGGTGCGCATCGCGCAGAATTGTATCAGTGATTTTAACCTTCGCCATGATTTGCTCCTCTCAGCCTAAGCGGATCGCTTATTGCAGCACCATCAAGGGATCACCCGCGTTGACCGAAGCGCCCTTATTGGCCACGACCTGGGCGACTGCTCCGTCCCGGGGGGAGATGATCTCATTTTCCATCTTCATGGCCTCCAGGATGCACAGCACCTGGCCCTTTTTGACGCTCTGGCCCGCCGAAACCCTGACATCAAGAATTGTACCGGGCATAGGGCTGTTGATCTTCTCTCCGCCGGCGACCGGCGCGGCAACCGGTGCGGCAGCAGGCACAGCAGCAGGGGCCAGAGCCGCAGGAGCGGCAGCGGGCACAGGGGCGGGGGCTGCCGGAGCAGCCTGAGGCGCGGGGGCAAATCCTCCCGCTGTTTCTTCAACTTCTACCTGATAGGAAACTCCGTTGACTTTTACTTGAAATGTACGCATATCAATATCTCCCTCCACATGATTGCTTGTAAGCTGTAGTTATGCTCTGCGGATGCGGCGCACGATAAAGCCGCTGGCCTGATCCCCCTTGGCGTGGCCATCCTTCTCCTGTGAGAGAATGCAGGCAATGGCCGCTGTGATGGCGGCCGCAATGGCCCCGTCATTCGATACAGAAGCCGTGGCAGCGGGTGCCGGCGTCACTGCCTCAAAGACCTGCTCCCCGCCGTTTCCCCTTTTTCCCCTTTGCATCGCCGCGATGGCAATGATCAGGCTGAGGGCCGCGATCGCGATCAATATATATATGAGCGTTGTCTGGCTGTTCAGCGCGGCCTTCAGGCTTTCGACCGACTCGGCCAGCGCGCTGCCGGGCTGTATGGTCATCGCTTGCTCCAGTTCCATGAATATCCCCCCTTACAGCACAGTGCTCTTGGTCTGCAGCAGCTCAAGCGCCGCAATCAGGTGCTTGCGGGTCTCGGCGGGGTCGATCACATCGTCCACCAGCCCGGCTTCAGCTGCAGCGAAGGCGTCGGATTGTTCAAAGGCCTTCTCCTTGAGCTCGCCGCGTTCTGTTTCACGCAGCTCGTCCAGCATAAAAGTCTGAACCGCGGCATCCGCGCTCAGCGGCGCCACATAGGCCGTCGGCCAGGCATAGCTGATATCGGACAAGGCCTTGCCGGCCAGGCTGACATAGGCAGCCCCCACGGCATTGCCGGTGATGACCGCTATCTTGGGTGTTGTGGCCTGCGCGTAGGTGCTTAGCAGCCTGCCGGAAGCCTTCATCAGAGAAGCAAGGCCTTTTTGCTCCGGCACTTCAAGCCCCTCGGAATCCACCAGCGTGACCACCGGCAGATCATACGCGTCGCAGAACTTCACCAGCCCTGTGATCTTCTCGCAGCCGGCGGAATCAAAGCGGCCGCTCGCCGCAACCACCCCGCAGGCATATCCGCCAATGCGGCCAAGATATACTGAAGCCTCCGTTTGAAGCCCGGCATACAGTTCAAACGCTGTACCGGCATCGCAAAGCTCCTGCGCCAGTTCCTTCCCGGTTTTGGGCGGAAGGGCGATCAGACGGTTGAGCTGTTCTCCGTCTTCAAGGGGCGAATGATCATAGGAAGAGGATGGCAGCAGATCAATCAGCGTACGTACGAGAGCCAGCCCCTCATCCTCATCAGCTGCTTTCAAGGCGGCTATGCCGTTTGCGTACAGCGTCACTGCGCCGCCAAGCGCTTCTGCTTTGGCTTCGGTGCCGTTGACCGCGTTGATCACACCCGGCGCGAAAGGAGCCGCGTAGCCCTTCCCTTCCACAGCCACGGTGAAATCAGACAGCGCAATAAACTGCGCGGCTATGCCGGCGGCAGGTCCCATCAGCAGGGTGATGATCGGGCAATATCCGCTCAGCTTGGAAAGCCCTGTAAATACATCAGCAAAGGCAGCCAATACCTGAGCGCCTTCTTCCACTTTGGTGCCCCGGCTGTCAGGCATCAGCACCAGCGGCGCGCCGGTGGAACCGGCCAGGCCGATCAGCTTGATCAGCTTTTCAGCCTGCTCCCTGGTCATCGCGCCGCCGTCCTGCGCCGCCACATAAACAGGGCGGGCATTGATCAGGCCATGACCAGTCACATTATGGCCGCCCGTCCTGTACGCGTCAGTCTGTATAAAGGAACCCGGATCAAGCAATCCATACACCCGGGCAAGCGCGTCCGGCCCGTCTGCTTTGCCTTGTTTCAGCGCGTCCCGCCTTTGGTTCAGCTTGAGCATCCGCTCTGCAAAGTCCATGCGCAACCTCCTGTGAAGTCTCTCCGCCTGTATATCAGACGGGCAGAGGTATCAAAACCTCCCCATTATGAACAATCATTATTTTATCACACTTTTGCTATGGGGTGAAGCATTTTTTGTATTTATATTGAGCGCTATCGCATGTTGCTGACATCCTCGCGCATCATGTCCTTCAATTTGAGGGACGCGGCATATACGGCGTTCTTGCGTTCCCCCGCTTCAGTCAGCCTGGCGCAGGCGGAGCGCATATCGTCACCCGCCAATAGCCAATGAAGCAGCCGCGCCTCAAGAGCCAACTCCTCACGCGCAGCCTCCTTCACACCTTCAAGGCTAAACAGGTCAAGCACCAGGACATACTCGCCTTTTTCAGCCTTATCGTTTGAGTTAAGCGCTTTAAGCACCTGCGACGCGCTGCCGCGCAGTGTCAGTTCATGCAGCTTGGTGATGTCACAGCTGAGCGACACCGGTACATCCCCCAGCGCTTCAATCACCGCCTCCATCAGCTTTTTAATCCGCATCGGTGATTCATGCAGGATCGCGATTTCATCTTTCCCGGCCATGTGTTTCAGCTGTTCCAGGAGTTCCGTAGCTTTTCTGGATAGAAACCCGTAAAAGCTGAAGCTCTTCCTTTCAAAGCCGCTGACGCTCAGCGCCGCGATCGCGGCGGAAGGGCCGGGTACCGCCAGCACTTCTATCCCTGAGCGGGCAGCCAGTTGTACAAAAACGGCGCCCGGATCAGAAACGGCGGGCGTGCCCGCGTCCGTCACCAGCGCCATATTGATACCCTCATCCAGCATCCTGTTCACCAGCATCTGTCCCTTTGCTGGCTCATTGTGCTCGTGCAGACTGGTCAGAGGCGTATGAATTTGAAAATGGTTGAGCAATTTGATGGTATGCCGGGTATCTTCCGCGGCGATCAGATCAACCGATTTGAGTGTATCCACCGCCCTTGGGCTCATATCCCCCAGATTGCCGATGGGGGTCGCCACGACATAAAGCATATACGCCTCCTACAGTTTTTCCGCCACCCGCAGCACAGCGCTTCGGGCCCGGTTGTTCTCCTCCGTCTCCTCCTTGCCGGGCTTGACCGCGCCGCCATACAGCACTTTGACAACCGGCTGCTTGTGGCAGGTGCAGATAGGCGCTTTGGGCGGACAGGTGCAGGGATTGCGCAAGGCATTGAACGCGCGCTTGATGATGCGATCCTCTATGGAATGAAAACTGATCACGCACATGCGTCCGCCGGGTTTCAGCATATCCATCCAGTCGTAAACGGCGTCCGCAAGAGGCGCCAGCTCGTCATTGACGGCGATGCGCACCGCTTGAAAGGCTCGTCTGGCCGGATGGCCCGAATCCTTCTGACGGACAGCCTTGGGGATAGCCCGATCGACTGCCCGCACAAGATCTCCTGTCGTTTCAAAAGGTCGTTCCCTGCGTATCTCGATAATCAGCGCGGCGATCCGGGCAGCCCAGCGCTCATCCGCGTAATCATAGAACGCCTGGGTGATTTCTTTTTCAGGCGTATGGTTCAGCCAGTCAGCCGCGGTCTCGCCCTGTGATGTATCCATGCGCATATCAAGCGGAGCATCTTCATGATAGGAAAAGCCCCGCCCGGGTGTATCAAGCTGATGGGAGGATACCCCCAGGTCAAGCAGCCCTCCATCAAGCTTTACATCACCCAGAAGCTCCTTCACATCATGGAAATTGCCATGGATGGGGTGGAAGCCCGGATAAGCGCGGAGGCGCTGTGTCGCGGCCTTCAGCGCAGCCGGGTCGCGGTCGATGCCGTACAGCTGGCCTGTCTCGCCGATCAATCGCAGGATCGCTTCGCTGTGGCCGCCTCCGCCCAGGGTGCCGTCGGCATAGACGCCGCCGGCCCTGGGGGCTAGCCCTTCCAGTACTTCGCAGAGCATAACCGGGATATGGGAAAAGCCCGTTTCCATCTCAGTTCCTCAGATCGTTCAAGCGCTGCTCAAGCGTCTTCTGCATGGCGATATTGTCTTCAAGCTTCTGTTTATCCTGCAGCACAAGCGCTTCAGGCGCCTTGGCTATGAATCCGGGATTGTTCAGCCTTCCCTGCGCGCGCGCGATTTCACCCGTCAGGTTATCATATTCCTTTTGCAGGCGCTGAGCCTCCTTTTCAAGGTCCACCAGATCACCCAGCGGGATAAACAGCTCAGCGCCGCCCGTCACGGCGGACACCAGCTTGCCCTCAGGTGTTTGGCCTTCTTTCAGAAACTCCACCGAGGAAGCAGAGGCCAGGCGCATGAAATGAGCTGAAGCCCCCTGCAAGGGAGCCATCCAGCCAGTCTGCGGCCTCAGCAGCAGGCGCGCTTTGTGCCCGGGCTGCACTTTCAGTTCCGCGCGCAGGTTGCGCACCGCGCGGATGATGTCCATGATCCCTTGCGCCTGCCTGTCCTCCTCCGGGAAGCAGAGCGATTCGTCATACTGGGGCCAGGCGGAGAGCATGCAGCTGTCCTGCTCTCGGCCGGGCAGGAAGCGATAGACTTCCTCTGTCAGGAAGGGCATGAAGGGGTGCAGCAGCTTCAGAAGCGTCTGCAGAACATGCTGCAGCACAGCGCGCACCGCGTGTTTGCGTTCTATATCGTCTCCGAACAGATCGGCCTTGGCTAGTTCTATGTACCAGTCACAAAACTCACCCCAGGCAAAATCATAGATTTTTGCGGCTGCCAGGCCATGATCGCAGTGTTCCAGGTGCTCCCCGACTTCTCTGGCTGCTTCCTGAGCGCGGGTCAGTATCCATTGATCGGCAAGACCCAGGCTTTTCCCTTCCAGTGTCTCTTCGCCCTCCAGATTCATCAGCACGAATCGCGCGGCGTTCCATACTTTGTTGGCAAAATTACGCGCGGCTTCCACGCGCTCAGTGGAAAAACGTGTATCGGCCCCGGGGCTGATGCCCTGACACAGCGAGAAGCGAAGCGCGTCCGCGCCGTAGCTGTCAATGACCTCCAGAGGGTCTATGCCGTTGCCGGCGGATTTTGACATCTTCCGCCCCTGTGCGTCACGCACCAGGCCGTGAATCAACACGGTGTCAAAGGGCACTTCATCCATGTGCTCCAATCCGCTGAATATCATGCGGGCCACCCAGAAGAAGATGATGTCGTAGCCCGTAACAAGTGTATTGGTCGGATAGAAGTACTTTAGATCCTCTGTTTGTTCAGGCCAGCCCAGCGTGGCAAAGGGCCACAGCGCGGATGAGAACCAGGTATCGAGCACGTCCTCATCCTGCTCCAGCCTGTCGCTGCGGCAGGAGGGGCAAATATCCGGCGTATCACGGCTGACGATCACCTCACCGCAGCTCTGGCAGTACCAGGCAGGAATGCGATGTCCCCACCAAAGCTGACGGCTGATGCACCAGTCGCGGATGTTTTCCATACAGTTGTAATAGATCTTTGAAAAGCGCTCGGGGACGAAATTGGTCTTTCCTTCCCGCACCGCCGTGATCGCGGGCGCCGCCAGGGGTTCCATCTTCACAAACCACTGCAGGCTCACCAGCGGATCCACCGTGCTGTGGCAGCGGTAGCAGGTGCCCACATTGTGGTTATAGGGCTCTGTCTTTTCGAGATAGCCCTGCGCGGTCAGGTCCTCGATGACAAGCTTTCGGCAGGCGCTTTCCGTCAGCCCCGCATAGCGCTCACCCGCATGCTCGTTCATGGTGCCGTCGGGGTTTGTCACGCACAGCACCTCAAGGCCGGTGCGCTTGGCCACCTCAAAGTCGTTGGGATCATGCGCCGGCGTCATCTTGACAGCACCGGTACCAAAAGACATGTCTACGTAGCTGTCGGCCACCACAGGGATCTTCCGCTCGGTCAGCGGGAGGATCACGGATTTCCCGACCAGGCCGGCATAGCGCTTGTCATCCGGGTTCACGGCAACGCCGGTATCGCCCAGCATGGTTTCAGGGCGCGTCGTCGCCACCACGACCCCTTCCCCGCCGTCAGCGGCCGGATAGCGAATGTGCCACAGGAAAGATGCCTGCTCTTCATACTCCACCTCAGCGTCAGACAGCGCTGTGCGGCAAACCGGGCACCAATTGATGATACGGTCACCCCGGTAGATCAGTCCCCTCTCATACATGCGCACGAACACCTCGCGCACGGCATCGTAATATTTCTCATCCATGGTAAAGCGCTCACGCGACCAGTCACAGCTGGCGCCCATGCGGCGCAGCTGCCGGGTGATGCGCCCGCCGTATTCTTCTTTCCAGGCCCAGGCATGCTTTAAAAACTCCTCGCGGCCGATATCTTCTTTTTTCTTTCCCTCAGCCGCCAGCTTCTCCACCACCTTCACCTCGGTGGCGATGGAAGCGTGATCGGTTCCCGGCAGCCACAGTGTCGGATCGCCCTTCATGCGGTGGTATCGGGTCAGCGAGTCCTGCAGCACACCGTCCATAGCATGCCCCATATGCAGCTGTCCGGTAATATTTGGGGGCGGCATCACAATGGTAAAGGGTTTTTTGCCGGGCACGCGCTCCGCTTTAAAAGCGCCAGAGGATTCCCACCTTTGATAGATGCTCTGCTCTATATCCTGCGGCGCGTATGTTTTTTCCATAGAAATCTCTTTATTGTCCATGGTGTGCCTCCTGTTATAAATTAATACTAGCCTCAACCCGTTAACGCATCGTCGCGCCGGCTATTTTGTCCCGGTGCTGTGTCGCTACAAGCTCGGCGTAGCGCTGCTACGCCTTCACTTGAGCTTCTTGCACCGAAACAAAATCTCTCGCCGCTTTGAATGCCTTAACGGTTTTCATTAGTATAAAAAACCGCCCCGATCCTGTTTGCAGGACGGGGCGAGCCGTGGTACCACCTTGCTTCGCAGCCATAGGCTGCCTCATTCACGCGTTAAGGGGCGAAACCCCGCGGCCTTCGCCGCGCCCTCAAAAGCGACCTTCGGTGCAAAATCAGCCCGGCCTCCTTACAGCCAAGGGAGGCTTCTCTTAGAGCTTTTGCGCCTACTCCTCTTTATCGCAGGGGCAGTGTGCAGGTCAGAATCAGGCCTTGGCCTCTTCTACCTTCAGAACTTCAACGCCATTGTAGTAGCCGCAGTTCTTGCATACGCGATGGGCAAGCTTCATCTGCTTGCACTGTGGGCAAGCCGCGATAGCGGGAAGCGAGAGTTTCCAGTGCGTGCGGCGTTTGCGCCCGCGGGCACGCGAAATTTTCCCCTTTGGTAAAGCCATGTTTACACCTCCTGATCCTTATTCAGCAATTGCTGCAGTGCCGAAAAAGGATGCTGCGTCGTCAATTCATCTTGGTCGGCATCCGCTTCCCGGTTCATTTGCGTGATACCTGGCAAGCCTTCGCAGTC
The DNA here is from genome assembly GCA_023460055.1 of Bacillota bacterium. Lineage (GTDB taxonomy): Bacteria > Bacillota > Clostridia > Christensenellales > Aristaeellaceae > UBA1038. The sequence continues at coordinate 10,082 of JAEWRJ010000133.1, read as the reverse complement.
TTCCTTGCACAGGAAGCGCATCGGCAGCTCCAGCACCACAAGCGTCAACGCCAGATGATCGACCGCAAGCTGCGGGCCATCATAGGCGAGGCGATCTGTCTGATCCAGGTCATCCGCTTCTTCCTCATCCCTCTCCCCTTTGCGGGAAAAGATCTCGTGGAAGCCGAGATTGACCGGATAATGGGCGGCTTCCAGGCACTTGGCACAGGTGCCATGCGCTATGGTCGCCAGTCCGCCCTTCAGGTGCAGCTTTCCGTCATTGAGCGTAATGCTGCCTTCCATCCGGACAGGGTCAAAGATGACGATTTCCCCCATGATATCCTGAGGCTCAATGTGCGCCGTATGGGTGAAGAAAAATGTTTCTCCCGGGCGTCGCAAAGCCTCTGAGATGTCAAGCTTCACAACCATACCCCCATTCGTCAACGCGCAACATTATATCTATCCCCCGCGGTAATGTCAATGCCCGCTTGAAGGGAGCATTATTCTTCTTCATCGCTCTGGCCGCCCTGAACGGGCTTGGCGTCGCGGCTGACAGTGATCACCACGTGACGGTTAGGCTCCTCACCTTCCGAGTGCGTGCTGATCCCCTCGTGGCCTTGCAGAGCGCTGTGGAGAATGCGCCGCTCATAGGGATTCATGGGCTCCAGGCTGACCTTTCGGCCGGTACGCTGCGCGCGGTTGGCCATGCGATTGGCCAGACGCACCAGAGCGTCTTCCCGCTTGGCGCGGTAGCCCTCGCTGTCCAGGGTAACGCGCGTGTACTCCTGTCTGCCGCGGTTGATGTGCAGGCTGGTCAGGTACTGAAGCGCGTCCAGGGTCTCGCCACGGCGGCCGATCAGGATACCCAGGGTATCCCCCTGCATGCTGACGCGGATATTGCCTTCTTCATCTGTATGCACATGCACGCTGATCTCGAGCCCCATCAGGCGCGTCAGCTCCTGCAGAAAGAGCTGTACTTTCCCCTCATCGCTTTGGGGATCACGTTGCTCGGCCGGCACAGCCGGCTCGGAAGGCATCCGAGAGAGCGCGGGCTTTTCAGCCTTCGGCGCGCGGGCGGGCTTTTCGATCCGCTCCGGCTTTGGTCCGCGTTCGGCCTTTGGAGCCTGTTCAACGCTGTCCATCTTGAGACGGGCAGGCTTCTGAGGTTTGTCAGGCTTGGGGGCACGCTCCGTCTTGGGGGCCTGGGGAACTTCCCTGGGTGCCTGCGGAGCCGCCTTGGCAGGCTCCGCGGGCTTTTCTGCCTTCTTGGGAGCCCTGCGCTCAGCGTCATAGCTGCTGAGAGAGTCAGCGAAGACAGTCTCGCTCCGCTCCTCTTCCTTAACAGTCAGCCGCACGCGGGCCGTTTTGCTGCCGAACAGTCCGAAGAGGCCTTTGGATCCTTCCTCCAGGATGTCGACCTGTACTTCTCCGATGGACAGCCCTAACTTTTTCAGGCCTTCGGAGACAGCTTCTTCAACAGTTTTACCGGTTGACTCATATGCGCTCATTTCGCTGCTAACGCTCCTTTAGCTTCGTCCTCCTGCTTGGCCGTACGGTCAAAGTGCCTGCCGATCAGGTAGCTCATCGCGGTAGCCATCAGGTTGCTGACCACCCAGTACAGAGCAAAGCCCGCGTTGGAGGTCAAAGTGATGTAGACGGAGAAAAGCGGGAAGAAGTATTTCATAAAGTTGCCCATGCCGGCACCCTGCGCGGCGCCTGTGCCCTGCTGATCGCCGGTGGGGATGGGGGCCGCGCCGGCAGCGCCGGGGGTCAGCTTGGTCATCAGCACCTGTGACAAGCCGGCCATCACCGGCAGGATCAGGTATCCGTTATAATTGAAGAACACTGTTACATTAAACAGGAAGAAGTTCAAGTTGCCCCAGCCGGCCATCGGCTTTACCTGTTCGATGTACTGCGGCATCTGCGAAAGGGCGGCGCTGATGCTGGGCAGAAGCGCCTGAAGGCTGTCGTTGGTGGCAAAGGTGAACATTTCGGCCGAGAACTCCGGTACAGCGCTGACAATGTGCTGGATGATCACCTGGATCTGTTCGGGTGTCAAGGTCTGCTGGACCTTCTGCCAGACATCCAGCGGGATCATCTTGATCGAGTTGAGGTCGGGTGTAATGGGAGCGAACAGGGAATCGGCCATCCAGATGTTCTTGACCCAAAGCCAGCCCTCATACTGAGGCACCTGCCCGTTGAGGAAGGTGAATACCTGATCGACGATCTGCTCGTTAGCCAGCGCGCGCATCGCGCCGAACATGGCAAACAGGATGGGCATCTGCACCAGCATGGGCAGGCAGCCCGACAAAGGACTGTAACGCTCTTTGCGCATCAGTTCCTGCTGCTTTTGCTGAAGCTTTTGCTTGTCGTTGGCATATTTCTTTTGCAGTTTGTTCAGCTCAGGCTGAATCTGCGCCATCTTCCGCATTCCCTTGCGGTTTTTGATATCAAGGGGCATCAAGACCACCTTGATGAGCACCGTAAAGATGACGATGGACCATCCGTAATTGGATACGATCGAATAGATCCAGTCGAGCACAGCCCGAAGCGCGTTGGTAATAGCTCCCACCTGATTTAGTCCCTCCTTATCACTCCGTCCGGCAGTTCCGGTACGGGGTCATATCCTCCCTTGAAAAGAGGATTACAGCGCAATATCCTTTTTATCCCCATCCATCCTCCGCGCAGCGCGCCATAGCGTTCCACGGCTACTTTCATATACTCAGAACAGGTGGGGGTGTGACGGCAGGATGCCAAAGTATGCGGGCTGATCTGCTTTTGATAAAAGCCGATCAATCGGAGCATCAGGCGTTTCACGCCTGCTCCTCGTACAGCTGCATCCGCCGCATCAGTTTTTCCATTTCCTTTGCAAGGAGGTGATAATCCGCCTGCGCTGCCGGCAATCTGGCGGAAAATACATAATAGCCCCCTTTGAGCTGCGGTATCTGCAAACGGAAATACTCCCGCATTCTGCGTTTGACGCGGTTGCGGACAACGGCTCCGCCCACTTTTTTTGATACCGAAAAACCCGCCTGCAGCCGGCCCGCCTTTACATAGCTGAGTGTCAGGCAGGGCTGACCCGCCGTTTTTCCCTTGCGGTACACATAGCGGAACTGTCCCCGTCTGCGTAAGCGGTAGGCTTTTTGCATGGCCTGTCTGCCTCCTGTACAGTAAAGAAAACCCGCCCCCTACATACAATTTCAACAGGGCGGGCTAAGCCTTGCGACTGGCAGGGGCGGCGGGTTTTTCTCAGACGGTCAGCGATTTACGGCCGCGAAGACGGCGAGCCGCAAGCACCCGGCGTCCGTTTCTGGTGGACATGCGCTGGCGGAAACCGTGCACCTTGTTGCGCTGACGCTTCTTGGGCTGATAAGTACGAAACATGTTGGATCACTCCTTTAGCCGACACTTTCGGCGTCCAAGACGCATGCTGCCATGCCGAACACCTTGACGAACTCATTGATTATATCCAAGCCGTCCGCGCCTGTCAATACCCGATCCAGTCGCAAATCGTCCGCGATGGTTCCTCCCCTTTGGGTTGATAAATATCCGGCGGCATCGCGTGATTTACATCGTTTTAGTTATACAGCTCTCTGTGCCCGCCATTTTGCGATCACCTTGTTATAAAAAGACAATATAAGGACATATTCCGCATAATTTTGCCTCGTATGCACATATTTTTGTAACTAAAACGTTTGCAACTTTCCCTCTGACTATGCTATACTCCAGATAAAATCAGCCTGACAAGGAGGCGCCTCATCATGCGGTACGGCTATTTTGACGATGCTGCCCGGGAATATGTGATCACCACGCCTGAGACCCCCTATCCCTGGATCAATTATCTGGGAAGCGAGCGTTTCTTCGGTATTATTTCCAATACGGCAGGAGGCTATTGCTTCTACCGTGACGCGCGGCTGCGCCGTGTGCTGCGCTACCGCTACAATAACATCCCTGCCGACTCCAATGGCAGGTATTTCTATATCAAGGATGGCGAAGATATATGGAATCCCGGCTATAAGCCTTCACGAACCCCTCTTGATTTCTATGAATGCCGCCACGGCATGGGCTATACGCGCATTACAGGCAGTAAAAACGGCCTGCGGGCCGAGCAGCTGGCTTTTGTGCCGCTGGGTCTCAATGCCGAGGTGCATCAGCTGCGTCTGACAAATGAGTCTCAGCAAGAAAAAACAATCTCTTTGTTTTCGTACGTGGAGTTTTGCCTATGGAACGCGCAGGATGATATGCTCAACTTCCAACGCAACTTCAACACAGGTGAGGTCGAGGTTGAGGGAAGCGTTATCTACCATAAGACCGAATACCGGGAGCGCCGCAACCATTACGCCTTTTTTTCCGTCAACACCCCTGTGGACGGCTTTGATACGGATCTTGAAAGCTTCGCCGGGCTATACGAAGGCCTGCAAAGACCCGCAGCTGTGGCAGCCGGGAAAAGCCGCGGCAGCATGGCCAGCGGCTGGCAGCCCATCGGAAGCCACCAGATCGATCTGAAGCTCGCGCCCGGAGAGACCCGTGCCTGTACCTTCATGATAGGCTATGTCGAGCTGCCTGAAGACGAGAAATTCTCAGCTCCCGGCATCATCAACAAAACACCCGCGCTGTCCATGATCAGCAAGATGCAGACAGACGGGCAGGTCCTCAAGGCGCTGGATGATTTGAAGACCTATTGGTCGGAGCTTCTCAATACCTATTCATTGTCATGCGGCGATGAAAAGCTCAACCGAATGGTCAATATCTGGAACCCTTATCAATGCATGATCACTTTCAACATGTCCCGCAGCGCGTCCTTATTTGAAAGCGGCATCGGCCGCGGACTGGGTTTCCGCGACAGCTCGCAGGATCTGCTGGGCTTTGTCCACCAGGCGCCGGACAGGGCACGCGAGCGCATCCTGGATATCGCCGCGACCCAGTTTCGGGACGGCGGCTGCTATCACCAGTTTCAGCCGCTCACCAAGAAGGGCAACAACGAAATAGGCGGGGGGTTCAACGACGATCCCCTTTGGCTGATCGCTGGAACGGCAGCTTACATAAAAGAGACCGGTGATTTCTCCATCCTGGACGAACAGGTCCCCTATGATACCAACCCCGCGGATACTGGCACCTTGATGGAGCATCTGGAAGCCAGCTTTGATCATGTGATCAGCAACAAAGGCCCCCACGGCCTGCCGCTGATAGGCAGGGCGGATTGGAACGATTGCCTGAACCTCAACTGTTATTCAAAGCACCCGGATGAAAGCTTCCAGACCTATGAAAACCCGGAAGGTCCCGATCCCAGGGTGGCTGAGTCGGTACTGATCGCGGGCATGATGGTTGCCATCGGGCCGGATCTGGCCGCCATACAGTCCTTGCGCGGGGAGACAGAGGCCGCGCAATACACCCGGGAACACATTGCCTTGATGCGCCAGGCGGTGCTCGATCACGGCTGGGATGGTGAATGGTTCCTCCGGGCTTACGATGCCGCGGGCCGGAAAATAGGCAGTCATGAAGACACTGAGGGGCAGATTTTCATTGAGTCGCAGGGCTTTTGCGTGATGGCCGGCATAGGTCTTGAGGACGGTAAGGCCGCAAAGGCGCTGGAAAGCGTTGCCAGCCGCCTGGAAACCGAACACGGCATCGTTCTCCACCAGCCGGCCTATCAAAGCTACCGGCTGAATCTTGGGGAAATATCATCCTATCCTCCGGGTTACAAGGAAAATGCCGGCATCTTCTGCCACAACAATCCCTGGATCGTTGCGGCGGAAACGATGCTCGGACATGGCGACCGCGCCTTCAAGCTTTACAAGAAAACCGCCCCTGCTTACCGCGAGGATATGTCCGACCTGCATAAGATGGAGCCCTATGTCTACGCGCAGATGATCGCCGGCAAGGACGCGCCTCGCTTCGGACAGGCAAAAAACAGCTGGCTGACCGGCGCCGCTGCTTGGAACTATTATGTGATAACACAGAATATTCTTGGCGTAAAACCGGATTACATGGGCCTAAGGATCGATCCCTGCATCCCTGAGGACTGGCGGGAATACACGGTGCGCCGCGCCTTCCGGAAGGCAGTGTACAATATTCACGTAAGCAACGAAACGAGAGCCTTCCGCGGCGTAAAATCCATCACGGTTGACGGACAGCGCATAGAAGGCACGCTTCTCCCGCTGTTCTATGACGGGGAGCACCGGGTAGAGGTCGTGCTGTAGACTATCCAAAATAGACAGACCAACGGGAGACAGGCAATGGCAGTTACGCTGAAGGACCTATCCAAGTACTGCGGGCTTTCCATATCGGCGGTCTCCAAGTCGTTGAACAATTACTCGGATGTCAGCGAGGAAACACGCCAGAGGGTGCTGAAAGCCGCGCGTGAGATCGGCTATCATCCCAACGCGATTGCCCGGGGGCTGAAGACCAACTGCACCTTCAACCTCGGCGTAATTCTGGACAATGATCTGCAGGACAGCCTCCTGCACACCTATTTCATCATTATACTCAATGGATTCAAGCGTGAGGCGGAGCGCAGGGGCTACGACATCACCCTGATCAATCATAACATCGGAGGCCAGACGCTTTCCTATCTGGATCATTGCCGTTACCGCAATGTAGACGGCGTTTGCGTTCTGTGCGTAGATTTTTATGACCCCGAGATCCAGAATCTCGTGCAGAGCGAAATTCCCTTGATCACCGTCGACCACCTGTTTTCGGGAAAGGATTGCATCCTCAGCGATAATAAAAAAGGCATACTCGATCTGATGCGCTACATCATCAGCATGGGTCATCGGCGAATCGCCTTCATCCGCGGGACCAATTCCGCGGTGACAGATGCCAGGCTTGCCGCTTACTGGGAGGCGGTGAACGAGCACGGGCTTGACGTTCCCCCATATTACGCGGTTGCGAGCCATTACCACAGCACACGGCGCGTGATGGAGGATACGAAAAGGCTCCTCTCCTCCCCTGAGCCGCCAACCTGCATCCTGATGCCGGACGACTACTCTGCGCTTGGCGGCATGGATGCCATCCGGCAGATGGGTCTGCGCGTTCCCGAAGATATTTCAATTGCAGGGTATGACGGCATCTCCCTCATCCAGAAGTTCCACCCTCGTCTGACCACAGTCAGGCAGGATGGAGAAGAAATCGGCCGGCAGGCAGCGATCAGGCTGCTCAGCCGCGTCACAGAACCGCTGGGAGCACAATCAAGGCCGATCATCGTCCCCGGAGAACTGCTGCCCGGGGAGACAGTCAGGCGGTTGATCTGATGCACCCGGCAAATATCAGCAAGCTGCGTAGGAGGACACCATGACATTGAACAAAGGCCTGCCCCCTGTGCGTCTCAACCAATTGGGCTACCGGCCCCGGGATGAGAAGGTGGCCTGTGTGGCGGACGCGCAAGGACGCTTTGAGGTACTGGCTTACCCGGAATTGACGGGCGTGCTGAGCGGTGAGATCGGTCCGCTGAAGAGAGACCCCGCCAGCGGCGATCAGGTGGCATATGCCGATCTGACAGCGCTCACGGCACCTGGCAGCTATATCCTCCGTACGGACCTGGGTGACAGCCTTCCTTTCACCATAGGAGAAGATGTATACAAGGGTGTCCTTCAAGCCGCGCTGCGTTTCTTCACACTTCAGCGCTGCGGTCAGGATCTGCCTGAGGCTTTGGCCGGAAAACACGCGCATGCCGCCTGCCACCTGGGGGAGGCCACTGTGTACGGAACGGACATCAAAAAGAAGGTGCTGGGCGGATGGCATGACGCGGGCGATTACGGCCGCTATGTGTCCGCAGCCGGCAAGGCTGTAATAGACCTTCTGCTGGCCCAGCGCGATTTCCCGGACCTGTTCAGCTCGGCGCTTCTGGATGAAGTGCGATATGAGCTGGATTGGATGCTGCAAATGCAGGATGAAAGCACAGGCGGCGTATATCACAAGCTGACCAGCAAAGCCTTTGTCCCCCTGGATGTTATGCCCGATGCCTGCCAGGTGCCCATGTATCTGTCCCCTATCTCCGCCACCGCAACCGGAGATTTCGCCGGCGTTTGCGCCTATGCCTCGCTTTTTTACCGGCAGACCGATCCCGTCTACGCGGACTCTCTTCTGGCGGCTGCCAAAAGAGCCTACGCTTGGTTGAAAACCCATCCGGATGTCCCGGGTTTCAAAAACCCGCCCGGTATTTCAACCGGTGAATACGGCGATGAAGATGACAGCGATGAGCGGGCGCTGGCCGCGGCGGGGCTCTGCCTGGCGTCGGGTGAACCGGACTACGTAGAAGATCTGCGTCCTTTGCTTGGGAAAACAACAGGAACCGGATGGGAAGACATGGGTCTTTACGCGGTGCTTCTGTATCTGCAAATGCCCCAGGCGCGGCGCGATGAAGCTTTGTATATAAAAGCAAAAGAGATCCTGCTGAAAAAGGCGCGCGAACTGACGCGTACTGCCGGCGGGGAGGCTTATTGGGTGACGATCAACAGCGATCAGTATATATGGGGCAGCAATATGGATGTAGCCAGCAACGGCATGGTCCTGCTGCTGGCTGATGCCTTCGCTTCCGGGCAGGGATACCGGCAAACAGCCCAGGACCAGCTGCATTACCTGCTGGGCCGGAACGCGAACTGCTTAAGCTTCATCACCGGTTTCGGTTCAATGGCTGCCAGGCATCCGCATCACCGCTCATCGGTCAGCGTAAACAAAGCCATGACCGGCATGCTGGCGGGCGGGCCAAACAGCGGCCTTCAGGATGGTATCGATCGGGAGCGCCTGAGCGCTCTCCCGCCGGCCAGGCAGTATATCGATCATTGGGACGCTTACGCCTCCAATGAAGTCACCATCTACTGGAACAGCCCGCTGGTTTATTTATTGGCTGCATTTCAATGAAGTGAGTTTAATTTTAACACATACAGAAGCCTTTTACAAAAACAGTGCCTGGGCAGAGATGCCGGGCACTGTTTTATATTAACCTGGAGAACTATGCATATCCCCGGTTGTCTTTAGTTGCCGTAGTTGTGGTCATTCACCAGGTCAACCCCCTCCACAGGATCCATCAGGGAGAGCATGGCGCCGCGCTCGGCCTTGCGGGCTGTGGAATTGGGGTAATTGCGCGTTAGCTGCACCGTAGGCGCCGGAAAGCGGTAATAGCTCAGGTTATTGCGGACAAACATCAGCACATTGGTATCCCCGCCAAGGCTGTTGGCAATGCTGAAGGGCTGTCCGAAGGCAAACGCGGTCTTTTCGGTATCCGGGTCATTCAAAAGCGCCTGGCCATAATCGGTATAGAAGGTGATAAATTCCTTCACCCCTTCCATCTTCTCCCCCGGATAATTGTAGGCATAACTCACATTGACGGTATCACCGAATACATCCACGTATACCTCACCGACCTCATACATATTGCTGGCGACCAGGGTAAAGGTCTGCCTGCCCTGAACATTCAGATCAATGGGGGTGAACATATACCATTTCTTGGTAAAATCAGGGCTGATCACGCGGAACTGGGGTCCGAAGGAACTGACAGTGTTGCGCGGCAGATAGCTGTTGTGCACCTGCTTGTAATAGGGCAGGCTGGTATTCTTATCAATAAACATGGTCTGGGCAAAGTACAGAATTTTTTTTAGTCCGCCCGGTGTCGTCACTCGGTAGTGGTAGGTGTTGATCTGCCCGTTGCGCGTCAGCGGCTTATAGGCAAAACCGTTGAGCACCAGGGGAACACCGCCAACAGGAACCACAAACTGCTCGCTGTAGATGTATTTGCGCTCCAGCTCATCATAAACCTGCACGGTTACGGTCACGTCATAGCCGGCAGTGTTGGTGATGGTCAGCACGGGAGCCTGAGGGAAGTCATTGGTATAGGTCAGTTCGTCTTTGGTTTGTTCCACGGTGATCTCGGCGGCCGCGGCTGCCCCCGAAGGCAGCAGAGTCAGAAGCAAAGCACTAAATAATATCAGGGATAACAGTTTCCTCATTTTGATCCATCCTCCTCTTAACTACCGGGATTATACCCATATAACGAATGAGAAGGTGAGTTTCTTGCATAGCGGCAGGATATTACGACAGCTGGTTGATCAGCAGGCTAACGGCCTCCTTGTACCCTTCAAAGTGCCTGCCCGCAATGGTCTTAAGGC
>JAEWRJ010000132.1 GCA_023460055.1 Bacillota bacterium | reverse complement strand
GCACGGCCCTGCCGCCCTCGCAGGCCACGGAGATATCGGCATAGACATCCCAGTATTCCTCCGGGATAAAGGAAGCTATCTCGTCCTCTCTGTCGACAATCATGCGGGTGGCCACGCTCTGCACGCGCCCGGCGGAAAGGCCCTTGCGCACCTTGGCCCAAAGCAGGGGGCTGATCTTATAGCCCACCAGCCTGTCCAGCGCGCGCCTGGCCTGCTGCGCATCCACCAGATCCATATCAATATGGCGCGGATTTTTTACCGCGTCAGTCACAGCTTTCTTGGTGATCTCGTGAAACTCAACACGTTTGACTTCTGCGGGATCAAGTTTCAATGCCTGTGCCAGATGCCATGAGATAGCTTCCCCCTCACGGTCAGGGTCAGTCGCCAGATAAATATCCTTGGCGTTCTTCGCCTCCTTGCGCAGTTTGGCAAGAAGGGCTCCTTTCCCGTGGATTGTTATGTAATCCATACGGAAGCTGTCTTCAGGGGATATTCCGATGCGAGATTTTGGCAAATCCCGCACATGGCCCTGGGATGCTTCCACCTTATAATTTCTTCCCAAAAATTTTTCGATTGAGTGCGCCTTGGCAGGCGACTCCACGATAACCAATTTGCGTGATACGGGCACTCTGTTCCTCCAAACGACGGATTCCCTGGTCCAGGGATCAGTCCGAATAATAGCCTCCCGGACACAGGCTTGTCAAACAAGGATGAAATCAACAATCTTTTCCGCTCGCCGTGTCAAGAGCGAGACAACCTGTACAGCCTGCCCGCAAGGGCCTCCACTCTGCCTTCAAGCTCAAGCATTGTGATCTCCCGGCTGAGCTCGGCAGCGTCAAAACCTGTCGCATCCAGTAATTCCTCAAATCCCTTATCTTCATCGCTTAGGGCTTCAATGATCGGGCGCTGAGCGTCCGATATATCAGAAAGATCAAGGCGAAGCTGGCGGGCAGGATGCTTTTTCTCAGCCCATCCCATATCCTCCAGAATGTCCTGAGCACAAGTACATAGCCTTGCTCCTTCCCGGATCATGCGGTTGGGGATCAGGCTGCCGGGAGAATCCACCTCGCCGGGCACAGCGAAGACCTCGCGGCCCTGGTCCAGCGCATGGCCGACCGTGATCAGCGTGCCCGATTTTTCCCTTGCTTCAGCCAGCAGAAGGGCCTGAGAAAGCCCGGATACGATTCGGTTGCGGGCGGGAAAACGGAAAGCAAGCGGCGCTGTGCCGGGCGGAAGCTCGGTCACCACAGCGCCTCCGGTTGCCGCGATCTCATCCGCAAGCTTTGCGTTCTCCTGCGGATAAATATTGTTAAGGCCGCTGCCAAGCACCGCGATGGTTTTTCCGCCCGCCTCCAGGGCTCCCTTGTGAGCGGCTGTATCGATGCCCCGCGCAAGGCCAGACACAATGATTACACCCTGCGCGGCCAGATCTTTTGCGATACCAAAGGCCTGGTTTCTGCCATAGCGCGTTTCGCGCCTGGAGCCGACGATGGATACAGCCCTATAGTCTCCGCCAGGCATAGTTCCGCGATAAAAAAGCACATCCGGCGGGTCAGGGATGCTTGAAAGCAAATCCGGATAATCGGGTTCCCCCAGAAAGCAAAAACCAATACCCAGCGCTTCCAGGCGCAGGAGCAGTTTATCCGCCCCCGCATCCCGCAAACGCCGCAGCTCATCCAGCGCTTTCTCATTCACCTGCCCTGTGACGCCAGCCGGGAACCCCTCATAAAGGGCAGTATAGCTGCCCGCTTCCTCCGCCAGTTTTCTTCGGAAGGCTGAGCTCAGATTCTCGCATAGGGAAAGCCAAAGGCGGGCCAGCTGCTCTGTACTCTCAACCATGCGCTTCACCCCAGTACTTGCTGTCGATCAAGCGGTATTGTATGGCCTCTGCCATCGCTGGCGCGCCTGCCTCATCCTCCCCTGACAGATCGGCAATGGTACGCGCCACCTTGATGATGCGGCTGTAGGCACGCATGCTCAGGCTGCGCTGCTGCATCGCCCGGTGCAGCAGCGCCAAGGCCTCAGTGCTGATATTTGCCAGCTGTTCGATGTGCTTGCCCTCCATCTGCGCGTTGGAGCGGATGCCCGAACCTTCAAAACGCTTCAGCTGCCTGTTTCTGGCGGCGACAACGCGCTCGCGCACAGCGGCGCTCCCTTCCGCCTGGGCAGGCGCGCTCACTTCCTCAATCGGCACAGCATCCACTTCCACCTGGATATCGATGCGATCAAGCAAGGGACCTGAGATACGGTCAAGGTAACGCTTGATCTCATGGCTGCCGCAGCGGCATTTTTTGGATCTGCTGCCATAATAGCCGCAAGGGCAGGGGTTCATGCTGGCCACCATCATGCAGCGCGACAGATAGCGCGAATGCGCCCGGACACGGGATACCGTGGTCACGCCGTCTTCAAGCGGCTGGCGCAGCGCTTCCAAAACCTGCCTGGGATATTCCGGCATTTCATCCAAAAAGAGCACGCCGTTATGAGCCAGCGATACCTCGCCCGGTCTCGCGTTTGAACCGCCGCCCACCAGTGACGCCATGGAGGCGGAGTGGTGCGGGGTGCGAAATGGCCGCTGAGTCATCAGCCCCTGGCCCGGAACGATCAAGTCCGCCGCGCTGTGTATGCGTGTCGTTTCAAATGCTTCTTCTTGTGTCATATAAGGCAGGATGCCCGGCAGGCAACGGGCCAGCATCGTTTTGCCGGATCCCGGGACGCCCACCATAAGTAAATTGTGTCCCCCCGCCGCGGCTACCTCCAGCGCGCGCTTGGCCATGCGCTGGCCGCGCACCTGGCTGAGGTCAGCGCCAATCACCTGCTCTGATAAGCATTCAAGGTAGCTCTTTTGCGCCTGCGCGGGGATGAGCGCATTGCCGGCAAGGTGCTGCACAACTTCATACAGCGACCGCGCGGGAAACACCTGCATCCCCTCAACAGCTTCCACCTCCCGCGCGTTTTGCAGCGGCAGTACAACTTTGCCGTACCCCCGCTCACGCGCGGCAATGACCAGTGACAGTGCCCCGTGCACAGGAGCCATACGCCCATCAAGCGCGAGTTCGCCAAGCAGCACTGTGTCTTCAAGATTAATCACCCTGGCCTGCCTGCTGGCAGCGATGATCGCGACGGCGATCGGCAGATCAAAGGCAGTGCCTTCCTTGCGCAGGTCAGCCGGCGAGAGATTGACCGTGGTACGCACATAGGGCTGGGTGAAACCGCTGTTTTTAAGCGCGGCAAAAACACGCTCACGGCTTTCCTTCACCGCCGCGTCCGGCAAGCCCACCAGATTGAAAACAAACTTATCGCTGTTTGATACATCAGCTTCTACTGTCACAGGTTCGCCCTGTATACCATTCAGGGCAAAACACAGCGCTCTCGCAAGCATGCGCGGACCTCCTCCTGACAAGATATCAATAATAGATCCTGGGCAGCCAGCGCATCGCGTTGAGCCAGGCGGCGGATACGCGAATGCCCGAGTAGTATGGGAAGAATCCGATGAAAAGCGCCAGCGCGATCACCAGGTAAGCGGCAGTGACGATTTTGCCCAGCCGTTCATTTTTCCGGTAAAGATAACAGAGAACAAGAACTGCCGCCAGAATAATAAAGGGCACTGAGGGGAAATAGTGGTACAGGTAGGTCCCGCGCGGCACAAGCATCCAAGGCACAAACTGGGCCATATAGGAAAGGATGACCAATATCGGCCGAATATCTTCCGCATGCTCCGCCTTGGGCCGCAAGCGGCGCAGCAGCCAAAGACCCGCTAGGATGAGCGCGGCGGCAAAACCGCCCCACCATACAGCAGGGTTGCCGAAACTCATGATGGTGCTACCCGTATCGCCGATGCGTTTCCCGGCATAGAAGTAAAAAGGTTTGATCATCAATGGCCATTGGTACCAGGGTGAATAGAAGGCATGATCCATTCCCCGCCCGGGCTCAGAATGATAATCGAACATGTAAGTGCTCGCGTCCCAGACCTTTTGAACGGTAAGGCCGCCCGGCGTGCGCATAAACCAGGGATAAAAAGAGACATAGTAGATCAGCGCGGGGACGATAACAAAGAACAAAACGCACCAGGCAAGGGTCAGCAGCGTTCGATGCTGCCAGTTGTCCGCAATCCTTGACAAGCCCTCCCTGCGCTCCATGGAAAGGCTCGCGTCCTCGCTCAGTTCGCGAGCTTCAAGGCCTTCTTTCACCCTGCGGGCAAGCGCCCAGAAGAAGATGAGGGCAAGGCCAGCGCCCGCGTACATCCCCGTCCATTTACTGGCAATGGCAAGGCCCATGAATAACCCGGAAAGAGCGAGGTTGATGATATCCCCCTTCAAGCTCCTGCCGGCATTCTCATCCAGCGCGTAGCGGAACATAAAGTAGTATGACCAGATGATGAACAGCGTGACAAAGCTGTCAATGGTCGCGATGCGGGTCTGCGCGAAGTGCATGCCATCCAGCGCCATCAGCGCTATGGCCACAAACCCGAACAGCCGCTTTTTCGTCAGCAGCTTGCCCATCAGGTACATGCCGGGAAGCATGAACACACCCGCCAGCGCGCCGGGCAGGCGCCAGGCGAATGGGGTCATGCCAAATTGCAGGATGGAGAAGGCCATGAATACTTTGCCAAGCGGGGGGTGCGATATTTCGTAGGTATTGTTGGGATCGGTCCCCCGGATGGCATTGGCATGCTCATAACCGGTTCTGGCGTGATAAATCTCATCAAAATAGGTGCTGTTATACCAGCTGGGATCGCCGTTCAATGAATCCTGTTCATCAATAAGCGCCTCACCCTTGCCCGCTGCCAGGCTGAGCTTGATCTGCACTTCGCTGTCAGCGTCGCGCGCAAGCACCTCCATGATGGTGGTCAAGCGGTTGGGGGCTGCAATTTTAACATAGCGGCCTTCCAGTACAGCAGGGCTGCCATTGCGGACAGAGTTGTTGACGGTCATCCACTGGAAGCAGTTGCCCGGATCCATCTGGGCCGCGTATGTAGTCCATTGCTGCATATCATCGCTGACAGATACATTGAACTCGCTTTCCCACCGCTGTTCTATTCCCGGATAATAAAGCAGATGGAAGCGGCGTCCCTCGCCCAGGTCAAGGATCACCTCGCTGTCCTCAGCGCTTGATACCCAGGATGTCTGCGGGGCTTTCATAGCGCCCAGGTTTGTGAGCGCGGGCACTGCGTAGATCAGGGTGACAAGCAGCATGATCAAACAATCTCTGCCGTCGATCCGCGGGTTGTTATGAGGGCTGAGCAGCCTTGCAGCAGCGGCGTTATGCCTGGCCTGCGCTTGGATCCCCTTGTCATCCCTGACCCCCGCAGGCTTCACAGGCTGCAGCGGCTGACCTAGGCGGCTCTGGGTAAGTCCCACAAAGACAGCCATTGCGCTGACCAGAACCTGCCCGGCTGATATAATGTACTCAAGCCAATCAGACTCGCTGTCAATGCCGTAAAGAGGGGCAGCCAGATGACCCGGAACACCGCCGATGCGTACGCCGCGATCGAGCGCGATGCCTACATTCATAAAGGCAAGGCAGCTCAGGGCAATCATCAGAACAAGAATGCTCCGGTCGCGGCGCTTTACGTAGGCCAGCATCAACAGCCCGATGGCCGGGAACAGGTAGCGCTCATGCATCATCACGCCCAGGGCGCAAAAAACCACCAGCATCACTGCCCCAAGCAGGGGCAGATTGTATACACTGCCCTCCGACAGGAAGCGCACCAATATGACCAGGAAACCCGATACCATGAGCAATGTGCCCGTCAGGCTAAGGTTCATGGGCGCAAGACAGGCCGCAGCCGGAAGCAGGGAAAGCACAAGCAATATGCGCTCGCGGCTTGCGGGTTTCTCAGTACCTTTATACAGATACAGACAGACCGGCACGATCAGGCTGAGCGCTCCAGCCAGGCGCAGCAACAGAGGCGCCGCGCTGCCGATGGGCTGCCAGTTGAGGCCGAAGAGAAAATACAGATTGGTGGCATTCACCGTGGCATAACCGTAAAAGGTCATGGTGCCGGAATAAAGCTTGATCAGCCATCCTGCCCCTTCCTGTTTTGGCGAGAAGGGAAGGATGACCGCCAGGGCCAAAGCAAGAGATATTCCGATGCCTGCCATAGCCTGCTTCCACCGCTGCTTATCCTCGCCTCTGAGCAGATACAGCGCAAAGGCCGCCAGCCCCAGAGGGCCAAACATCAAGGCCTGGGGCTTCATCAGCACGGAAAGGGTATAAACAGGCAAAGCAGCTCCCCATTTGCCCTTGTAAATCAAAAGGATCACCAACATAATCAGGGCTGTCGGTATGCTGTCCACCTGCCCCCAGGCAGCGCCGGTCACGTAAACCAGCGGATTGAAGGCGTAGATCGCGGCCAGCCACAGAGCGGTTTTGCGGTTGAACTGCTCTCTGACATAGTGATAGATCAAGACAATCGCCGCGATATCAGCGATAATCGCCGGCAGCTTGATCAACAGTTCGGTTGCGCCTGTTCCAAGTAGGTTGCCGATCAGCCCGATCGGCCACAAGGCCAGCATATAGCCGGGCGGATAGTCGCTATGCTGCTCCGTGATATAGAAATCCGCCGGTCCGACATGGTACATTCTGTCTGACCAAGCAGTGAAGCATCCCACATCCACCCCATAGCCGGGAATCAGGATACCGATCAGCACACGGGTTACAAAAGCGACGATCAGCAGCCACATCAGGCCGCTGTAGAATAAACGCTTGCGCTCTCTGCTCAAATTACGCTGCGCCGCAAGTTCAGCCCGCCGGGCCATATCTCGGGCAAACCAGAGCCAAATGAAGGCGATCCCCAGCAACCAGGGCCAGGCAGGCGCGGGCTGAGAGATATCTGTCTGTGTGCTGTTATCAGGTTTCCATGTTTCCCAGGAATAGACATCCGCGCCCTCAGGCACCTGTTCAACCGCCATCAGGGCCAGATCGTCAAACACGGCCCGTCCAAGGCTCTCCGAAGAATAGCCGCCCAGGCGCGCGTAAACAGTCAGCTCCCGCTGCTGGGGTCCTGTGCGGCCATAGACCTTGATCTGCTCCCACGCGTCCCCGGTATCCATAAGGCCGACCCACTCCACATAGACATCGGCGATGGATATATTGGCGCCTCGACCTTCCTCTGCCCCTGCCTTCACATAGCCGCTGAGTTCATACAGAGTATTGGGAGCGACGGATACGGTCTGCATAAAACGGGCATCGTTGAGCTCCATATTGTGTACGAGGATACCCTGTCCCGTTCTGCCTCCTGTCAACTCAAACAAGCTGGTACCGGGCATGCGCTGATAGGCGTCAGGCAGCCAGTCTTCCGGCAGATCCTCCCCTGTCACGCGCTCAAAGTCCGCGTTCTTCAGAAGATTGATGCCATAGCTCACCTTAGCGTTTCCCTGCCCCAATAAAACGGCCAAAAGGGCCGCCATGATCAGCAGGCCCGCGATTCCTATGTACAGCGTTCTTTTTTTCATCAATTTATTCCTATCGCCCGCGAGCCGCGTCCTCGATCAGATAAACGCCCGCGCGGGTAATCTCTATCAGATCAATCTGCCATGAGGTGCCTGGCCTCTTTTCTTTCAGGTATGCCTTCGCCGCCCGTAAAAGACGCCTTCGCTTATCTTTATCAATAACGGCTATCCCAGCGCCAAGGCGGCTTTGGGGCCGGTACTTTACTTCCGTAAACCGGATCTTGCTGCCGTCGCTGGCGATGATATCGATTTCTCCCCCATCCGCGCGGTAACGTGTAAAGAGCACCTGCATGCCCATCGCGCGTAGATAGGCGCAGGCCTGCTCTTCACCTTCCAGGCCGCTTTGATAACTGCTCATGCTTCTATTGCCAGAAGCCGGCCGATAAAGCTGCGCCTGTGGATGGGGCAGGGACCGAATTCCCGCAGCGCCTTGATATGCTCTGCCGTGCCGTATCCCTTGTTTTTCGCAAATCCATACATTGGAAACCGCTTATCCAGTTCTTCCATCTCCCGATCACGCACCACCTTGGCCACAATGGAGGCGGCAGCGATGGAATAGCTGAGCGCGTCGCCGTGGATCAGCGCGCGCTCCTCCCCGTCAAGCCCGAGATGCTGCACCGCGTCCACCAAATAAATGCCGGCCCCCGCTCCGTTTGCCGCTTGCCGCATAGCCTTCATGGTTGCCTGCAAAATATTGATGCGGTCGATCTCCTCCGCCTCAACCCGGCCGATGCCGACGAACCGGGCTGTCCGAATGATCTCTTCATATACTTTCTCGCGCCTGGATGGTGACAGCTTCTTTGAATCGTCCACCCACAGTATGCGGGAATCAGACGTCATCACAACGCAGGCAGCCGTCACGCAGCCGGCCAGCGGCCCCCGGCCAACTTCATCCATTCCGGCCAGGCGGATACCCTGCCGCCAAAA
Organism: Bacillota bacterium; assembly: GCA_023460055.1. Taxonomy (GTDB): domain Bacteria; phylum Bacillota; class Clostridia; order Christensenellales; family Aristaeellaceae; genus UBA1038. Next base: position 1,219 of record JAEWRJ010000132.1, on the reverse strand, counting down.
CGGCAGATCGCACGAAAGGAGCTGCTCAAGCCGGTCCTCACGGCTCAGTCGTGTCATTGCGGGGCTTCCAGGGTTATACGGCCGATTTTTCCTCCGCGAAACTCGTCAAGCACCGCCATGATGCCCCTCTCTATATCCAGTTCCCCGCCTCGCACAAGAAAACATCTGCCCGCGCATATCGCTTCCAGCAGTTTTTCTCCCCGAAGGGTCGTGTCCGTCAGCTTATAGCGCGCGAGCAACATATCGGCGTGCGTGTTCATCAGTTCGTCCAGCAGATTCAAGCACAGCTGCAGCGTATCATGCACCTGGTCACGGATGGATCCGATATAGGCAAGCCGCTGCGCCACTAGAGGATCCTCCAGCTTGGGCCACAGAAGACCCGGTGAGTCCATCAATTCAAGATATGGTGTTACGCGAAACCACGTCGTGCTGCGGGTGACGCCCGGCATATCCGCCGTTTTGATGGTGGACTTTCCCTTGATCAGGTTGATCAGGGTGGATTTTCCTACGTTGGGCACGCCGACCACCATAGCCCGTACCGTTTTTTTGATCCCTCGCTTTTGAGCGTTTTCAATCTTTTGCTTTGCCGCCGCTTCGATCAAGGGCACAACCTTATTGGCAGAACGTAGGCTGTTGAGGGCCAAAACTGTCAGTCCCTGTGCCTTTAAATGTTCACTCCATGCCTGCGTCAGCCCCGGATCAGCCAGATCGGCCTTATTAAGCAGCACAATACGCTGCTTATACTGGACCATCTGATCAAGATCAGGGTTACGGCTGGACAGGGGAATCCTGGCATCGCAAACCTCGATGACCACGTCAGCGCGCGTCAGCTGCTCCTGCAGCTGCCGCTTTGCCTTCGCCATGTGACCGGGATACCATGAAATGGTCAAGCGTTTCGCCCTCCTCAGGCCGATAATACCTGTCAAAAATAGCACGGCTTTGCTTAAAAAGCAAGGCCGTGAAACGGGTTAACATTGATACCTATTGTAAATAATCTGAAGATTCCAGGCTGCCGGATGCGCAGCCTTCCTCTATATGACGCGGTGCACCAGCGCGATGATCTTCTGAACGCCGACAGCTATGCCCCGGTCGTTATCCACGGTATAGTCAGCGCACGCTCTGTAAAAGCCGATGCTTTGATTATATCGCTGGATCAGCTCATCCCGGCCTGAGCCCGTCCCAATTTCCGTCAGGAGGTCAGCCAGCAGCTGATCCAAAG
>JAEWRJ010000131.1 GCA_023460055.1 Bacillota bacterium | reverse complement strand
GGCCACCCCTCCTCTGCCGCCGTCTTCATCATCTTCATGGATATTTCCCGGCTGAAGGTCGGGGAGATATAGCCCTGGCGGTACATGTACATGTTTTCGCCATCGTAGTTTTGAATGTTGTTGGGGTTGAGGTGCAGCTCGGCGCAGTTGATAAAGTCGATGCCGGTATCGAGGATCGCCTGCTTCTTTTCGGTAAAAGCGGCGAAAAACTCAGGTGTCATCGGTGTCTCGATGCCCACCGAGGAGATGTATCTCTTGGCCGTACGCATCAGGCCGATCACGCGGTCATGGCAGCCGGACGCGCCCAGGTTGAAGCGGATCTCATCCAGCCCCGCCTCGCCCAGCGCCTTCAGCGATTCTTCACTGGCCAGCAGGCCATTGGTATAAAGGTGCTGGTGGATGCCCGCCTTCTTAAAAATGCGAACGACGCCGTAATACTTCTCGATCTCCATGAAGGGCTCGAGGTATACATAGGAAACGCCCGTCGGCTTTTTCTGGATGCTCAGCATCAGCTCCATATCCTCCTCGCGGTACTTGGTGCCGCCGAGCTCCCACATGCCTTCGCCCACAGGCGGGATCTGGTCCAGCTCGCCGTAGTTATAGCAGAACTTGCACTCGATGTTGCAGCGGTTGGTCTTGCGGATGGCGGAGAGCCCCGTACCGCACAGGCAGGAGAGGCAGCCGCCAGGGAACTTGCTGCCGTCGCCAACATAGAAGCTGCGGTTATCGATGGTTTTAAGCCCCGGTATATCTTTTAGGAGGCTGTCCATCCGGGCGTCCACCGCTTCCTCGATCTGCGACAGCACCGCGTAGACGATCTCCTGCTGCCAATTGAGCAGCTCCTCGCCCTCGGGCAGCACGGAAAAGAACTCAAACCAGGTCAATGCGTCCTTTTTGGAAATATACACCTGTACCCCTCTCAGCCGGTATCGCCAGCAAACGAACAAAAATTATCAGCGTCATCCGCGCCGAACAGACTGCATTATATCAGAGAAAAGGGCACATTCCCATGTCCTCATTTTTTCGTGTGTTCCGTGGTACTTAACCCATTTCAATGGAAGCGGCCAACCAGGGAACACACGGAATACACGGAAGAGTGCAGATTACAGCGCCCTTAAGCTCCTCTTCAAAAACGCCGCGGTTCTCTCATGCCTGGGCGCTTCAAAGATATCCTTGGGCTTGCCGTCCTCGACGATCATGCCCTCATCCATAAAGATCACCCGGTCGGCGGCGTCCCTGGCGAAAGCCATCTCATGGGTCACGATCAGCATGGTCAGGCCGCCTTTTTTCAAGTTCGCCATGACACGCAGCACCTCGTCCACCATCTCGGGGTCCAGGGCGCTGGTCGGCTCGTCAAACAGCAGCACATCCGGGTCCATGCAAAGCGCCCGGGCGATGCCCACGCGCTGCTTCTGCCCGCCCGACAGCTGCGCGGGCCGCGCGTCCCGGTAAGGCAGCATGCCCACCTGCTCCAGGTAGTAGGCGGCCTTTCCCTCGCTCTCCTTCTGGCTGCGGCGCAGCGCCTTGCGCTGGCCGGCCACGCAGTTCTGGAAAGCCGTCATGTTGCTGAACAGGTAGAACTGCTGGAATACCATGCCCACCTTTGAATGCAGCAGCGCCGCGGGCAGTGAGGCGATATCATCCCCGCGGAACAGCACCCGGCCTTCGGTGGGGCGCTCCAGCATATTGACGCAGCGCAGCAGCGTGCTCTTGCCTGAGCCGGATGGGCCGATCAGGCAGACCGCCTCGCCCTGATCCACGGAAAAATCGATGCCGCGCAGCACCTGCTGGCTGCCAAAGCTTTTTTTGATCCCCTCAGCGCGTATGATCCCTTGCATGTTCATACCTCCCCCCCAACCTTGATCTCGGCCTTCGCGTCTGTCTGCGAGCCGTAGATGGTGTAGCTGTCCCCGCCGCTCAGCTTCTTTTCAAGCAGGCGAAGCAGGCGCGTGATGGTGAAGGTAAGGACGAAATAGATCACCGAAATAATGAAGAACACCTCAAAGTACTTGTAGTGCGTGCCCGAGACCGAACGGGCCGTGAAGTACAATTCCGTCACCGAGATCACGTTGAGCACGCTGGAATCCTTGATATTGACCACGAACTCATTGCCCACTGAAGGCAGGGTGTTGCGCACAGCCTGCGGCAGCACCACGCTGGTCATCAGCTGCCAGTGCGTCATGCCCACGGCAATGGCCGCTTCCTTCTGGCCGGGGTCCACCGAGAGGATGCCGCCGCGCAGGATCTCCGCCATGTAAGCCCCGGTGTTGACCGAGACCACCAGGAAGGCCGCGGTCATCGCGGGGATATCCAGCCCCAGGTATTCCAGCGCGCCGTAATAGACCACCATGGCCTGCACGATCATCGGCGTGCCGCGGAAGATCTCGATATAGGCGGTCAGCAGGCCCTTGACGGCCTGGAGCAAGGCGCGGGGCAGGCGGCCCGATTGGGGCGACAGCTCCGCCGTGCGCGCGATGGCCACGCCCAGGCCGATCACAAAACCCGAGATCGTACCCACCAGGGCGATCATCAGCGTAACGCCCGCCCCCTGGATGAACATCCCGCCGTATTTGCCGACCAGCAGCGAGACCCAATCAAAAAAACTCTTTTGCAAGGTACTTTCCTCAATTCATATCTGTCAGGTATTCATGTTAGGGGAGGAACGGGGATACGGCTCCGCGCGGAGCCGCATCCCACGCTCACCCCTACGGCCGATCAGGCCGACCAATAGGGTGGGACCGCCAAAGCAGCCCCACCCTATTGCTTCATATCAGTTTTCGCCGGGCTGGCGCTCCAGCGCCTGGGTCATCAGCTCAAGCCTCGCTTCTTCCGTCAGCCCCGCCAGCGCGGTATTGATCTGCTCGAGCAGCGGGCTGTCCTGACGGACAGCGACCGAGATGATCGTCTCCTCAGGATCGATCTGGAAGCCCTTGCCCTCTTCAAACACCAGGTAGCTCAGGGAAGGGTTGGCCGCCACGGCGGACATCGCGCCGGGCCGCTCGCTGATATAGCCGTCAATGCGCCCGCCTGACAGGGCCGCGACCATCACCGGGAAGTCGCCCATCGCCACCTGGCGGTTCACACCCTCAATCTGCTCGATCAGGTCGTAGTGGAAGGTGTTGAGCTGCCCCGTGATCCTGGCGCCGGCCAGTTCCTGAATGCTCGTCGCGTTGGCAAAGGGACCGTCCTTGCGCACCACCACCACGACGTCGCTCTCATAATAAGGCTCGGTGAACGCCACCACCTCGCGGCGGGCTGCCGTCGGGCTCATGCCGGCGACGATGGCATCGATCTTGCCGGTGCCGCTGGTAAGGGCCGGGATCAAGCCGTCCCATTCTGTCTTAACGATCTCCAGCTGCATGCCCAGTTGTTGGGCGAGGTAGCGGGCCACCTGCACATCGTAGCCGTCGGCATATCCGCCCGCGGCGAGAGGAACAGCATACTCGCTGGGCTCCGCCTGGGTCCAGTTATAGGGGGCATAGGCGCATTCCATGCCTACACGCAGGACGGGCAGTTCCGCGGCCGCCGCGCTTGCCATCATGCCCGCCAGGGCCATCATCATTACCAGTGTCGCTGCCAGGATCTTCCTCATGTGACTCTACCTCCATAAATTTCATGGGCGGGGAAGCTGCTACGCTTCCCCGCCCATGAAATCATGAAACAGCTGGCGATAGCGCTCCACAGCATCGTGCTGTGACAGACAAGTGGATGTTCTCCGCTTATCCAAGGGTTCGCGCCGGCGCGCTCTGCCTTTCGGTGGTTTCCCTTTCTCCGGAGGATCATCGCCGCCCGACGGCTCCCCTCCGTGTACTCATGTACCCACGCCTCTATCCTTCCAAGGAACTATGCACTTGATTGCATTGTAGGAAACATCCTGCCGCATGTCAACATAAATTTTGGTGGAATTGTGACCCGAAATTTCATTTTTACCTGCTCCGGAGGGTAAGCGCGATGCTGACCCAGCCTGCGCGGGTGTGCCGCTTCATCTGGCTTACGCCGTGGTTTCGCGTCCCCGCAGCAGATCGGCATAAGCGTTGATGATGTGCTGTGTGCGGCTGATGGTGCTTTCCTTTGATACCCCTCGCCACAAGCGCTTGTAGGCTTCGTACCAGGCTTCAAGCGCGCCTGCCAGACGCGTCTCATCGGGCGCTGTTCCCTGCCGCAGGCCTTCGCGCGCCGCGACTGCCATGCCAATGCCGTTAAAGAGCTTCACGCCTTCCACCGCCACATGCAGCGCCTGAAGGATGCCGCGCGCGCCGCTGTCCATGCTCAGGGCGGCTTCATCCAGCACCCTCAGCCCTTCATCCATGGCCAGGTTGGCGGCAAGCGCCTCATCCGCCTTCACCTCGGCCATCAGTTCCTTTTTCTTCTGAGGGTCATTGGTTTCCATGTACTGTACAGCGTGCTGCCAATCAAACACCGCGTGGCCGCACACGCGGGCAAAGCCCTGCATAAAGCCGCCGCTTCGGTCCCCATACACAAGCATGGAAATCGCGCTGTTGATCTCGTCAAAGGGGATGGGCCGGGCGTTCCAGGAGAATGCCGCGCCGTACAGGATGCCGGGCAGCGAGAACCAGGGATGGCAGATATGCCCCCAGTCACCCCAATCCGTGTTGAGTAGCCCGATGGCGCCCCACCGATGGGCGTGGCGGCACATGGCCTGGTTATTTTTGTAACTGTTTTCAAGCAGAGGCAGGAAAAAGTTCCAGGTGCAGACGCCGGGGCAGGCATACTGAACAGCCCCCATCTGAGCCAGATCGCGGATCTCGTTTTCCCTTTGCTCGGGCAGGTAGCCCCAGTTGAGGCAGATGGTGCCCTGCGGAATCGCGCCATAGGACTGGGCATGGCGCCACAGCATATCTCCCCAGAACATGGGGGTGATCCCGCGGGCTAAGAGCCACCCGCACAGCTCGCTGACGTGGCGCAGGTAGAGCGCGTGCTCTCCCTGGGCATCAGCCAGTTCCTTGCTCCTGTCCTTGCCCAGGTCGAAGGTTTCGTCGCAGCAGATGTTGAACTGTTTTGAGGTAAACAGCGCGCCGTATTCTTCAATGAGCCCTTTGATAAAGCCGATGGCATCGGGGTTGGAGACATTCAGCGTGTGGTGCGCGCCGGAGTAGGTGTAGGAAAAGGGGATCTTCTCACTGTCGCGAAGCTCGCACAGCTCGTGACAGGTTTTTGTGCTCAATATCTGGTACATGTGCCCAAACGAAGCCAATGAGGGAACCAGCTCGATGTGGCGCGCCGCGCAGTAGGCGTCCAGCTCCATGATCTCCTCTGCCGTCAGAGGCGTCTCATCGCGCCAGGCTTCGCTTAAATCGCGGAACAGGTAGGTGTGCTCGATGTACAGCTGCCACTGGTTGATTTTATAGCGGCACAGCTGGTCGGCCATCTGCTTGAGGGTATCAAGCGTGGGTACTCGGCCGCGGGAGCAGTCCATGTAGTAGCCCCGATGGGCAAGGTCCGGGGCATCCTGAATGTCCACGCAGGGCAGCGCCGCGCCGTGCCTGAGCCCCCACTGGCGAAGGGTCATGACTCCGTTGAGCAGCGCTTCATCGTCGGCGCCTTCAACGCGCGCGCCATGGGGCGTCACCGCCAGATGGTAACTGCGCGGCGCAAGCGCGGGATTTTCCGACAGGGCAATGTCGCCCTGTCGGGCTTTGCCGCGCAGGATGGCCAGGTCCAAGCCCGTCGCGCCCCGCAGGTCGTCCCTCAGCATCCGGGCATACAGCAGGGCACCGGGCTTCGCCTGGTCCAAAACAATCTTCGTATCATACCGCAGCTGAAAGACGCCCTCTCCCTGCGCTATTTGATGAGGCATTGGTAGAAAATCCATGTAAAACCTACCTCCCTTAAACTTCCCGAATGCGAAAGGTCTTGATTTCATAGGGCTTTATGATGAAGGGGATGCGGCAAAGCCCGGAGGCCCCGCCATCGCCGCTTTCCACGCAGGCGTCTCCCGTCTTTTCTTCAAGGCAGCTGCATTCCTCCGCGAAAGCCACCGGCCTGTTCCAGGACAGCCAAGCGTCCGTGCGGGCGTTGTCGGTTTCAAAGAGGCGGACGATCCACCCATCGCCGTCCTCTGCGCGCTTTACCGCCTCCAGCATCACATTGCCGGCGCTGGTGCCGGCCAGGGAGAAGGAGCCGGGCAGGCCGCCCCCGATGGCATAAGCGGGCTGGTTGAGCGCATAGGCTTCCTGCACCGTGCCGCCTTCGCGCCAGTCACCGCCGTGGGGATACAGCGCGTAGGTGAAGAAATGCTCTTCCTGGTCGGTGATGGGATTAGGCTCGATGCCTGACTTGATCAGCGTCAGCGCGATGCTGCCATCCTTCACCGAATGACCGTACTTGCAGTCATTGAGCAGGCTGACGCCATAGTGACCTTCGGAGAAATCCATCCACTTCTGGCCGCAGCTTTCAAAGCGGGCGATGTCCCAGCTGGTGTTGGTGTGCACCTTGCGCTTCACATTGCCAAACTGGATGTCAAAGGTGGCTTCATCGCTGTGTACGTCCGTGGGGAAATGCACCTTCAGCAGGGTCTGGTGCTCGTGCCAGTCCACATAGGTTTCAAAATCGATGCGGCGGCTGTCTGCGTAGAAGTATATCTTCTGGCGGATCAGGCTGTTGGACGCGCGGCGCTCGATCTCCAGGGCGGCGCGCACAGGCCCCGTCTCCGTCCAGGCATAGGAGGACAGTTCGCTGACATCCCAGCTCTTTTCCGTATAAAAGATGTCAATATCCCAGTTATCATAGTAGATGGGCTTATCCTCATACATGCGCATCTGGTTGCCCTTCTGACCGGGCTTGAGCACCTCCCGGGCGAACTCCTTATCAAACAGGCGGCTGAGCAGCCCGTTTTCATCAAGCTCTACCGTATAGAAAGGCGTTTCCAGCAGGTGCGCGCTATGCAGCGCGAAGGCCGAGGCCGTATCAGGCGCAGCCGCTTTTTCGTAGGTGCGCCATCCCTTGGAAGGCAGCGCCGTCAGGCTGACGACAGCGCCCCGCTCCGTCTGCTGCACGGGGTAAAGCCTGCCCCATTCATCCGCCAGCGCTTCCGCCTGCACATCGCCCAGGCAGACCACCTCATCAGAGTCAAAGCCCTTGGTGTTAAACACCGTGACACAATCGGACGCGGGCGCCAGGCTGCGCATGCGCTGGGTCAGCAAGGCCTTCGCCTCTTCTTCCAGCGCTTCGTATTCGCGCTTTGTCACCTCATATACCTCATGGATGGAGGTGCCCGGCAGGATGTCATGGAACTGATTGAGCAGCACGGTCTTCCACATCCGGTCCAGCGCCTTTGCGGGATAGTCCGCGCGCCCGGCCGCCAGCACGGACAGCAGCTCCGTATCCATCAGGAGGAACTCCGATTTGCGGTTGGAGCGCTTGTTTCTGGCCATGGATGTATAGGTACCCCGGTGATATTCAAAATACAGCTCACCTTCCCAGGTGGGCAGGCGCCTGTTATCCTGTACGCGCTCGCTTAGCTGGTCAAAATAAGTGCGCGCGAAAGCCTGGCGCACCTTTGGCAGGCCTGTCAGGCCCTTCTCCATCCGCCTGCCTGTTTCAAGCATCCCCCGGGTCGGGCCGCCGCCGCCGTCTCCATAGCCGTAGGATATCAGGATGTCATTGTTGATATCCTTTTGCTGATAGCGCTTCCAGCCGCCCATCAGGGCATCGGGATGCAGGTCGCCGTTGTAGGTGGTAAAGAAACTGGTATCCGGCTGGCCCACGCCCAGGGTGGTGATCAAGTGCGTCAGTATTTCGGAACCGTCGATGCCGCGCCACTTGAAGGTATCGTAGGGATGCTGGTTAAACTGGTTCCAGGCCAGCTTGGTGGTCATAAAATAGTCTATGCCGCACAGCTTCATGATCTGGGGCATCGCGCCTGAATAGCCAAAAACGTCAGGCAGCCACAGGATGCGGTTTTCTACGCCGAATTCTTCTTTGAAGAAACGCTTGCCATGAATAAACTGGCGCACAAGGCTCTCTCCGCTGGTCAGGTTGCAGTCAGCCTCCACCCACATGCCGCCTTCAGGCTCCCAGCGCCCCTGGGCAACGCGCGTTTTCACCTGCTCGTACAGCTCCGGATAGCGCTCCTTGAGGAAGGCATACAGCTGGGGCTGGCTTGACATAAAGCGGTACTCGGGGTACTCGTCCATCAGCTTGAGCACCGTCGCGAAGCTGCGGCCAACCTTTTCACGCGTCTGCTCCACCGTCCACCACCACGCCACGTCGATGTGCGTGTGGCCGATGCAGGTGGCGATGACCTCGTCGTGTCCGGCCAGCTCCTCATACAAGTGAAGGGCCAGGTATTCTCTTGCCCCCCGGGCTGTGCTCATATAGGCATCCGAATAGATGGCACGCAGGTCCAGCAGGTTAACCGCGTCATTGAGCACGCGTTCCAGGTCCATGCGGCTGCGGCTTTGCGGGTCAAGCCGCGCAAAGGCCCTCAGCGGCACTACCAGGTCCCAGTACAGACCGATGAGTGTTTCATCCACGTCCTGCAGGCGGGCAATCAGGCTGAACTCGCTGTGCAGGGTGCCTGTATAGGCCTGCAGCTCGATATGATGCGTACTGCCCGCCTTGGCGCAGGCGCTCAGCAGCACATCGCGGTGGTTCATGTCGATGCCCTGCACAGCCTCCCCATCCACAAACAGCAGGAACTGCGGGTTTTTCCCGTCATCCCATTCGTCAATCTGGGTGCAAACGTTCAGCCACAAAGGCCGCCCCTCGAAGCTGTCGGGCACGGTGATGTCCTTGCGGAACCAGTAATGCGCGTCCGGACCGTACCAGTGCATGCTGAGGCTGTCGAAGGCCTCAAACGGCGCGGCATCGGCCAGGGCGTCCGAGGGATGGACAAAATTGCCCTTTTTGTACTGCCACCCGCTTAAAACAATGTTTTGACGAACCGAGGTCTTTTTCAGCTCGTCGCAGATCCCTTGAATTCTCTTATCCAGAAACACCATGGCATGATACCTCCCTCGTATCCCTGTTTGTCCTTTTGTTACAGCCGGTTTTCCTTCATGTAGCCGATCAGCTCGTCCACGGTGGTGAAGGCAAGGCCTGTCACGGTATCGGCGCAGCCATAGTATATGGCAATGCGCCCGCTGTCCGCGTCCGTGAGCGCCGCGCAGGGGAAGACCACGTTGGGGACATCCCCAACGCATTCATACTGCGTCCAGGGCGCCATGATGTAGTCCTTGCTGCGGCACAGCACCTTCCACGGCTCATCCAAATCCAGCAAAGCGGCACCCATGCGGTACACAAAGCCGTTGCAGGTGGTGAGCACGCCGTGATAGATCATCAGCCAGCCCTCATCGGTCTCTATGGGGGCGGGGCCGGGGCCAACCTTGGTCGACTGCCAGGCGGAGTCATTTCCCTTGACAGTGCCCATCATGTACCGGTGGCGGCCCCAGAACTCCAGGTCGGGGCTCTGGCTGACATAGATGTCGCCAAAGGGGGTGTGGCCGTTGTCGCTGGGGCGGGACATCATCATGTACCTGCCGCCGATTTTGCGGGGAAACAGCACGCCGTTGCGGTTGAAGGGCAGGAAGGCGTTTTCCAGCTGATGGAAGGTCTTGAAATCCTTCGTCCACGCCACGCCGATGGTGGGGCCGTGGTAGCCGTTGCACCAGGTGACATAGTACTTGTCCTCAACTTTGGTGATGCGCGCGTCATAGCGGTATTCCTTTTGAGCGATCTGCTCATCAGCGCCTTCAAAGAGAATGGGGTCGTCCTCGATCGTCCAGCTGTATCCGTCCGCGCTGCGCCCCGCAAAGAGGTCCATGCTGATGGAACGGCTGTCGCAGCGGAACACGCCCGCGTAGCCGTCTTCAAAGGGAACCACGGCGCTGTTGAACACCGAGTTGGACCGTTTGTTGCCATCCCGCCCGATGATGGGGTTGGCGCTGCAGCGCCACACCGGCATCCGCTCCCCTGCCGGCTTATCCTCCCAAGGCATCGCCGGAAGCGAATGACCTATAATTTTAGCCACTTGATCTGCTCCTGTCATTGTATATTTTCTTTGTGCCGCCTGTTTGGCTGTGCTTGGGCCCTTGCGCGTGGTGACCGCCCCGGGGCCATGAAAAGCCCGCGCGGTGATGGAGAATCGAAACCTGACGGCCCCGGTTCAGCTCATCCTCCGCACGGGCTGGGTGTTATCAGTGCTTCAGCTGATTATTGGGCTTTCCAAGCGTCAATCTGGCTCTGGGCCGCGCTTACGATGGTGTCAAAGCCAGCGGAGCGCATTTCAGCCATCATGGCCGGAACACCCCTGCCGGTGTCAGCGGGATCCACAGTGCCGGTCATGATCTCGCCCCTGTAGCGGTTGAAGATCTCGATGCAGCTGGCAAGCTCATCCTGCACGGCTGTCGTATCAAAGAAGAAGCCCAGCAGCACGGAGGGTTTGGCCTGCTCGTTGAGCACCTTGACCTCTTCCCACTGGTTGTAATCCGTATCATCCAGCTGGGTCACGTTGAAGAAAGTGCCCTGGGTGTAGCCTGCCATGGTCCACTCAGTGTTGTTGCGGTGGATGCGGCCATCGGCGGTGTAGTTCCAGTTGTCGCCTTCCAGGCCGTAGTAGAAGGAGTCACGGACATAGGAATCGGTGTTGACCAGATCCAGCAGCGCCAATGCCTTGTCGGGGCGCTCGGAGTTCACGGAGATGCTGTTCAAAGAACCCTGAACGGTCTCGTTGGATACGATGGTGTCGCCAAACTGGACGGCGATCGCTTCAACGCCCATGTTGGGGCCCCAGGTGCTGACGGCGGCATAGGGCCAGCCCTGCGCGACGGAGCAGACATTGTACTTGTTGCTTTCGGCAAAGGTGGCCGCGTCGGAGTTGATGAGGCCTTCCTTGTACCAGGTGTGCAGCGTGGACAGGGAAGCCATCACATCAGCCTGTTCCATGGTGCCCACAACCTTCATTTCGCCGTCGTCAAAACGTACGCCCAGCGCCGGAAGACCAGCGCTCATCTGATCATAGTACATCATCAGGTAGGACGCGCCGTTGCTGTTGAGCGGGAAAACGGGGGTGGTTGACTTGTCCTTGAGGGCAGTCAGCGCGGGATAGATGGCTTCCAGGCTGTGGGCTTCGCTCACATCCAGGCCATTGGCATCCAGCAGTTCCTTATCCCATACAAAGTACTGGGTCATGGAGCTGTCCTTATAGGTAGGAACGGCATAGATGGTGCCGTTGACACGGGTCGCGTCCCAGTACCCGCTGGCGATAAGCTCCAGCAGCCCGGGGGCATTGGCGGCCAGGTCTTCTTCGGTGATGGGGGCATAGGCGCCCAGCTGAACATCGGTGTTATAGGTGCCGCTGTTGCCGAAGATGATGTCGTACTTTTCGCCGGTGTTCACAATGACGTTGCGGCGATTGTCCCAGTCACCCCAGGAGATGACTTCCATGTCGACGTTCACGCCGATTTTTTCGCCAAGGTACTCGTTGATTTTTGCCGCCCAGGCATCATAGTTGGCGGGCATGCCGCTGCCGACGGTAACCCATTTGAGGGTGACGATGTCGTCAGCGTTGGCCGTGGCGGCCATGCCTGTAATGCCAAGGAGCATGACCATGGTCAGGATTGTTGCCAGAACCTTTTTCATTCAAAGATCCTCCTAAATTATTTATCGTGGACTCCGGATCACGCCGGAATGAACGAACGATCTTACCCTGCCAGGCCGCGCGCATCAGGGAAGGCAAGGGTTTATCCCTTAACCGCGCCAATGGTCAGGCCGGAAATAAAGTACTTCTGGAAGAAGGGGTAGGCGCAGGCAATCGGTATGACGATCACAATGGCGATCGCCATGCGGACGGACTCGCTGGGCATGGCGTTGCGGTACTGCTGCAGGCTGACGCCGGCGGAAGGGTTGTTGGCGATATAATCCAGGCTCATCATCATGTTGTTGAGCAGCGCTTGCAGGGACACAAGGCTTTTGCTGGTGATGTACAAGGAGGACAAAAACCAGTCATTCCAGTAGCCGAACACCAGGAACAGCCCGATGGTGGCCAGAACAGGCTTTGATATGGGCAGCACAATCTGGCTGAATATGCGCAGCTGGCTGGCGCCGTCGATCTTCGCCGATTCCACAACGCTGTCGGGAATGGTGGAGCGGAAGAAGGTTTTGCAGATAATAATATTGAAAGAGGATAAGGCCAGCGGCAAAATCAGCGCGAGCATGCTGTTTTTCAGCCCCAGTATGTTGGCGTTAACCACATAGGATGCCACCATGCCGCCATTGAATATCATGGGGATAAACACAACCCAGGTGTAAAACGACTTTGACTTGTGCGTGGGGCGTGACAGGACATAGCCCATAGACGTCGTCAGGGACAGGCCCAGCAGCGTGCCGGAAATGGTCACGCTCACCGAAACCACCAGGGATTGGATGATCGTGGCTCGCTCGTTCCACAAAAACTCATAGGCGGAGGAGGAGAAGCCGCTGGGGACAAAGCTGTATCCGGCCTCCCGGATGGACTGCTCGGAGGAGATGGAAATCATGAACACAAAGATAACCGGAATGATCGCCATCGCCGCAAGCAGCGCGAACACCGTGCTGAAACCGGCGTTTGTTGTCGGACGGACGCGGTTCATCCTCATGGAATCCATCGCCGCCGATGAGCGTTTTACCCTTGACATGCCCAATGCCTCCCTTCGCTCACATGATGGAGCTGTCCGGATCAACCTTGGAAACAACCGCGTTGGCCAGCAGAATGGTCAGGCAGCACAAGGCCGACTGGAACAAGGACGCGGCAGCCGTGCGCCCGATGGGCGTAGAGCCCCGCAGCGCGGAGTAGATAAAGGTATCAAACGTTGAAGCGACACGGTGCAGGGAGTTGGGGATCCCCTGCGTCACCTGCCAGAACAAGCCGAAATCCGAGTAGAATATTTTGCCGACATTCATGATGAACAGCACCACCAGGATGGTCTTCATCATCGGGAGGGTGATGTACTTTGCCTGCTGCCACTTGCTCGCGCCATCCAGCATCGCCGCCTCATACAGCCCCTGGTCGATGCCCGTTATGGAGGCGAGGTAAACCACCATGTTGTAGCCCACGCCCTTCCACAGGTTCATAAACACCAGGATAATGGGCCATGGCTTGGCCTGTGAGTACCACAGCACCGGCTCGCCGCCAAAGGAAGCGATGATGCTGTTAAGCAGCCCCTTGTCCGGGTTGAGAAAGGCATATACAAAATAGCTGACCACCACCCAGGAGAGGAAGTGCGGGAAGAACATCATCGTCTGAAACACCTTGCTGCCGCGCTTGCTGTACAGTTCATTGATCATCAGGGCAAGCCCCACGGGGATGACGATGTTGAGTACGATGAACACCAGGTTGTAGGCCACGGTGTTTCTCAGCAGCATGGCAAAGGAGTTGTTGTTGAGGAAGAACTTGAAATTGTCAAACCCAACCCAACCGCTTTGAAAAAGGTTGCTCAGGAAGCTTCCGCCTTTAAATATCTGGTATTTCTTAAAGGCGATGACAAGGCCGAACATGGGCAGGTAGCTGAACAGGACAAACCATACAAACGCGGGCAGGCCCAGCAAGCCCAGCTCCAGATCGTCACGCGACCATTTGACACGCCTGCGCTTTCCGGACAAGGAGACCGCCTTATCCTTTGACATCGCCACAACCTCCTTCACCCTCTTATTAACAATGTTAACACATTCACGTATGTATTTAGGTGCAGTTTACCACGCTGGATTTATATATGCAAGCGTATCTTCCATATTTTTTACATCCCCGCTTATTTGATGGTGTTATTTGGATAAATAGACACCATTTTACATCTCTACGATATTAACAAGTAAGCTACAATTTAATTAACACAGTTCACAGCAGCCTGTTGACAAGCAGTATGGGATGGCGTATGTTAACACCTGTAAACAACGCGATACACAGACGGCAGTCAGCCGGGAAGGCAGGCCCCATGAGCAAGGTCACCATGCAAATGATCGCCGACGCAGCGGGGGTTTCCCGCATCACGGTATGGAAGGTCTTCAACAAGCGCGCCGGCGTCTCACAGGCCGTCATCGGGCGCGTGAACAGCCTTGCCCAGTCCATGGGCTACGAGTTCCCCAACCGGCTGCCCCCTTCCCCCGCCGGGCGGACTTTTTCCGTCGTCGTCTCCCGCCCGGACTCTGCCATGTTCTGGATGCAGATCATTCACAACGCTGCCAAAGAACTGGCTAAAAACGGCATCAACCTGCTGTATACCTATATGCCCTCCAACTGGTACAAGGACTATCAGCTGCCCGCCGTGCTGACAGACGATACGGTGGAAGCCCTGCTGATTCTTAACATATACGACCCGAAGCTTCACCGGATGCTGGCCGACCTGCCCCTGCCAAAGGTCTTCTTTGACGCTGTCCCGTCAGGCGAGAAGGAGACTCTGCGGGCGCCAAGCAGCGACGTGACGCTGCTGGAAGGGCGCGCGGCTGTGCGCGGCATCACCTCCGCCATCCTCGCCGGTACGCACGAACCGGTCGGTTTTATCGGAGACATCCGCTATGCCCTGACCAACCTCGACCGCTGGCAAGGCTTCCAGGACGCTTTTGCCATCCATGGCAGAAAGGCCGATCCGGCGCTATGCCTCACCGGCCCCATCGGCCTGCAGACGCATGAAAAAGAAATCTATGGTTTTTTGGACGGTTTGCAGGTGTTTCCCCGGGCGATCGTGTGCGCAAGCGATTTCATCGCGGACTTTGTGCGGCGCTACCTGAATACTGCCAAGCGCGCTGTCCCGGAAGGGTTCATCCTGACAGGATTTGATAACTCGCAGGAGTATTATTCGGTTGCCGGCCGCATCACCACCGTGGAAGTGCAGACCGCTTCCCTGGGACAAGCGCTCGCCCACAAGCTGATGTTCCGCGCGCTTTACCCCGCCGCGCCAAACGAAGTGACCTACATTGCCACAAAGGTCATCTGGCGGGACGGGCTTGAGCCCGAAAAGGAAGCATAAAATTGATGAAGGACATTTGGCTGGACGCTTCAAGGCCGCCGCAGGAGCGCGCGGAGCATCTGTGCCGGCGCCTGACGCTCCGCGAAAAGGTTGGCCAGCTCAACCAGAGGCTATACGGCTTCAACTGCTATGAAAAGGCAGACGAGGGCATTACCCTGTCCGAATCTTTTAAGGAAGAAGCATCCCGCTGGCAGGGCTTGGGCACGCTGTATGGCCTGTTCCGCGCGGACCCCTGGTCGGCGCGGGGCTTTGACAACGGGCTGCGCGGACAGGATGCCCTGCGCGCCTGCGCCCTGGTGCAGGAGTACGTGATGTCAGCCAGCCGCTTTGGCATCCCCGCCCTCATCAGCAGCGAATGCCCCCATGGCCACCAGGCGCTGGACGGCTACCTGCTGCCGGTCAACCTGGCTGTCGGCGCCACCTTTGACCCCGCGTTGCTTGAAAAGGCGGCGCAGGTATGCGGAAGGCAGCTCAACAGCATGGGCGTTCACCTGGCGCTGTGCTCCGTGCTTGACATGCTGCGCGACCCGCGCTGGGGGCGCAGCGAGGAATGCTACAGCGAAGACCCCTGCCTCGCGTCGCGCTTCGCGGCGGCCATGACACGCGGCATACAAAGCCAAGGACCGGCCCTTGTGGCCAAGCACCTGTGCGCGCAGGGGGAAACGACAGGCGGCATCAACGCCAGCTCCGCAAGCATTGGCCAAAGGGAACTGCGTGAAATTCATCTGCCCCCGGCGCGCGCAGCCATACGGGCCGGCGCGCTTGGCTTTATGGCCGCCTATAACGATATCGACGGCGTCCCCTGCCACGCCAGCAAAGCGCTCTTGCAGGATATCCTGCGCGATGAATACGGCTTTGACGGCATCGTGATGGCGGACGGATTTGCCCTGGACAACCTGGACCGCCTCGCGGGCAGCAGCGCGATGTCCGCGGCGCTGGCCCTGCATGCCGGCGTTGACATCAGCCTGTGGGACGCCGCGTACACCAGCCTGGAGGCCGCGGTCGCCCAAGGACTTGTCGGCGAGGAGCAGATCGACCGCGCCGTCAAACGCGTCCTGACCCTGAAGTTCAAGCTTGGCCTGTTTGAGCATCCCTATCCAAAGTCAGGCTCGGTGTATGCCCCAAGCGTCTCGGACAGGCCCGAAAGCCTCCAGCTTGCCCTGGAAAGCGCTGTACTGCTGAAAAACGAAGGCTCTCTTCTCCCGATTTCTCCTGATCGCATAAAGTCTCTGGCTTTGATCGGCCCCAGCGCCGTTGATATATACAGGCAGCTGGGCGATTACACGCCCCCGCTTCTGCCCGGGCAGGGCACGACGCTGGCGGAGGCGCTTCACAAGCTCTGCCGCAAAAAGGGTGTGCGCCTGGTCGTCGATTCCGGGGAGGATATCGCCCGGGCGGCTGTCGCGGCCCAGGCCTGCGACATCACCGTGCTTGCCCTGGGCGGTTCATCCAGCCGCTTCAACGCCGTCAGCTTTGACAAAAACGGCGCGGCGGCAGAGGCCTGCGCCGGCATGGATTGCGGAGAGGGAATGGACAGCGCCGCGCTGCGCCTGCCGGGAAACCAGCAAGCGCTGTTTGACGCCATTCGCCTAGCTGCCGCATGCGTGGTGACGGTGCTCATTACCGGCAGGCCCTACGTCGTGCCTGATATAGCGGACGCCACAGATGCCCTGCTGTGGTGTTTTTACCCGGGGCCTCAGGGCGGGCAAGCCATTGCGTCCCTGCTTTTTGGCGATGCTTCCCCTTCGGGCGGCTGCCTGTTTCCATCCCGCGCCACGCGGGCCAGCTCCCCGTGTACTATAACGGCAAAGCGGGCACGATCCCCTTTTCTTACAGCGGGGATGCTGCCATGCGAAAGCCCCTGTATTCCTTTGGCGACGGCTTTGGCTATGCCCCTGTAAGCTATGCGGATTTCCGCCTCCTGGCGCCTGTGGATGGAGCCTCCCCCGGCCCGCAGGAAACAGCGCTCACCCTGTGCTTCACGGCACGAAACGAAGGCCGGCTTGCAGCCTGCGGCGTCCCTCAGCTGTACATCACCCGGCTAAACGGCGAAACCGTCCCCCGCCAGCGGGAGCTGAAAGCCTTTGCGCGCGTACCCCTTGAAGCGGGCAGGCAGGCCGAAGCCTCCCTGTCCCTTACGGGAGAAGACTTATCCGTATGGACAAGCGACATGAACTTCAGATACAGCACAGGCCGCGTCGGCATAGAGCTCAGAGATAGCGGAGCGCTGCTGTTTCACACCGAGATCACGCTGTGATTTTTACGCGGACGCAAGAAAACGCCCGCCTCTTTCGTTGTATCCTAAAGCGATCACAACCGCGAAAGGAGCCCCGCCGATGCGCCGATTGATCCACGTCCTGCTCATTCTCTGCCTGCTCGCGGCCTGTATCCCGGCCCGTGCTGCCCAGCCCTTCACCGAGCTGTCCGTTGGCAGCCGGGGAGAGGCCGTCAAAACCCTGCAGCAGCGGCTGATCACACTGAGGCTGCTGTCAGGAAAGTCGGACGGCCTCTATGGCCAGCAGACCAGGCAGGCCGTGCTGAGCTTTCAGCAGCACCTGCTGAAAAACGGCTATCAGGTCACGGCGGACGGACGGGCGGGCGAAGATACGCAGCGCCTGCTCTACGACGACGAGGCAGCCGGCGAACTGCTCAACCTGAAAACGGGCGATCAGGGCCCCCGCGTGAGTGACCTGCAGAGCGTTTTATACGACCTGCGCCTGCTGGACGACGCGCCGGACGGGGCGTACGGAAAAAAGACGGAGCAGGCCATCCGCGATTTTCAGGGCATTCTGATACAAAGCGGCATAGCGGGCGCCCTGCAAACCGGCATCGCCGACCCGGTCACCCGCAAATACCTCTCAGGCGATATGAAAGGGCTCAATATCCGCGTGCCGCATAACTTTGATGACGAGAAGCCGGAAACTCTCACCGCCGACGATCTCTACGCCAAAGCCGCGATCCTGATCAATATGAATGACGGCACCCTGCTTCTGCAAAAGGAAGGGAACACCCGCGTGTACCCCGCCAGCACCACCAAGATCATGACCCTTCTGCTGGCGCTGGAATCGATGGACCCGGAAAGGATGGTCACTATCCCAAGACAGGCCCGTGACATCCCTTCGGATAGCTCGCAGGTGCCCGTTTTCTATGGCGAGCAGATGCCTCTGCGTGACCTGCTGTACGGCCTGATGCTCA
>JAEWRJ010000130.1 GCA_023460055.1 Bacillota bacterium | reverse complement strand
GTCCAATCCTTCCGGGGCGGGTTTTGCATGGAAGCAGGGCGAATGCCCTCCTGACGCTCGACCAGCCCGAAGTCCACATTCAGATTGCGGCCTCCGCCTGAAATCACCATATTTTCTATCGTCAGTTCTGTGCCGTCATCTTCCGGCAGGATGCTTGCCACCAGCGGGAACTCATTTTGCCGGATCGTAGCGGCCAGCTCGGGTGGCAGCGTGATCACCAGGGTGTATAGACCGGGATATATGTTTCTGATGGCATAACGTCCATAGGCATCCGTTTGCGTGCGGGCGACTTCCTGGCCGTATTGGTTAAGGCTGATATCCAGGCCGGGCACGCCGGGTTCGCCTGCGTCCTGCATGCCGTCGCGGTCCAGATCCAGCCAGGCGTAGTCGCCGATCTGAGCCGGGGCTCCCATGCCGATATCCTGATCGGCCAGGTTTTCAGCCATATTCAGTGTAAAGGGAGCCGACAGCCCGCGAGTGCCTTGGATTTCCCCGCCATCCGCAGTGATGCGGCTGAACCTTGCGTTATCGCTATCAATGACGCGGGCGAAGAGATAGCCTTCGGGCAGGGTGGCTTCCATACGGTATTCGCCCGGGTACAGGCGCTCAAACCGATAGGAGCCTGTTTCACCGGTCACAGTTTCCGCCACGCCTTCTCCCTTTGCGTTCAGCAGGCGAACGGGAACACCCGACACGCTCCCCTGGGAACCGTCGAGGTTGAATAAGGAGCCTTCGATGGAGCCGTATTGCACAAGGCCCAGGCTGATGCCGCTCTCCGTTTCTTCGGGGCTGAATGTAAGCTTGCTCTCCCAAACACCCCCTGTTTGCGTGCCCGCAGGCGCGTAGAGGATATGGTCGGCAGGCAGCTGGATGCTCAGGGTGTAGTCCCCGGGGAACAGCGGATTGAGCTCAAAACGACCGCTGTCGTCGGTCATTGTCTTAAACTCCACACGGGTCAGCTCATGGCGTAGGCGGACTTCGCCCGCTGCCAAGCCCGGTTCATCCTTCTGGGCAGCACTGTCCAGGTTGTTATCATAATAGACTTTGCCTGTCAGCTTGTGGGCTGGAAGGGCCGCGATTTGCTTGCCCTGGGCTGTCTCTCCCATGGCAATGGCCACATCGGCGTTGGAGGAGCCGGAGATCGCGGGATCAAAGGGGCTCTGTTCGTCATAGGAGAAAATCATGCCTTCGGGCAGCGTGACCAGCAGGCTGTAGCTGCCGGGACGCAGGCCCGCAAGTTGATACAACCCGTCCTCCGCGCTGACCGATTCCCTGGTATTGGCCGGGATAGCGCTTTCCATCCGGATGATCTGTCCGCTGACAGGTTCATCTCCTTCATCGTATTGGCCGTTGATGTTGCGGTCAATGTATACGCGGCCTGAATAGCTGCCCGTTTTCACCGCGTACAGCGGCTGAGCGTCCAGCGTGGCACCGGCGCCCACATTAAACTGGCTGCTTGTAAAAGAGCGCTCATCGCTCAGCGGCCTTGAAAAGGCGGCACCTTCAGGCAGGGTGTAGCGCAGGGAGTAAAGGGCCGGCAGCGCCCCTTTCAGCAAGTAATGTCCCTGATCATTGGTGGTTGCCACGGTATAGTCCGATACAGGATTACCATCCTCATCCAGCAGTTCGATGAACACGCCCGGAAGGCCGCCAAGCATACCTGTGAAGCCGTCACTCTCGTCACCCAGCAGCACATTGCCTTCAATGACGGCAGAACGGAAGATCGCGCCGTCGACACGGTTGACCATCTGGCCGGGCGCCACAGAAAAAGGCTCAGTCTGCCCATACTCAGGCGTTTGGCTGGTGAAGCGGTTTCTGTGCTCTGCCTCGGCCGTCGGCTCGGCTGAGAATATGAAGGGGGATTGCAGCAGGGTACGCAAAGAGTAGGTTCCAGGGATCACGCCGGGGGTCTGGAATGTACCGTCATCTCCTGTGAGGGTCTGCGCGGCAACTTGTCCGAGGCTGTCGATAGCCTGCACCGTAAAGCCGGGCATCATTTCCTCGCCCGCGTCCCAGATGCCGTTGCTGTTGGTATCTACAAACAGTGTGCCGGCGATCATGCCCGGCAGGGTCACACCCGCGGAAACAACGTTATCTTGTCCCGGCGTGACGGTATACGGGATCGTCAGCTCACTGGCCGCGGTATCGGAAAAGAAGCGGTTGCCGCTTAGCCCTCCGTCTATGCTGAATATCTGCCCGTCAGGCAGACTGAGTTTCAGCTCGTATTCACCGGCCCGCAGAAGGGGAACGCCTGCAAGCCCCTGAGTGTCTGACTGCGCTGAAAAGAACTCGCGCCCATCCTGATAGACGGTCAGCTGCGCGCCGGCAAATACCGGCTCATCCGCGTCGGCGACGCCGTTGACATTTCCGTCATGGAAGGCATGGATGCTCAGGGATGTGTTGGTGATGGTGCCTATGAGGCCGAAATCATTCTCCTTTTGGGCCGCTACGCTGACGGTTCGGCTTTCGCTTCGGCTGTCATCACTTGAAAAAATGGAACTTCCTCCTGATACCGTAAACATGCGGTCATTGCCCAGAGACGCGCTCAGCGTATAATCGCCCGGCTGCAGAAGCGGGAAGATAACACTGCCATCCTCACTGCTGAGGAGGCTGCGGTCCACGCCCATGGTCTGGTGCTTGAGCGATACGCTGACGCCCGCAAGTCCGGGTTCATCGGCCTCCCTGATCCCGTTGAAGTTGAGGTCGTCCCATACCGTCACTTTGCCCGAACCTGTCAGCGCTCCGCCGATACCCAGGCCTAAGCTTCCGCTTTCGGGGAGCGAAAAGGGCCGGGAGCGGCCATAGCTACCCTCAGAGGGCAGTATCGTGTTATAAAACAGGTTAGTTTTGGAGCCCAAAGGGCCGATGATGTAGCCCTCCGGCATGACGGCACCCAGCACATAGGTGCCGGGAGCAACGCGGGGCAGGGTCACCTGGCCTTCGCGGTCAGTCTCTCCGGAGGCGGCCGCGTAGTATTGATCATTGATATTGATCAGCAGTTCAACCTGTACGCCGCGCAGCAAGGGTTCATTGCTGAAGCGGCCTCCGTTCAGGTTATCGTCGCCAAAGGCGATCGCCCGCACAAAGCTGCCGTTTTTCTGGCTCATCGCGCCCAGGTTAACATTGAGAGAGGAACCGGCTGAAATTTGCAGGGGGATGGTCTGAGATGTTCTGCCGCCTGAGGGAATCAACTCGCTGCCGCCCGCAAGATATGACGTTGGGATATAATCCTCCGGCAGCCGCGCGCGGATGACATACAAGTCATCCGGCAAGCTGTTGAAGGAATAGGATCCGTCAGCGTTGGTGCGCAGGCTTTGAATTTCGCGCTCACCCCGCAGAAGGGTCAATTCCGCGCCTGACAGACCGTTTTCACCCGCGTCCATTTGTCCGTTCACATTCCTGTCAAAGTACACGGTACCCGTAATAAACCCGGCTCCTGCGTCGGATGCCAGGGTTGGCACCATCGCGCTCACAAGCACCATCAGCAGCATCAGTATTACGGCAAGTCGGCGGTAGTTTAACATAAATTCCTCCGAATAAGTTCTGAGTTCAGCCGGTTCGCAGCAACAGGCTGATCAAGCATATAATCAAACAGCGCCGCGCGAGCGCTCAAAGCAAGTATATCATACCGCAAAGGACAGGGCTGTCCGCAGGCGCGGTGTTCAGGAAATTTTACATACCGGAAATCATCTGATCAGCGTGATCTTATCCCGCTTGAGCGTGTGCGGGGCTTTGTCATCATCCGGCATACCAATGGCGACTGATATGACGAAACGGTTACCCTCAGGGAAGCACAGGGCTTTTTCAAGCGCTTCTCGCTCATTGCTTTCAAAGGCCAGGCGGGCCAGGGCTACTATCACGCTGCCAAGCCCCAGGGATTCAGCCGCCAGCGCCAGCGTTTGCGCGGCGATGCCGCAGTCAACTGCGGAGTCACCGTTTGGAGTTGAGATAAATACCACGGTCGGGGCATGATAAAAAAGATCAAAGGCGGGGGAGGCGAAGCGAGGGCTGCGCTGGGCTTCCTCAAGAAGGGCTGCCTGCCTATGTGCCGCCCGGGTGACGCGATTCAGGAGCTCTTTGTCCTGTACAAAGCTGAAGTGCCATGGCTGCCTGTCCATCGCGGAGGGCGATTGAAGGACGGCAGTCATCAGGGCTTCCAGCTGTTCATTGCTGATCTGTCCGGGTTTGTAAGCGCGGTGGCTGCGGCGGGACCCGATAAGTTGAAGGGTTTGGTTTGTCATGGTAGCCTCCTGTATTTTATGATATATTCATCCGCAAAGGGGGAAGACCAATGGTGAAGCATGAATTTTGGATGCGCCGCGCGCTTGAAGAAGCGGCGCTGTCGGGGGAGGATATCCCCGTCGGAGCCATTGTGGTGAAGGATGACCGCCTGATCGCCGCCGCTCATAACAGGCGGGAACAGGATGCGGCGCCTTTCGCCCACGCGGAGATGCTGGCCATGGAAGAGGCGGCTCAGGTACTTGGCACCCGCAGGCTCAATGGCTGCACCCTGTACGTGACGCTTGAACCCTGCCCGATGTGCGCAGGCGCTATCATCATGGCGGGAATTGACAGGGTGGTTTTCGGCGCTTTCGACAGCGCTTACGGCTGCTGCGGCAGCCTCTATGCCCTGCCCATGGACAGCCGCTTCAATAACCGGGCCGAAGTGATCGGCGGGGTGCTGGACGAGGAAGCAGGACGGCTGCTCCATGATTTTTTTGCCGCCCGCAGGCTCTGACGCCAATGAAATGATCAGCCTGACAAGTATAGCATGCCTGGTAGGGAGGACGCAAAATCCGTCTTCATATTGACGAAAAACATCGCAGGCATTAAAATACCGCTGAACGGACGGAAAAAGGGGGAGTGTACCATGAAAATCAAAACCTTGGCGACCCGTGAACTCGACTGCGCCCAGGGCGGCTGCGGCGAGTGCCAGACTTCCTGCCAAAGCGCCTGCAAGACCTCTTGCGGCGTTGCCAATCAGCCTTGCGAACAGCAGGAAAAGTAAGCTTTTCCAACGCGCAGTCGCACAGCAATGCCGTCTGTTATATATGTAACGGACGGCATTGCGCATAGAGGAGCATATGATTCATACTTTTTCTCAAAATGGATTTACCCTGGTGGTTGATGTCTATTCAGGTTCTGTCCACGTTGTGGATGAACAGGCGGCAGAGTTGATCCGCCTGCGTGAAAACACTTCGGGCGAAGAAGCCTTTCAGCAGTTTATGGCGGCACATCCCGATGAGGATGAACTTAGCGTCCGCGAATGCCTGGATGATATTGAAGAACTGGTCCGCCAGGGGCGATTGTATAAAGATGATACCGCCATCCGGCAGGCTGCCGTGAGCGATAAAAAGCCCGCTGAACTCAAAGCCCTGTGCCTCAATATCGCCCATACCTGCAACCTGACCTGTTCCTACTGCTTCGCGGGCCAGGGCAGCTATAAGGGAGATACCGCCCTGATGCCCTTTGAAACAGGCAAGGCGGCGCTTGACCTGCTGGTCAGAATGTCCGGCCGGCGGCGCAACCTGGAGGTGGATTTCTTCGGCGGAGAGCCGCTGCTCAACTGGCAGACCGTCAAGCGCCTGGTAGCCTATGGCCGCTCGATCGAGAAAGAGCACAAAAAAAATTTCAGATTCACATTGACCACCAACGGCATGCTGGTGGATGACGATGTAATCGATTTTTGCAATCGCGAGATGCACAATGTCGTGCTCAGTCTGGATGGACGAAAAGAAGTGCATGACCGCTTTCGGGTGGATCGCGCGGGACGCGGCAGCTATGACAAGATCGTGCCCAAATTCCAGGAGTTCGTGCGCCGCCGCGGGGATCAGAATTACTATATCCGCGGGACCTATACGCGGCACAACCTTGACTTTTTGAATGATGTGAAGCACATGGCAGACCTTGGCTTTACCCAGCTGAGCATGGAGCCGATCGTCACGGCCCCGGATGATCCGGAGGCGCTCCGGCCGGAGGATCTGCCCGTGCTGTATAAGCAGTATGAGCAGCTGGCTGTGGAAATGCTCAAACGCAAGCGCGGGGGCAAGGGTTTTGACTTTTACCACTACCTGATCGATCTTGAAAACGGCCCCTGCCTGTACAAGCGGCTGGGCGGCTGCGGATCGGGTACGGAGTATCTGGCCGTTACACCCTCGGGTGAACTCTACCCCTGCCACCAGTTTGTAGGTGACGCCGCCTATCTGATGGGCAATGTGTGGGACGGGGTGACGCGCAGCGATCTCTTCGAACAGTTCAAGGCTTGCGGGCTCTCCTCCCGCCCTGACTGCGATAACTGCTGGGCCAAGCTCTATTGCGCGGGCGGGTGTGCCGCCAACGCCTACCACGCTGCCGGCGACATCAACGGCATCTATGAATATGGCTGTGATCTGTTCCGCAAGAGGTTGGAGAGCGCCCTGATGATGCAGGCCGCCCTGTCCGCAGAGGTGGAGCAAGAGTAAACGAACGATCCCCCAATCAAAGGAGGAAATAGCTGTGCGATACGATCTGATCATTATTGGCGGCGGCCCTGCGGGTTATCTGGCTGCCGAACGCGCCGGGCACGCCGGCCTGAAGGTCGCGGTGGCGGAGGAAAGAAGCCTTGGCGGTGTCTGCCTGAACGAAGGATGCATCCCCACCAAGACGCTTCTGTACTCAGCCAAGCTTTATGACGGCGTGAAGCATGGCGAGAAATACGGCGTGAAGGCAGAAGCGCTGTCGATTGACCATGCCGCGGTCGTCCGCCGCAAGAACAAGGTGGTCAAGCTGCTGACAGCGGGCGTGAAGGCGCAGCTGAAGGCTGTGTCGGCTGATGTATACGCGGGCCGCGCGCGTGTCCAGGGCAGGGATAGCGAAGGTTTCTTGGTCAGTGTGGGCACGGAGACGCTGATCGGTGAGCGCCTGCTGATCGCGGCCGGTTCATCTCCCGCCTTCGCCCCGATCCCGGGGCTGAGGGAGGGCTTTGAAAGCGGCTTTGTCTTGACCAACCGGGAGATCCTTGACCTGAACCTGCCGCCGCAAAGCCTGTGCGTGATCGGCGGCGGCGTGATCGGCCTGGAACTGGCGGGCTATTTTACCTCGATCGGCGCGCAGGTGACGGTGATCGAGATGCTTGACCACATCGCGGGCGAAACCGACAGGGAGATAGCCTCCCTGCTCCAGGCGGATATGACCAGGAAGGGTACCCGGTTTGAACTTTCTGCCCGGGTGGTGTCCATCAAGGAAGGCGAGGTCACCTTCGAAAAGGATGGCGGTCAAATCGTCCTGCCCTGCGAAAAGGTGCTGCTGAGCATCGGCCGCCGGCCTAACAGCGGGGACATGGGCCTTGAACAGATTGGCATAGCCATGGACAGAGCCGCCGTCATCACCGATGAGCATATGCGCACCAATGTGCCGGGCGTATGGGCCGCGGGCGACATCAACGGCAAGTCTATGCTGGCCCATACCGCCTACCGGGAGGCCGCGGTGGCGGTCAATGATATACTGGGCACTGACGATATTATGCGCTACGATGCCATCCCCTCGGTGATATATACCAACCCGGAGATGTCTTCCGTCGGCCTGACGGAGCAGGAGGCAGAGAAGAAAGGAATCTCCGTGCGCGTGGTGAAGCTGCCGATGAACTATGCCGGCCGTTACCGCGCTGAAAACGAGGACGGAAGGGGCATCGTGAAGCTGCTGGTCGACCCCTCCGGCCGCGTCGTGGGCGGGCAGATACTGGCAAACTATTCCAGCGAGTTTATTGTGGCTCTCGGTTCCTGGATCGAGCTGGGCCTGACGGTGGAACAGATCAGGAAGATCATTTTCCCGCATCCCACCGTGTCAGAGATTATCCGGGAGGCGGTATTTGCCTATGAATAAACTATTTCAAAGCGATCAATTCGACCCGACGCTTAATCTGGCTGTCGAGGAGGCGCTCTTGCTTCGCGCTGACGCTGTGCCCGCACTTTTTTTATGGCAGAACGCGCATACAGTGGTCATCGGCCGCGGCCAGAACGCGTGGAAGGAATGCCGCTGTGACCTCTTGAAGGAGGAGGGCGGCATTCTGGTGCGGCGCAGCACAGGCGGCGGAGCCGTTTATCACGACTTGGGCAATCTCAACTTTTCATTTGTCATGCCAAAGGGAATATATGATGTCTCCCGCCAGCTCCGGGTGATCCAAAGGGCTGTGCACAGCTTTGGTGTAGAAACACAGGTATCAGGCCGGAATGATATTGTGATCAAGGAAAGCGGAGCCAAATTTTCCGGCAACGCATTCCGGCACATGCCTGACAGCAGCCTGCATCACGGTACCATTCTCTATCATGTGGATATGCAGAAACTGGGCCGCTATTTGATGCCTTCAGAGGAAAAGCTGAGAGCCAAAGGGGTGGAAAGCGTACGCTCACGGGTGGAGAATCTTGCGCCCAGGGCCCCGGGGATGGACATCGCCTCACTGAAAGCCGCCCTGTTTGAGGCCTTCGCGGAGGAATACGGCCCGTCGGAGCATCTTGCTTGGCAGGAAGCTCTGCCGATTAAACAGATCGAGGAGCTGCAGGAAAAATACCGCTCCTGGGATTGGACATTCGGCCGGACACCCGAATTCGATATCTCCCTGCGTCACCGTTTCCACTGGGGCGAGGCTGAGCTGCTTCTGTCGATGCGCCACGGCAAGGTCCACAGAGCTGATTGCTATACCGATGCCAATGACCCGGAGCTGGCCGGACGTGTCTCAAGCCTCCTGCCGGGCGCTCAGTTTTCTCCGTCGGCTCTGGCAGCCGCTCTCAAAAAAAGCGGCCGGCCGGAGGACGATGACATCGCCGCCTGGCTGGCCGAGCAGATTCTGTAATACCAGATCAATAATTACCATGTGGGTATTTCGCCAGTAAACGGCAGGAATGCCCTTTTTGCATAGCTCTTCATCTGATTAAGCCGTTCCATGCCGGCGGGGATGCGATCAGCACGGCGGGGAATGGCTGACACATAAACCACGGAATAGGTCAGGTGTGCGAAAATGCTGAAGGGATTGCGAAAATTGTCATTGTGCCTGCTTTGCCTTGACAAAGTCCTCTACGCTTTGCAAAATGACTATATTAGTTAAAAACACGCGGCGTGCCCGGACACGCCGCTGAAGAGAGGCCGAGATGAGCAAACCTTTTATGAATGAGGATTTTCTGCTGTCGGGTGAAACCGCGCGCGCGCTGTACCATGATCACGCGGCTCGCATGCCGATCATCGATTATCACTGCCATATTGATCCGCGGCAAATCTATGAGGATAAGCCCTTTAAGGATCTGGCGCAGGCCTGGCTGGGCGGCGACCACTACAAATGGCGCGTGATGCGCTCAAACGGCATAGAAGAGCGCTTCATCACAGGGGACGCATCACCCTATGAAAAGTTTGAGAAGTGGGCAGAGACATTGCCGCTTTTGATCGGCAATCCGCTGTACCACTGGACCCATCTGGAGCTTCAGCGCTATTTTGATATCAAAGAAACGTTGAGCCCTGATACCTGCCAGGATATATGGCAACGGGCCAATAAGGCGCTCAGGGAGCTGACCCCGCGCAAGATCATCAGCATGTCGCGGGTCAAGGTGATCTGCACCACGGATGACCCGGCTGATGATCTGCGGTGGCACAAGCTGATCAGGGAGGACAAGGGATTTGCTTGCAAGGTGCTGCCTGCCTTCCGTCCCGATAAGGCCATCAACATCGATAAAGCGGGGTTCAAAGCCTATCTGGAAGCGCTTGGAGCCGCTTCCGGCATTGAGGTCAAGGACTTCCGCTCGCTGAAGCAGGCTTTGGATCAGCGGCTTGATTTCTTCCTATCCATGGGCTGCAGGGCAGCGGATCACGGCTTGGACTTTGTTCCCTGGAAGCCGGACACGGACGCGGCGGCCTCCTTCAGCAAAGCGCTTCAAGGCGAAAAGCTCAGCGCGCGGGAGGCGGAGGGCTATAAAACGGCAGTCCTGCTCCATTTGGCTAAGCGCTACAAAGAACTCGGCGTGATCATGCAGCTGCACTACGGCGCGGTTCGCAATAACAATCCCCGCGCGTTTGCTTCCCTTGGGCCGGATACCGGCTATGACGCCATCGGCGGCGGGGCGGATAGCGGTCTGCGGCTGGGTGGCCTGCTGGGCGCGATGGACGCTGAGGGAGGCTTGCCCAAGACCGTCATCTACTCGCTTAACCCGGCTGATAACGCTCAGATCGCGGCGATCATCGGCTGCTTCCAGACAGCGGATCATCCGGGAAAGCTGCAGCACGGCAGCGCCTGGTGGTTTAATGACACCAGGACGGGCATGATCGAGCAGATCACCAACCTCGCCAACCACTCGGTGCTGGGGCGGTTTATCGGCATGCTCACCGATTCGCGAAGCTTCCTCTCCTACACCCGGCATGAATATTTCCGCAGGATACTCTGCGATCTGCTGGGTTCCTGGGTGGACAACGGCGAATATCCCCGGGATATGGATATGCTTGGCGGGATGGTGGAAAATATCAGCTTCAATAACACCATGGCCTACTTTGGCCTGACAGCGGAGGAATCAGTATGAGCATGACGCGTATCGATGATTTATTTGTCTATCCGGAATCAATCCATGAGATCCCGGGCACAAAGGTCTTTATGGTGAAGGCAGAGGAAGGTGACCGGCTGGTTGTGCAGGGATACAACCCCGGTTTCACCGGGGAGGAACGGGATGGAAACCTGCTGGCGCCATTGACCCATGAGAATGCCCGGGTGCTTCGCCGGCTCTTTTCCTTTACGGCGCCGAGGCAGGGGCTGGCAGGCTGCTGCTCTATCGGCGTGGGCGACAGGCTGGGCGTGGCGGCTCAGGGGCATATCCGTGCTTTCAAGCGCTATCCGAAGGTCTTTCCGGTTTTTGCCCAGCAGTCCATCCGCGAGCTGACCCTGACAAGGCGCGGCTATGAGGATGTGCTGGATTGTGTCAGCTTCGCTGTTTTTAGGGAAGGCTATACGAGCGGCTTCGGGGCGGATGGAGACCATCTCAAAAAGCCCGAGGAAATCGAGTATGCCCTGCGCTGCGGCTATTCAATGCTGACACTCGATTCCAGCGAGCATATCCGCGGCGAAGCCGCCGGGATGGATGATAAAGAAGTACTGGCGATCTGGGCGGGCGACAGAGAGCTGGAGGAAGTCTATCTTGATCGCGGGATCGCTGTCGCTCCGGGGGTCAGCCTGTGCTTTACCAGGGAGGAACTGGCGCGCGCGGCGCTGATATACGGGGAAGCCATCGGTTTTATCCGCGATATCTATGTTCGTTACGTAGAAGGCAAGACGGTTGATTTTGAGGTATCCATCGATGAAACGATGACGCCCACCTCGCCGCTGCAGCATTACTTTGTGGCAAACGAACTCTATCGCCGCGGCGTGCTTGTCCAGTCTCTGGCTCCGCGCTTCATCGGCGAGTTCCAAAAAGGCATCGACTATATCGGTGATCTCGCCCGCTTTGATGAAGAACTGGCTGTACATGAAGCGATCGCCAAAAAATTCGGCTATAAGATCAGCGTGCACTCCGGCTCCGATAAGTTTAAGGTGTTCCCGTCTGTCGGCAGGCTGTGCGGCGGTATATTCCACTTAAAGACCGCCGGTACCAACTGGCTGGAAGCCGTGCGGCTGGCTGCCATCAAGGAACCCGCTTTCTACCGCCGCATGCATGCATTCGCGCTGGCGCATTTTGACGAGGCGAGGAAATACTATCATGTCACCACGGATGTATCAAAGATACCGCCGCTTGAAAGCCTGAGCGATGCCCGGCTGCCTGAGCTGATGGACGACGTCAATGCGCGTCAGCTGCTTCACATCACCTACGGTCTGATCCTGACAGCTGTTGATGAGACGGGTGATATGTACCTGCGCCGTGAGCTGTACAGCCTGCTTGACCGCTGCGGCGAGGACTATGCCGACCTCCTGGACGGGCACATCGGCCGCCATCTGAAGGCGCTGCTGGGCTGAGACGCTTGTGACTCAGTATAAGGGCCGCCTCATGCCGAGGCGGCTTTTTGACACGCGTGCTATAATGGCAGGGAATGGGTATTTGAGGAGGAAAGCGGTACAGTGACTGAATCGGCAAGGACGCAAGCGCCCGGGAAAATGCGGACCCTGTGGGCCTTATTTATTATCTTTTTCAAGGCTGGCACCTTCACCTTTGCGGGAGGGCTGGCCATGCTGCCGGTGATCGAAAAGGATGTAACTGAAAAGTATCACCTGATGGATAAAGAAACCTTTATGGAGTACGCGACCCTGGCGCAGACGCTTCCGGGGGTTATCGCGCTTAACTGCGCCTCTTTTGTCGGCCGGCAGGCAGCGGGCTTTGCGGGCATGATGGCGGCTGCCGTCGGCGCGACCATCTCCGCTTTCGTTCTCATGATCGCGGCGACCATTGCCATCCAGCTCATTCCTCAAACAGGTCCCATGCTTGGGGCGATGAAAGCTATCCGAGCCGCCTCCGCGGCTCTGGTGCTGTCAGCGGCCTTTTCCCTGGGCGCGCATAACTTAAAATCACTCTATTCAAAGATCGTTATGGCCGCGGCTTTTGTGCTGGTGTTCATTTTAAAAATCAGCACGCCGGTTGTGGTCCTGCTGGCTGCCGCCGCGGGGATTGTATACTACGGACGGTTCAAGACAGGCAGGGGAGGAAAGAATAAGTGACGATGCTCGCAAGCCTTTGGCTCATATTTTTTACGTTTTTCAAAATCGGCCTGCTTGGTTTTGGAGGCGGCTATGCCATGATGTCCATGATCATGACTGAAGGCCAGAAATTGGGCATCAGCATAGCGCAGCTGGCAGATCTAAACGCCTTGGATATGGTTGTTCCCGGGCCTATCGCCATCAACGCGGCGACCTATGTGGGCTATCTGCATTCCGGCTTCTGGGGAGCGACGGCGGGCACCATTGGGGTATCGCTGCCTTCTATTCTCTTGGTGATGCTGGTCATGCATTTTATCGATAAATACAAGGGCAACAGCCTGATGGATGGCGTCCTGAAGGGCGTGAAGCCTGCCGCGGTCGGGCTGATCGCCGCGGCGGCCCTGATGATCGCCTCGGGTGTGCTGGTCAGGGATGGCCGCGGCATGTCATCTTTCTTCAGCGCTCCCCTGGGAACGATATCGCCATTGAGGGTTCGTATCTTTGGGGCGACGGCGGTGGCCAATATACGCTTCAAGGTGAACCCTATCCTGCTGACTGTACTGGCGGGTATCGCGGGAGCCATTCTTGCCTGAACTCTTGCATCCATTTGAGCCAGTATGGGACGATCGCTCACGTATTCTGATCCTTGGCAGCTTTCCGTCCGTGCTGTCAAGAGCCGGGGGGTTTTATTACGGCAATCCGCGCAACCGCTTCTGGCAGGTCCTGTCGCTTGTGTATGAGCAGGATGTGCCCGGGGACAAGGAGGGAAAGATCAGCTTTTTGCTGTCACGCCGCCTGGCCCTGTGGGACGCGCTTGCTTCCTGTGAGGTGGAGGGCTCGGCAGATAGCGATATCAAGCGTGCCCTGCCCAACGATTTAACCCTGATCCTTCATCACGCGCCTGTTGAGCGGGTGATCGCCAACGGTCAGCTTGCCGGGAGAGCGGTGAAAGCCTATGATCAGGGCTTGGACAAGAAGCTGATCATCCTTCCCTCGACCAGCCCGGCCAACGCCGCATGGCCGCTCCAAAGGCTTTTGCATGCGTGGAAAGAGGCCCTGATCAGGTAAAAAATAATAGTATTTATCTATACTTTATGGTATGATTCCATTCGTTCGTCATGATGTAGGAGTTGCCATGAAGTATTTTTTTATTGTTAATCCAGCCGCAGGGACGCGCAACGCGGAAGATACGCTTCGCGGCGCGCTGACCCCTTATGAGGGAAAGATAGATTACCGGGTGTATGTCTCCGCGGGGTCTGAGGATACGGAGCGCTATTTGAAAGGCTTGCGGGAAAAAGAGCAGGGCACGCTCCGCCTGATCGCCTGCGGCGGTGACGGCACGCTCAACATGGTTGTCAACGCGGCGCATGGCATGAAGGATGTGCAGGTCGGCTGCTATGCCTGCGGCAGCGGGAACGATTACGTCAAGTATTATGGCGGGGTTGAGAACTTTTTAGACCTGGAGAAGCTGTTCTCCGCCCGCGTCGAGGAAGTTGACCTGATGAGTGTGGCGGGCAGGCTTGCCATCAACATGGTGCACTTCGGCTTTGATACCAATGTCGTGCGCCGTATGCAACGGCTGCGCCGCATTCCGCTGATCGGGGGGACAAGGGCGTATTTTTCCGGCGTGCTGTGCGCGCTGCTCAGCCCGATGTTTACTGCCTGTGAATTGACGGCGGAAGGTGAAAGGCTTTGCGAGGGCAAGATGCTCCTGTGTACGCTGGGCTGCGGGCAGTTTGTTGGCGGCGGCTACCGCAGTTCGCCCAGGAGCAGCAATACTGACGGGCAGATGGAGATCTGCCTGGTCAAGCCCTTGCCTCGCCTGAAGCTGCTAAGGCTGATGAGCCTGTATAAAAAAGGATCGCACCTGGAGGAGCCGAGCCTCAGGAAGCTGATAACTTACCGGCGCGCGCAGCACGCGCGGATCCGGTTTCCCCGTGAAACGGGCATCCTGCTCGATGGGGAAATCATGATGGTGAAAGAGACGGATGTCAGCATACTGCCTCGGGCATTGAATTTCCTGGTCCCGCGGGGTCTGTGAGCGCATATAAAATAAAAGCCCGGACGTTCCGACGCGTCCGGGCTTATTGGATCAGAATCAGTTGATGGGACGGATCAGGATCAGCGGGGTCAGCTCATCGCCCTGACCGGAGGGATTGTCCTTCATAGCGTCCTGTATCTGTTCGTCACTCAGCGGGAATCCCTCAGACTTGCCCAGCTGGTCGCGCTGGATATCGTTGGCGTCCATGAGCACGACCGGTATGCCGGGTTTTTTAAAGAGTTCATCGCACAGTTCCTTGGGGTTGGGCGGGTTGATCAAGGCCATCTGCTTGTATACCTCAAAGCT
>JAEWRJ010000129.1 GCA_023460055.1 Bacillota bacterium | reverse complement strand
GTGCCGTGGCCCCCCGTAACCCCCCCCCCCCCCCACGTCCTTTCCCCACAATCAAAAAGGATGCCGGTTTTACAGCATCCCTTGAATATTCTCGCAATCCTTACTCCGTGATCCACGATACCCCAATCGTCCCGGCACCCAGGTGAATACCCAGCACTGGCCCGCCGATGGCGGTGTACAGCGGCACGCCTTGGAACTTCTGCTCGATCGCCTGGCGCAGCGCCTCGGAGGTAGAGGCGGGCAGGAGGTAGTGGAGCATCAAGGCCACCGGCTTTTCGGGGATGCGGCGCAGCATCTGGCGCACGCGGTCCTGCAGGCCCCTCGCCACGCCCACGGACGCCACGGAGCCGTTCTGGCACTGCAGGATGGGGCGGATATTCAGCAGAGTGCCGACGGACTGGGGGATCACCCCCAGGCGGCCGCTGCGGCGCAGCGCATCCATGTTTTCAACGGAAAACACAATGCCCGCCTTGGGCCGAAGCTCCTTGACGCGCAGGGCCAGATCAGACAGGCCGAGGCCCGCATCGGCCAGCCCCCGGGCGGCTTTGCAAAGCAGCCACAGGCCGCCGCAGGTCGTCTGCGAATCGACGACGGCGATGCGCCCTTCATCCGTTTCCCGCGCGGCCACGCTGGCGCTTGAATAGGCGCCGCTGAGCCGTGAGGAAATCGTGAGGCACAGGATGTCAAAGCCCTGCGCCAGCAGCCCCTCGAAGGCCTGCTGGAAGGCCGACACCGGCGCGTGCGAGGTCTTGCAGTCCGGCTGCAGGGTGAGTTCCCTTGTCTCCTCCGGCCCGCGGTCGTCCATAAAGCGCTCGGTATAGGCCGCAGCGCCGGCGGTAAAGCCGGTGGGCACGACGGTCAGACCCATGGCCCGCGCCTGATCGCGCGTGGCGCATACCGTGCTGTCAGCTACAATGGCTATCATAGTGAAGCCTCCCCCATTTTCCTGAAGCGTCCATAGCGGGCGGAGGCCAGCGCCTCCCCCGGCAATAATTTACGTTGTGAAAAGAACCCGGCGATCTGCTCCGCAAGTGAGGCGAACATGCCTTCTTCCTCCCGGATGATCCGCTCGATGACGCCCAGGCGCAGCAGATCCGGCGCCGTGATGCGCAGGCACTCCGCGGCCTCGGGGGCCCTGGCGGCATCCTTCCACAGGATGCTGGCGCAGCCCTCCGGCGAGATCACCGAATACACCGCGTTTTCCAGCATCCATACCTCATCGGCCACAGCCAGGCCCAGCGCGCCGCCGCTGCCGCCCTCACCGATGAGGATGGACAGCACCGGGGTCTTCAGCCACATCATCTCCATGAGGTTCCGGGCGATGGCCTGTCCCTGGCCGCGCTCCTCAGCGCCGATGCCGCAGTAGGCCCCGGATGTATCCACAAAGCACAGCACCGGGCGAGCGAATTTCTCGGCCTGCTTCATCAGACGCAGCGCCTTGCGGTAACCTTCGGGATGCGCGGAGCCGAAATTGCGCTCCACCCGCTCCGCTGTGTCGTGCCCCTTGTCAAGGGCGATGACCGTGACGATCTGGCCGCCCACCCGGCCGATGCCCCCGATGACGGCCCCGTCATCCCCAAAGCTTCGGTCGCCGTGCAGCTCGATAAAGTCTTCCGTCAGCCGGCTGATAAAGTCTCTGCCTGTCGGCCGCTGGGGCGCTCTGGCCGCCTGCAGGATATCATACGCGCTCATCAGGCATCCCTCCTGTGCAGCCCAAGCAGCCGGGCGATCGTCTCCCGCAGCGCTGCGCGCGGCACAATGGCATCAATAAAGCCCTTTTCCAGTAAAAACTCCGCCCGCTGGAAGCCCTCGGGCAGGGTCTGGCGGATGGTCTGCTCGATCACGCGGGGGCCGGCGAAGCCGATCAAGGCACCCGGCTCCGCCAGGATGATATCCGCCTCCATCGCGAAGCTGGCCGTCACGCCGCCCATCGTCGGGTCGCAGAGCACGGCGATATACAAAAGTCCCGCGTCCGAATGCAGTTTGACGGCTCCTGAGGTCTTGGCCATCTGCATCAGCGAGAGGATGCCTTCCTGCATGCGCGCGCCGCCAGACAATGTGAAGCCGATGACAGGCAGGCCCTGCCCGGCCGCCAGCTCAAACAGGCGGGTGATCTTCTCGCCCACCGCCACGCCCATGGAGCCCAGCATAAAGCCCGGCTCCATCGCGAAGACAGCGGCCGGTATATTGTCCACCGCGCCCAGGCCGCAGATGACGCCCTCGTTTTCTCCGCTCTCCTCCGCCGCCCTGGCCAGCTTCTCGCCGTAGCCGGGGAAATTCAGCGGGTCGCTTGACACCAGATCAGAGAACAATTCGCTGAAGCTGCCGGCATCGCACAGGGAATCCAGGCGTTCGCGCGCGCCCAGGCGCGACAGCTGCCCGCAAAAGGGGCAGACCTTCATCGCCCGCTGGAACTCATCGCGTAAAAAGGTGCCCTCGCAGCCCGCGCACTTGAGGTAGAGATCCTCCGGCACTGCCGGGAATATTTCGCTCCGTTCGCTTTCCAGCGTGTTGCGCGGCCGCCTGAACACATGCTTGCTTAACACGTCTTACCCCCACTTGCTCATGAAATCCGTGGTATAGCTGCCGGCGATAAAGCGCTCGTCCTGCAAAAGCTCCATCTGCAGCTCGCTGTTGTGCGCCACCCCCTCGATGACCAGCTCGCCCAGGGCGGCCTGCATCTTGCGCAGGGCCTCCTCGCGCGTCTTGGCGTGGACGATCAGCTTGGCGATCATGGAATCGTAAAAGGGCGGCACCACATAATCCTGGTACAGCGCCGTATCCAGGCGCACCCAGGGGCCGCCGGGCGCGTGCAGCAGCGTGACCTTCCCGGCGCAGGGCATATTGCCCCTGGCCGGGTCCTCCGCGTTGATGCGGCACTCGATGGCGCAGCCGGAGATGCGCACATCCTCCTGCGTGAAGTTAAGGGGCTGGCCCGCCGCGATGCGCAGCTGCCACTTGACCAGGTCGATCCCTGTGACCATCTCGGTCACGGGGTGCTCCACCTGCAGGCGGGTGTTCATCTCCATAAAGTAGAAATTGTTGTCCCGGTCCAGCAAGTATTCGATGGTGCCCGCGTTTTCGTATCCGACGGCCTTCGCCGCCCGCACGGAACAGCTGATCAACTCCTGCCGCAGCGCTTCGCTGATGCCGGGCGAGGGGCTTTCCTCCAGCAGCTTCTGATTGCGCCGCTGGACGGAGCAGTCGCGCTCGCCCAGGGCCACATGGCTGCCGTGCTTGTCGCACAGCACCTGCACCTCAATGTGCTTGACGGGCCGCAGGTATTTCTCCATATACACATCGCCGCACCCAAAAGCGCTCAGCGCCTCCTGCGACGCCGCGTTGAATTGGCGCTCCAGCTGATCGGGCCCGGTGACCAGGCGGATGCCCCGCCCGCCGCCCCCGGCGCTGGCCTTGATGAGGAGGGGATAACCCACCTCCAGCGCGGCCTTCCCGGCTTCCAGGGCACTCTCCAGCTTCTCGGTGCCCGGTATCACCGGCACGCCCGCCGCCTTCATGGTCCTGCGGGCGGCATCCTTATCGCCCATGCGCGAGATCACGTCCGCCGGCGGGCCGATAAAGCAAAGCCCGCAGGCGGCGCACAGCCGGGCGAAGCGGGCGTTTTCCGACAGCAGGCCATAGCCCGGATGCACGGCCTGCGCCCCGGTGACCATGGCGGCCGACAGGACGGCTTTCATGTTGAGGTAGCTGTCCTTGGCAGGCGCGGGGCCAATGCACACGCTTTCATCCGCCAGATGGACATGCAGCGCGTCCCTGTCCGCCTCGGAATAGACCGCGACAGTGCTGACGCCCATCTCCCTGCAGGCGCGTATCAGCCGCACCGCGATCTCCCCGCGGTTGGCGATGAGTATCTTAGAAAACAAGGGCCTATCCCTCCCCGCCTTCGATAACGAAGGAGAACTCGCCGCTGACCGCCGGCTCCCCCGCCACGCTTCCCTCCGCCTTGATGAACATGAAAGGGGGCTTTTTCGCCTGGCCCTCGCAGCGGATGGACAGCGTATCCCCGGGCTTGACCTTGCGGCGGAACCGCGCGTTCTTGATGCCGGTCAGGTAGGGCGTTTTGCCGGCCAGCTGGTCGGCGATCAAAAGGCAGCCCGCCTGCGCCAGCATTTCGCACAGCACGACGCCGGGCACCACGGGGTTGCCGGGGAAATGCCCCTGCAAAAACCACTCGTCCCCGCGCACGGTATAGCTGGCCAGCGAGCCTCCGTCCTCCAGGCGCACCTCATCCACCAGCAGCATCGGCGGGCGGTGGGGAACGATCCGCATCAGTTCTTCACGGTCCATATATTTACCTTCCAATCAGTATAACTTAAACAAGATCTGGCCGAACTCGACCACCTGCCCGTTCTGTACGCAGACATCGATGACCTCGCCGTCCGCGTCCGCGGTGATCTCATTCATCAGCTTCATGGCCTCGACCACGCAGAGTACATCGCCTTTTTTAACCCTGCTGCCCACCCCGGCAAATGGCTCGGCGCCGGGCGAGGGGGCGGCGTAGAAGATGCCCACCAGGGGCGACTTCACTTCCTTCAGGCGGTTGAAATCCACAGTGCCGTCGGGCACCGGGGCCGGGGCAGGCGCTGTCTGCGCCTGCAGGGCCGCGGGCACCGCCTGGGGCAGGGCCGCCGGAACAGGCTGCGCAAACCCAGCGGTCTGCCCTTTTTCCAGCCTGACGCGCAGGTCATTTTCTTCTATCTCCAGCACGGACAGGCCGGACGATTCCAGCAGCCGCACCAGTTCCCTGATCTGGCGTAAATTCATGCCCCCGCCTCCTCAAAACGCTTCAGGGCCAGCACCGCGTTGTGCCCGCCAAAGCCCAGCGACAGCGATAGCGCGTAGCTCTTTTGCGCCGGGCGTGCCTGATTGGGCACATAATCCAGGTCGCACTCCGGGTCCGGCTCCCCGTAGCCGATGGTGGGCGGCAGCACGCCGTCTTTTAAGGCCATAGCCGCGGCGATGGCTTCCACCCCGCCCGCGGCGCCCAGCATGTGCCCGGTCATCGACTTGGTGGAGCTGATGGCGGCCTGATAGGCCGCATCGCCCAGCGCGCGCTTGATCGCCAAAGTCTCTGTCTTGTCATTGAGCGGGGTGGAGGTACCGTGCGCGTTGATGTAGAGATCGCCCGCCTGATCGGGGGTGATCCCGGCCTCCTGCATCGCCATACTGATTGCCCTGGCGGCGGGAAGCGCTTCCGGCTGCGGGGCGGTGACATGGTAGGCGTCGCACAGGTTGGCATAG
>JAEWRJ010000128.1 GCA_023460055.1 Bacillota bacterium | reverse complement strand
GTGCTGCATAGTTCGCATCCTTGATCACGCGCACAGCGCTGAAGGCAGCCTGAGCTTCCTCTGCGGCGGCGGCCAGCGCTTCGTCTTCCGGAGCGGCCTGAGCGGTGGCAGCGGCCTCAACAGCGGCAGCCTGAGCGGCGGCAGCGGCCTCAACCAACGGGGCGCGCTCAGCTTCGATGGCGCTCTGGTCAACATCCTTGCCGACGAGCTTGCTGCCGTTTTCATCAGACACGATTTCTACGCCGGGCGCGTAAACGCTCAAGGGAGCGGGCGCTGCGCTTACATAGGAAATCTCGTAGAAATAAGGCAGTTCCTCATGATCAATCGTCAAAGAGAAGGTATAATCATCAATCAGCTTGACGCCGGCAAAAGCATCAGCGTCGCCGCCGTTCCATGCCTTGTATCCGACCAGGCCATAGCCAGCAGAGCCGCTGGAGGCGCCGGCTTCAACCCAAGCGGGCGCGGACGCGAACAGCGTGCCAAAGACAAAATCTTTCGCGGTGATGGCAGAGCCGTCAGACCACTTCAGGTCATCATGAATAACCCAGGTGTAGGTCTTATCGCCCGCTTCATTCTCCTCCACCTGGTAATCCTTGACAACAACGGGGTTGATGACCATTTCGTCAGCAGGGGTCAGGTAGACGGTGCTGTAGTAATTGGCATTCAAAACGCGCTTGATGTAAGCATCATAGGAGCTGTTGCCAAATCCATCGATGAAGTCGCCGTTCATCGTCGTGACACCGATCACCAAAGTGTCAGGGTCGGTTGCGGCCATAGCCGTTCCTGCCAATGACAGGAGGAGGGCCAGAGCCAGGGTCATGGAGAGTAATTTCTTCATAATCCAGTGTATCTCCCTTCAAATCTTGTCAAACCTAAAATAGGTTATCCATATTTTCATACTATCACATGCACACACGGAAATCAATCACCTATTTGCAGTTTTGCGCTTATATTCATTCAAAATACATAGCATCCAAGGCTTCTGCAGATGGTCTATCCTCGCATTTTATGCATTACTTTTTCGGGACAATCTCCAGCCAGTAGCCGTCGGGATCGGCGATGAAGTAAATACCCATACCGGCATTTTCATAGCAGATGCAGCCCATTTCCTTGTGCAGGGCGTGCGCCGCTTCATAATCTTCTGTCTCAAACGCCAAATGAAATTCGTTATCGCCCAAATCGTATTTTTCCTTGGGCCAGTTCTTCAGCCAGGTCAGCTCCAGCTGGTGGCTGCCCTGCCCGTCGCCCAGGTAAACCAGGGTAAAGTCCGGCTTTTCCTTGCGGCGCACTTCCTTGAGGCCAAGGGCCTTCCCGTAGAAATCCAGCGATGCCTGCAAGTCAATGACATTGATGTTGTTGTGGACAAATCTGAAATTCGGCATGGTTCTTCCTCCTATATATCTTCTTCCCCGCTCGCGTCCAGCGCGGGCGGTTCATCCGTACCTTCCAGGCTCTGCACATTCTTGAGCTTATGCTCGATTGTCCGGCTTTTGCGCGCGGCGTCTTCAATGCTCTCGCTGGCCTGGCGCAGACGCTGCTGCGTCTTGTCAAGGATATCGCCGAAGCGGCTGAACTCCCCCTTGACGATGCTGAGCAGCCGCCACACCTCGCCTGAGCGCTTTTCGATCGCCAGGGTCCTGAAGCCCATCTGCAGGGAGTTCAGCAGCGCAGTCAGCGTCACGGGGCCAGCCGGCACCACCCGGTGCTTTCGCTGAAGCTCCTCCGCCAGCCCCGGTATCTGCAGCACCCGGGCATAAAGCCCCTCATTGGGCAGATACATCAGCGCGAAATCCACCGTATGCGGCGGAGCGATGTATTTGGAAGCAATGCGTCCGCTCTCCACCCTGATGGCCGCGGCCAATGCCGCCTGAGCCTGATCGACGGCCATCCGCTCCCCTGTATCCTGCGCCAGCTGAAGACGCTCATAGGCTTCCATGGGAAACTTGGCGTCCACCGCCAGATAGACCGGTTGATCCCCGGCCCGGCCCGGCAAAATGATGGCGTATTCCACCCGCTCCTGGCTGCCGGGGCGGACAGCCGCGTTGGCCTCATACTGCCCTTTGACCAGCATATCGCCAAGCAGCGCGCCCAGCTGCACCTCACCCCAGGTGCCGCGGGTCTTGACGTTTGA
The DNA here is from genome assembly GCA_023460055.1 of Bacillota bacterium. GTDB lineage: Bacteria > Bacillota > Clostridia > Christensenellales > Aristaeellaceae > UBA1038. The sequence goes on along the minus strand of JAEWRJ010000128.1, from coordinate 6,363 downwards.
CAGCACCCGTTTCAGGTCGCCTACACCGGTAGCCAGGTTCTTCATTTCACCCAGACCCAGGTAGACCTGTTCCAGCCGCTCGCTGACCTGCTGGAAGCTTTCCCCCAAACGGCGGTTCAATGTATTGTGCAGGTTCTCATCCACGGTCTTGCGCATCTCATCAAGCTTCTGCGCGTTTTCCCGCTGCATGTTAAGGACCCCTTTGTACAGGGTCTCCCTCATGCGCTCCACCTTCTCGTCGTTGGCTGTGAGGCGCTCATCCATCACCCTGGTGATGCCGCGCAGCCGCTCCTCCTGGGCCAGGGCCATCTGGTCCAGCCTTGCCCCCAGGGCATCGATCCGGGCCGCGGTCCCCTGCGCCTGATCGTGCAGCATCCCCTGTACATACATCAGATGATTCGCGCTGTCCTGCTCCCGGTCACGCTGCTCGCGCTGCATCAGCCGCTCCAACTGAGCCGCTGTGATCTTTTGTGTGCGGGCCTGGCGGATCAGAACCAGTAAAAGCAGCAGGATGATCAGTACCGCTGCTCCGATCAGCGCGATAGTCTGTGTATCATCCGCCATGGCTGATCCCCTTGCGCCAGTGTTCGTAGCACAGGCCGATATAGCGGATGGCTGTCTGGTTATCGATCAATACCTGCTCGCCTTCCTTGATGACGCGGCCTTTCTGATCGACGCGGGTATTCATGGTCGCCTTTTTGCCGCACCAGCACAGCCCGCCCGGCACTTCCTCGATCACCTCCGCCAGGCGCAGCAGCGCCGCGGAACCCGGGAAGAATTCGCCGCGAAAATCAGTCTTCAGGCCATAGCAGAAGATATCGAGGGAATCAGACATTTCCGCCAGCTCCTCCACCTGCTGCCCGGAGAGAAACTGGGCTTCATCGATAAACACGTACTGATAGTCGCTGTGCGCGTTGCGCGCGGCCAGCCACATCAGCTGCTCGCGGATGCTGTGCCCGGGACCTACGACAATCTCGGCCTCTGCCTTCAGCCCCACGCGCGAAAAAACCACCTTAGTCCCGGCCCTCGTATCCACAGCGGGCTTCACCAGGGCGACTTTGAGCCCCAGTTGCTGGTAGTTGTAGCGCTGCATCAGAAGCTGGGCTGTTTTGCTGGAGCCCATGACGCCGTAGTAAAAGTACAGCATTACAGCTCACGCCTCCCCTCCATGGCTTTGGAGAGCGTCACCTCATCGGCATATTCAAGATCGCTGCCGACCGGCACGCCATGGGCGATGCGGGTGACGCGCACATCCAGCGGCTTGATCAGCCTGGCCAGATAGGCCGCGGTCGCCTCTCCCTCGATATCCGGGTTGGTGGCAATGATCACTTCCTTGACATCCGCGTCCTGAAGCCGCTGCAGCAGTTCCCTGATGCGGATGTCCGCCGGGCCTACACCATCCATCGGCGAGAGAACGCCGTGCAGCACATGATACAACCCGCGGTAATCATGCATGCGCTCCACAGCCGCCACGTCGCGGGGATCACGCACCACGCAGATCACGGAATGGTCGCGGTGTTCATCCGCGCATATGCCGCACAGCTCGCTCACCGTATAGTTGCCGCACACATCGCAAAAGCGCACTGCCCGCCGCCCCTCGATCAGGGCATCGGACAGCGCCTGTACGCTTTGCAAGGGCATTGAAATAATGTGATAGGCAAGCCTTTGCGCGGATTTGCGGCCGATGGAGGGCAGCTTGGCCAGCTCCGCCGCGATATTGTCAATCGGTCCCAGACCAGCGTTCATTTACAGCAGGCCGCCCATTCCGCCGGGAGCCAGGGCGCCCATCACCTTTTCGCGGTTCTCTTCCCCCATGCGCAGCGCCTCGTTCACGGCAGCCATGACCATATCCTCCAGCATTTCCACGTCATCGGGATCGACAGCTTCAGGCTTAATGGAAAGGCTCAGCAGCTCACGCTTGCCCGACACCTTGCAGGTCACCATGCCGCCGCCCGAAGTCGCCTCATATTCCTTCGCGTCCAGCTCCTCCTGGGCCTTCGCCAGATTCTCCTGCATTTTCTGCGCCTGGCGCATCAGCTGCTGCATATTTCCGCCGCCAAAGCCGCCGAACTGTCCTCCCTTTGCCATAAAAACAATGCCTCCTTTGTGTTATCCAGATATGACGAAAGTATACCATAGCCAGTATCCCGATGCAATTTTCATACAGGATTTAGTAGCTTATGGCTTATCACTTTTTCTTTTGGTACCGTACCCCAAAGGCGGCAGAAGGGGATTCCTGGCCCTTCTTTGTAAAGGTTACAGTTTCCCCGCTGAGGCAGACTATGCCCGTGCTGCCCTCAACCTTTTTATCCCCAAGCAGCCGGGTGACGATGGCCGCGTTCAGTTTCGGCCCGCCGCCGCGGGACAGCGCGTCCTTCCACAGCGTGAAGGGGCAGCCCTCCCGCCAGCCGCTGCACCCGAATGCCTTGTCCGTCTCCTGCACAGGCTTGCCGCACAGGGGGCACTTGATATCCTTCACGATATTGATCACGGGCTTCACCTTGCCGCCACGCCCCTTCACCTCGCGCTCAAACTCAACCGGGCGCTTCTCGTCCCTGGCAAAGCTGACCAAAAAGGTGGTGAGGGACCTTATCCCCTGCATGAACCGGCCGATATCCTGCTTATTATCCGCTATCTCGCTGAGCGCGAGTTCCCACTTGCCGGTGGTCTCGGGGGATGAGATCTCAGGCGGGGCGACATTGATCAGCTTTTCGCCCTTCTCAGTCGCCACCAGCGCCTTGCCCTGACGCCTGGCATAGCCCACCTGGATGAGCCGCTCGATGATGTTCGCGCGCGTAGCCGGCGTCCCCAGGCCGGAGCCCTTCATCTGCTCTCGCAGGGCTTCATCCTCGATCTCCCGCCCGGCATTTTCCATAAAAGCCAGCAAGCTGGCATCCGTATGGGGAGGCGGGGGCTTGGTGCTTTCCTTTTTCGCCTTAAGGGACTTGATGTCCCGCTCATCGCCGATCGACAGATCAGGCAGCGCCTCCTCCTCATCCTTTTCTTTGCTCTTGCCGCCCTGTCCGTAGACCTTTTTCCAGCCTTCCTTACGCACGGTCTTGCCCAGCGTCTTGAAGCTCTCCCCTTCCGCCTGCGTAGTCACGCGCGTTGCCTCATAGGTATGGGCAGAGCAGAAGGCGGCGATGAAGCGCCTGGCGATCAGATCAAACAGCGCCTTTTCATCAGGCGCGAGCTTGTCAGGGGAGGTCTTTTGCGGCGTAGGGATGATGGCATGGTGGTCGCTTACCTTGGCATCGTCAAACAAGCGCCTGGAGATCGGCAGCTTTCCGTCCGGCCTCTCGATCACCGCCGTCAGCGCGGCGTAGGGCTCGGCCAAATTTTCCATGCTCTTGTATACTCGGCCCACCATATCATGGGGCAGGTACCGGCTGTCGGTGCGCGGATAGGTGATGGCCTTCTTTGTCTCGTACAGGCTCTGCGCTACCTTCAGCGTTTTATCCGCGGTAAAGCCCAGCAGGCGGTTGGCCTCCCGCTGCAGGGTGGTGAGGTCAAACAGCTGGGGAGGCAGGTCCTTCTTTTCTTCCCTGACAATGTCGTTTACCCTGCCTGTTTTTCCTTTTAGCTTCTTGACCTTATCCTGCGCTGTCTCCTGGTCGCTGATGCGGCTTGCCAGCTTGTCCTCTTTGACCGACGGATCAAACCACAAGCCCTTATAATCGCCAAAGTCACAGGAGAGGGTGTAGTACTCTTCCGGCTTGAAATCCCGTATCTCAACCAGGCGCTTGACCAGAATGGCCAGCGTGGGCGTCTGCACACGCCCGACCGACAGCAGCGCGCCGTAACTTAATGTAAAGGCGCGGCTGGCGTTCATGCCCACCAGCCAATCCGCCTGCGAGCGGCACAGCGCGCTCTGATACAAGCCCGCGTACTTCTCGCGCGGCTGGAGGCTCTCAAAGCCCTCCTTGATGGCGGCATCAGTCATGGAGCTAATCCACAGCCTGTCCACCGGCTTATTGATCCCCGCCTTTTCATAAATGAGGCCGAAAATCAGTTCACCCTCGCGCCCGGCGTCAGTCGCGCAGATGACGCGCTCCACCTGCTTGTCCTTCATCAGCTTCATGATCACATTGAACTGCTGGCGGGACTTCGCGATCACCTTGGTGGGGATCGTCTCCGGCAGGATGGGCAGATCTTCCGCCCGCCACTTTTTGTATCGTTCTTCCAGCTCGTCGGGGTCGCACAGCGTGACCAGATGACCGAAAGCCCAGGTGACGATGTATCCGTTCCCCTGCAGGTAGCCTTCGCCCTTTTGATCACACTTCAGCACGCGGGCGATATCACGCCCGACACTGGGCTTTTCAGCCAGCACTAATATCATTGCTTATCCTCTTCTTCCATATGGTAAATGGCCCTGTACTCTGTACTATTGCGCCCCGGCGCCTCCATCAGCACGAGCTGCGGCTCAAACACACAGCCCGGCTTTGCCCGCAGCGCGCCTTCCATCAGGCACAAATAAGGCGCTTTATGCGTAAAGGAAGCCACCATGCGGATCCGCTTGGGCTCGATCCCTTCCGCGCTCATCGCGCCGGCCATCACAAGCATTCGCCCGGCAGGACAGCAGATATACAGCCTGCCCTTGGGTTTGAGGAGCCACCGGGCGGCGCGGGCAGCATCCTTTTCATCACAGGTATGCTGGTGGCTGTCAGGCCCGCCCTGACTATCCGGATGGTAGGGCGGGTTGCAGATCACGGCATCAAACGAAGCGCCGGACAGCAGACGCTCTGCCTCTCTTATGTCGCCCCGTGTCACGGAGTACTGATCCTCCAGGCCATTAAGGGCGGCGCTTTTTTGCGCCAAAACCGCGAGCTCCGGGTTGATTTCAATCCCCGTCAGGATAAGTTCCGGCCTGCGGCCCAGCAGCAGGAGCGGGATGATGCCCGTCCCCGTCCCCAGATCGCAGACGCGCTTGCCTTTGAGGCGCTTTGCGAAGTCTGCCAGCAGCACAGCGTCAGTCGTATAGCCGGGCAGATCGTCCCTTCGGTATATCTTCAGCCCGCCAAGCTGCAGGTCTTCCACTCGCTCCACCGCGCGCCCCTCCTCTTTTACATGATGATGATACCATAATTTATCCGGTATTGGCGCGTGAAAAAAACAGAACCTCTCGGTTCTGTTCAGGCCGTGGGTATCTTAACTTGTAAGATTACACGGGTGCGGGCGCGTCCACGGGGCACACATCGGCACAGGCGCCGCAATCGATGCACAGATCGGGGTCGATCACATACAGACCTTCGCCCTCGCTGATCGCATTGCTGGGGCATTCCGCTTCGCAGGCGCCGCAGCTGATGCAGGTATCCGCAATCTTGTAAGCCATAAAATCCCTCCTGAACTTGAACTCTTGTCGTTTGACAGAAACACTATAGCGCAGCGGTATCCAAAAGGCAACAATCAGGCTCCGGCCAGAAGAAATGTTAGCGCCTGCGAACTATCAGCCCAGTGGTCAGGGGCTGCCTCACTCAGCATCTCGCGCGTCTGAAAGCCCCAGGTGACGGCTACGCTTTCCATGCCCGCGTTCCTGGCACAGCGCATATCGGTGACGGTATCGCCGACATACCAGAATGCTTCCCCGGGCAGCCCAAGCGCCTCTGCCACCTCAAGCGGCCCGCGGGGATCGGGCTTCACAGGCCCGCCTTCGCGCACCCCCTGCACATGGGCAAAAGGGATATCGCTGAAATAGTGAGCGATCACCTGCCGCACATCGCTGTCTCCTTTGTTGCTCAGCACGCACAGCTTCATCCCCGCGGCGTGCAGCGCCTTGAGCATATCGGGTATGCCCGGGTATGGCGCGGTATGCACGCGGCTGTTGCGCGCGTAATCCTGGCTGTAAAAGGCATAGACCTGATCAAACAGGTCCGTCCTCTCCCCCAGCGCGCGCAGGGTCAGATTCTTTGCGCCATCGCCGGTGAAGAGCTTGTAAGCCTCCTCGGGATGGGCCGGCAGGCCTGCCTGCGCGAGGGCACGGTTCATCGCCGCGGCAATATCGGGCAGCGTGTTTAACAGTGTTCCGTCCAAATCAAATATTACAGCTTTTTTCATCTCGTCCTCCCTTATCCCTGTTATTCTATCATCGCTCAAAGGACCGCGCAAGTTGACAGCCTTTATCCGCCGCCCTTATACTGATAGGATGAAAATGGAGGGAAAAGGCATGGCAAGAGGAAGAAGAGCCAGACCCCTGAGAATATTAGGGGTGTTATTCGCGCTGGCGATCGCGGGAGCCATCTTGTTTTTTCAGCTGAACGCGAACAGCCTGAACCGCGTCTATCAGGCAGAGGCCTCCATCACCCCCGCCCCGACCACAGCCCCGCCCGCCATCTATGCCAGCCCGACGGAAGCGCTGCTTCGCAC
>JAEWRJ010000127.1 GCA_023460055.1 Bacillota bacterium | reverse complement strand
CGGCAATGGCCAAGGAAGAACTGGCCGCCGCCGGCGCGACCTTCCCCATCAAGATACTCACCAGCTACAACCCCAATGTCAGCAGCTGGGCTGAAGAGTGCCAGGTGGTTGAGCAGCAGCTGGAAGCGCTGCTGGGCAGCGACTTCATCGACGTCATCATCGAAGCCGGCCCCTCCACGGGCTTCCTGTCAGCCGTGCGCCGCTCCGGCCAATACGCGCTGCTCAAGGCAAACTGGGGCCCTGACTACGCAGACCCCGAGACCTATGCCGATCCTTTCGCCAGGGGCGGCAGCTACAACTTCCCCGAGTACACCACGGATACGGACGCGGATGGCAAAAACAAGTTTGAGGTGTATGAAGCCCTGGTTATGGAAGCGAAGGCCATCACTGATAACTTGCAGGCGCGCTATGAGGCCTTTGCCAAGGCGGAGGCCTACCTGATCAACGAGGCCTTCATCGTGCCCTTTGGCTACGGCAACGGCGGCTATGTCGCTGCCCGCATCAACCCCTTTGAGGGGCAGTACGCGCCCTTTGGCATCTCCAACGAGCGCTACAAGGGCCAGAAGCTTCTTGAAGAGCCCATGAACACCGACCGTTACTTTGACGCGATGGACAAGTGGGAGGAAGAGCGCGCGGCGCTTTCCAAGTAAGACCTTAGCGGCTATAATATCATCAGCGGGGCTGTGCCCGGTCACAGCCCCGCTTTGTTTTGAGGGGAGGGCGACGCGGTGCTGAAATACACAGGCAAGCGCTTGCTTGCTTCGGTGCTGACACTGCTGATCATCCTGACTGTTGTGTTTGTCCTGATGCGGCAGATGCCCATAGAGGGCTATTTTGATAATTTTGACAAGGTGGATAAGGCTGTCGTCAACGCGAAGCTGCGGCAGCTGGGTTTGCTTGACCCCATTTGGGTGCAGCTGAAAAACTTTTACGCAAGCCTTTTGCGGGGGGATCTGGGTATTTCAAACCGCTACGCGGTGGGTGTGCCGATCGGCAGCGTCATCGCCTCCAAGGCCCCCGTTTCCATCCAGATGGGCCTGATGTCCATGGCCCTGTCGCTGCTGCTGGGCATCCCGCTGGGGGCTCAGATGGCGCGGAGCAAATCAAAATTCTGGGATAAGCTGGGTACCGGCTTTATCGTGTTCATCAACGCGGTGCCGGCGGCCGTCTACTATATTTATCTGCAGTCCTACGGGTCCAGCGCGATGAATATCCCCATGCTCTTTGATTATTCTAAGCCGGTCACCTGGATATTGCCGGTCGTTTCCATGTCGCTGGGGTCCATCGCCTATTACGCGATGTGGCTGCGCCGCTACATGGTGGATGAGATCAACAAGGATTATGTCAGGCTGGCCCGCGCCAAGGGCGTAGCGAGCAGCCGGATCACCATGCGGCACGTGTTCCGAAACGCTTTTGTGCCGATGATACAGTACATCCCCTCATCATTGCTGTTTACCATATCCGGCTCCATCTATATCGAATCGCTGTACTCCGTGCCGGGCATGGGCGGATTGCTTGTGGATGTGATCACCCGGCAGGATAACACCATGGTGCAGACCCTGGTGATGATCTATGCCACCATCGGCATCGTCGGCATGCTGCTTGGCGACCTTTTGATGGCTGTGATCGACCCGCGCATCAGCTTTGCCAGGAAAGAGGGGGTGAGGTAATGGCGCAAAACGGTATCGAGAGAAAGCTCCAGGAGGGCATCGGGCAGCACAATGAAGCCCGTGACTTTGACTTTGCCCCTTACTCCGACCGCGCGGCGGAAAGCACCGGCTCGTCTGACTATTCCTATTGGGGCAGCACGGTCAAGATGTTTTTAAAAAACCGCCTGGCTTTTTCCCTGCTGGTGCTGCTTTTTGTGCTGGTGCTGTTTACATTCATCCAGCCCTTGCTGCCCGGACAATACGAAGCTACCCGCATTATCAACCACCCGATCACAGGGATGCAATTGAGCAACGTGCCGCCCGCCCTCAGCACCGTGCAGCACACAGCGCCGGCCGGCACAAGCCTTGTGATGACGAATTATCAGGACGGGGAATGGGCGGCTGTCAGCAATGTTCTTGCAGGTATCCGCGCCAGGGAGACCTTCACCGTGCTCGAGTACGGCGAAACCTGGTGCAAGGTGGCGTATAAGGATCTGGAAGGCTATGTGAAGAACGATTTCACCACCAAGCTGCGCCTGCCGGATGATCCGGCCGCCACGCCCTATGAAAGCCGCTCAAACTTCCAGATCCAGCTGTTTACAAGCCCGGAGGATTATACCAGCCTGGGGCGCGAGCTGTTTGCGCGCCGAAGCCTGCTTGACATTTCAGTTGATGGAAAAACGGCTCTGACCCGCGAGTCAACCGCCCTGCGCATCCTGCCTGACGACCGGCCCTTCCTGTTTGGCACCAACAACACCGGGCAGGATCTGTGGAGCATGGTCTGGTCCGGCACCCGCACAAGCCTGTTCATCGGCTTTATCGTGGCGCTGATCGAGGCCGTGGCCGGCATCACCATCGGCGTGCTGTGGGGCTATGTGAGGAAGCTTGACAGGCTGCTGACCGAGATATACAACGTGATCAATAACATCCCCAGCACCGTGGTGCTGATCCTCTTTGCCTACATCATGCGGCCGGGTATCTCAACACTGATCTTCGCAATGTCGATCACCGGCTGGGTCAGCATGGCGCGTTTTGTGCGCAACCAGGTGGTCATCATCCGCGACCGCGATTATAACCTGGCCTCCAGATGCCTGGGTACGGGCACCTTCCGCATCATCACCAGAAACCTGCTGCCCTATCTGGTGTCGGTGATCATGCTTCGCATGGCGCTGGCCATTCCCGCCGCCATCGGCAGCGAGGTCTTCATCACCTATATCGGCCTTGGCCTGCCGCTGAGCATCCCCTCGCTGGGCAACCTGATCACCGTGGGCCGCAAGCTGGTCTCCACGCCGCAGGCCTACCAGCTGATCTTCCCGACGATCGTGCTGTCGGTGGTTACGATCTCCTTTTACATCATTGGCAACGCCTTTGCTGACGCGGCCGATCCGCGCAACCATGTGTAAGGAGGGGAGAGCATGAGCGAACAATCAAAGCGCGAACCCATCCTGAAGGTCCGTGACTTAAACATCAAGTTCAGCCTGCGCGGCCGTGTGCTGCACGCCATCCGCGGCGTAACTCTTGATGTATACCGGGGTGAAAGCCTGGCGATCGTGGGCGAATCCGGCTCCGGCAAGAGCGTATTGACCAAGGCCTTCATGGGCTTGCTTGATCAGAACGGCTGGGTAGATTCCGGCAACATAATCTTTGAGGAAAAGGATCTGGCGAAGTTCACCGCCGAAAAGCAGTGGCTTGCCATCCGCGGCCGCAGGATCGCCATGGTTCTGCAGGACCCGATGACCAGCCTGAACCCTTTGAAAACCATCGGAAAACAGATCGGTGAGGCGCTGGCCCTGCATCAAAACCTGCATGGCGAGGCGGCGGCTCAAAAGATACGCGAGATCCTGCTGGATGTGGGTATCGAACAGCCGGAGCGCAGGATGAAGCAGTACCCCCACCAGTTTTCCGGCGGCATGCGTCAGCGTGTGGTCATCGCCATCGCCATCGCCTGCAAGCCGGATATCCTCATCTGCGACGAGCCGACCACGGCGCTGGATGTGACCATCCAGGCGCAGATCCTGCAGCTGATCAGGAACCTCATCGCAAAGTACAGCCTGACCGCCATCTATATTACCCATGACCTGGGCGTGGTGGCAAATATTGCCGACCGCATCGCGGTGATGTACGCGGGCGACATCGTGGAGATCGGCACTTGTGAGGAGATCTTCTACACCCCGCGCCATCCCTACACCTGGGCTTTGCTTTCATCTCTGCCTCAGTTGGGCCGCAAGGGCGAGGAGCTGTACGCCATACGCGGTACGCCGCCCAACCTGTTCAACGAAGTACAGGGCGACGCGTTTGCGCCCCGCAACCCCCACGCGCTCAACATTGATTTCAAGGAGCGCCCGCCTTATTTTGAGGTCAGCCCCACGCACCGCGTGCGCAGCTGGCTGGCAGATGAGCGCGCCCCGAAGGTCGATCCGCCCGAGAGTTTGAAGCGCATCAGCGCGCAAGGAGAGAACTTCTATGAGCACAGCTGACAGCGTCAACATCTCCATGGAGCCCCTGATCGAGGTGCGCGATCTGCGCGTCGCCTTCGGCGAGCGCAGGCGGCGCTTTGAGGCCGTGCGCGGCGTCAGCTTTGATATCAGGCAGGGCGAGACATTCGGCCTGGTCGGTGAATCCGGCTCCGGCAAAACCTCCATCGGCCGCGCCATCATCCGCGTGTACCAGACCGCTGGCGGCGAGATCCGCTACCGGGGGGAGCGTATTTCCGGCAGGATTTCAAAGGAACTGGACCGGCAGGTCACACGCGAGATCCAGATGATCTTCCAGGACCCCATGGCCTCCTTAAACGAGCGGGCCAAGGTGGATTATATAGTGTCCGAAGGCCTGTACAGCGTGGAGAAGCACCTGGGCCGCGAGGAGCGGCAGGCGCGGGTGCGCAAGGCGCTTGAGGATGTGGGCCTGCTGCCGGAATTTGCCAGCCGTTTCCCGCATGAGTTTTCGGGCGGCCAGCGCCAGCGCATCGGCATTGCCCGCGCCCTGGTGATGAACCCGCGCTTCATCATCGCCGATGAGCCGATTTCCGCCCTGGATGTATCCATCCGCGCGCAGGTTTTAAACCTGATGAGCGGGCTGCAGCGGGAGCGCGGACTGACCTATATGTTCATATCGCATGACCTGTCCGTCATGCGCTTTATCTGCGACCGCATCGCCGTGATCCATCGGGGCGTACTGGTGGAGCTGGCCGCCACCGAGCAGCTGTTCCGCCTGCCCCTGCACCCCTATACCCAGGCACTGCTGTCTGCCGTGCCTCTGCCCAACCCTGCCTGGGAGAAGAAAAAGCAGCCGATCGTCTACGACGAGTCGGTACATGATTACAGCACCGATAAGCCGGGCTGGCAGGAAGTCGAACCCGGGCATTTTGTGCTGGCAAATCAAAAGGAACTCGAGGAATATAGGAAGAGGTTGAGCCTTTCTCTGACGTAAATGACAGGGATAATCCCGGTCCGCCTGGCGGCGGATAGAAAGGAAAGTGTATGAAGTACAGGGCATTTGGCAAGACGGGCGTTCAGGTATCGGAGATTTCTCTGGGCACCTGGCAGCTTGGCGGCAAGTGGGGCGACGCGTACAGCGATAAGATCGCGCAGGCCACCATGGAGACTGCCTTTGAGCAGGGTATCAACTTCTTTGACACCGCTGACGTCTATAACGGCGGTGAAAGCGAGAAGAGCATCGGCCGCTTCATCAAAGGAAAGCAGGGAAAGATATTTGTCGCGACCAAGTGCGGCAGGCAGATCAACCCGCATACAGCTGCCGGCTACACGCGCGAGGCAGTCGTGAAGTACACCGAAGAAAGCCTGAAGCGCCTGGATGTGGATTGCCTGGATCTGATCCAGCTGCACTGCCCGCCGACCGATGTATTCTACAAGCCGGAGATTTTCGAGACCCTGCAGCAGTTGCAACGGGAAGGTAAGATCAGGCATTTCGGCGTCAGCGTGGAGCGGGTTGAAGAAGGCCTGAAGTCCATGGAATATGAAGGCATGGCCTCTATCCAGGTTATCTACAACATGTTCCGCCAGCGTCCGCATGAGCTGCTCTTACCGATGGCCCGGGAAAAGGGGGTTGGGATCATCGTGCGGGTACCCTTGGCCAGCGGCCTGCTGACCGGTAAATTTAACAAGGACTCGGTCTTCCGCGCGCAGGATCACCGCTTCTTCAACCGCAAAGGCGAGGCCTTCGACAAG
>JAEWRJ010000126.1 GCA_023460055.1 Bacillota bacterium | reverse complement strand
AGCATAGGCAGCAGCCAGCAGAGCGCAACAATGGCAATGATTCGTACCCTAAATGTTTTCAGGCTGGCCCTGAACCTTTGCAGCATGCGGGTCCTCCGTCCATGAATCGTTTATTTCTATAAATATTATATCATGCGGAGCAATCATTTTCTATAAATTTCTGCCGGAAGGGGTATTTACAAGCACGAACTGTTATGATATATTTATCTCCGTTGATTGGGGCATTAGCGCAGCTGGTAGCGCACAACACTGGCAGTGTTGGGGTCAGCGGTTCGAATCCGCTATGCTCCACCAAATCAGGAGCTGCATTCTTTATAGGATTGCAGCTCTTGTTTTATAATCAAATTGTAAGGAAAAAAATAGATGGCTGTCATTTTATTCGACCTGGACGGAACACTCCTTCCCATGGATCAGAACCAATTTGTCGGGACATATTTTGGACTGCTTGGCAAAAAGGTAGCCGCATACGGCTATGACCCGCAGGCGGTCATTGCAGCACTTGGACAAGGAACCTATGCCATGATCAAAAATGATGGAAGCATGACCAATGAAACTCGTTTCTGGCGGACCTTTGAAGAAATCATGGGGCCGGAGGTTACGAAGGACAGAGAGCTTTTTGAATCATTCTATGCAAACGAGTTTCAGCAGGTAGAAGCTGCCTGCAGATTTAGCCCCTGTGCTTCCGAGGTTATCTGCATGCTGAAGCAGCAGGGACACCGCTTGATTCTTGCCACCAACCCTTTGTTTCCCCGCATTGCCACATGTCACCGTATCCGCTGGGCCGGTCTTAAGCCTGAAGATTTTGAGCTGTTTACGACCTATGAGGATTACTGCTATTGCAAACCAAATCCGGGCTATTATTTGGAGATCTTGGAGAAGATCGGTGAACTGCCTGAAAATTGCATCATGGTTGGCAATGACGCGGAAGATGACTTGGCGGCGGTCGAACTGGGCATGCGTGTTTTTCTGCTGACAGACTGCCTGATCAATGAAAAAAACAAAGATATATCAGCTTTTCCGCAGGGCGGGTTCAAGGAATTGCAAACTTATCTTTCCAAGCAGCTGGGTTAGAGCACTCGCGCTGTTTGAAGAGGAAAGTTATCAATATTAACCGGGATTATGAATATGGACAAAGTGCTTTGCCTTGCGCATTACGCTGAACATGGTATACAATAGTATCATCAGCCAGCGGCCAATTTGACGCAGCAGTTTATACAAAGTATGCGGATTATGGGCCAAAATGACAGCCAAACAAAATGGAGGAGGAATAACTTGTGCTGAATTTTGATTTTTACTCACCCGCCCGTATTATCTTTGGTAAGGATACGGAGCAGCAGATTGGAAAGCTTTTAAAGTCTCATGCAAAGAAGGTGCTGCTGCACTACGGCGGCGGCAGCATCAAGCAAAGCGGTTTGTACGACCGCGTGGTGGCTTCTCTCAATGATCATGGGATTGAGTTTGTAGAACTCGCGGGTGTGAAACCAAATCCGCGCCTGTCCCTGGTTCACGCAGGCATCGTGCTATGCAAAAGAGAGGATGTCGACCTGATCCTGGCAGTCGGCGGCGGCAGCGTCATCGACTCGGCCAAGGCGATTGCCATGGGTGTATATTATGAGGGAGATGTCTGGGATGTATATGAGCAGGGCAAACGCATCAAGCGCGCGCTGCCTGTTGCCACCATCCTGACGATCCCTGCCGCGGGCAGCGAGTCCAGCGGTGACACCGTGATCACCAACGAGGAAAAGCAGCTGAAGTATGGCTATGGCAGCCCGCATCTTCGCCCGCTGCTCAGCGTCATCAACCCTGAACTGTTCTTTACTTTGCCTAAGAATCAGCTGGCCAACGGCGTAGCCGATATGATGAGCCATGTGTTTGAGCGTTATTTTACCAATACAACGCATACGGACCTGACCGATGGCCTATGCGAGACCGTTCTGAAAACTTTGATGAAAAACGCGCCCAAGGCGCTGGATAACCCCACTGACTATGACGCCTGGTGCGAGCTTGGATTCGGCGGAACCGTCGCCCATAACGGCCTGGTTGGCATGGGGCGCGAGCAGGATTGGGCCTGCCATGGCATGGAGCATGAGCTGTCCGCCATCTATGATGTCGCGCACGGCGCGGGTCTGGCCGTGCTGACACCCGGCTGGATGCAGTATGTATACAAGGATAACATCAATATGTTTGTGCAGTTTGCCATCAACGTGATGGGAGTCCAGGGAAGTTTCCGTGATCCCGACGATATTGTGCAGGAAGGCATCGCCAGGCTGAAGACATTCTACCATGCTATGGGATTGCCCGCCACCTTGAGTGAACTGGGCATCAACGATGACAAGCTTGAAGAAATGGCAAAAAAGGCGACCGGATATGCTTTCGGGGCAGAGGAGCCCTTGGGCGGCCTGAAGAAACTCTATTGGCAGGATGTGCTTGAGATCTACAGATCGGTTAAATAGCAGAAAGGAGAAATTCCGTGAGAACTGTTAATTTAGGTGCTTCAGGTCTGAAAGTACCTTGCATCGCAGTCGGATGCATGCGCATCAACAAGCTTGAGCCTGCGGAGGCCGAACACTTTGTACACGCAGCGATCGATCAAGGAGCGTATTTCTTCGACCATGCCGACATTTACGGTAACGGGGACTGTGAATCTGTCTTCGCCAAGGCCATCCATATGAACAGCACCGTGCGTGAGAAAGTACTGCTTCAATCAAAGTGCGGCATCCGCCGCGGCGTCGCCTTTGATTTTTCAAAGGATCATATCCTCAAATCGGTTGACGGCAGCTTGAAGCGGCTGAATACAGAATACCTGGATGTCCTTCTGCTTCACAGACCCGATGCTTTGGTTGAGCCCGAAGAAGTGGCGGAAGCCTTTGATATCCTGCAATCAAACGGCAAGGTACGGCATTTCGGTGTATCCAACCAGAATCCGATGCAGATCAAGCTGTTAAAGCGTTATGTCCGCCAGCCGATCGTGGCAAACCAGCTGCAGCTGAGCATCACCAACGCCACCATGATCTCACAGGGGCAGCACGTCAATATGCAGGATGACTTTGCCGTCAACCGTGATGGCAGCGTGCTTGATTACTGCCGTCTGCATGACATGACCATCCAGCCCTGGTCACCTTTCCAGTACGGTATGTTTGAAGGCGTTTTCCTCGGCAATGAAAAGTTCCCCGTGCTAAACCGCAAGATCGATGAAATCGCGGCAAAGTACAGCGTAAGCAATACCACCATCACGATGGCCTGGCTGCTTCGCCACCCGGCCGGTATGCAGCCCGTCACCGGAACTATGAATGTCCAGCGCCTGAAGGATTGCGTGAAGGCAGCGGAAATCCGTCTGACACGCGAAGAATGGTATGAAATCTACCTGGCAGCGGGGAATACGCTGCCCTGATCAATCTGTCAGCAGGAGGTCTCTGATGCCGCAGGCAAGCATGAATACGCGTTGGTTATCCGGGCCGCTCCCCGATCATCCTGCTTTTGAGCAGGGTATCCGCCGCGCTCCAAGGCGTGAGTCTGCATTGAGGCAGACCGAAAAAGAGCTGGCCGTTCGCAACGCTCTGCGCTACATCCCCGTTGAGCATCATGAAGTGATGGCTGCGGAATTCGCGCGGGAACTTGCGGACCATGGACGAATTTACGGCTATCGCTTCAGACCTGCCGGCCGCATCAGGGGCCTTCCTGTTGAAAGCTATAAGGGAGAATGCCTTGAAGGCAAAGCCCTTCAGGTGATGATCGATAATAACCTCGATTTTGAGGTCGCCCTGTACCCTTATGAACTGGTCACTTATGGGGAGACCGGGCAGGTCTGTCAAAATTGGATGCAGTACAGGCTGATCAAGCATTATCTGGAACAGCTGACGAGGGACCAGACGCTTGTGATGATGAGCGGACATCCCTTGGGTCTGTTCCGGTCCCATCCCATGTCTCCCCGTGTCATTACGACCAACGGCTTGATGATCGGCATGTACGATGACCAGCTGAATTTCAACCGCGCGGCAGCGCTGGGCGTAGCCAACTATGGACAGATGACAGCAGGCGGCTGGATGTATATCGGCCCCCAGGGCATTGTTCACGGCACCTTCAACACCTTGCTTGGCGCCGGCCGTATGAAGCTGGGGCTTGGACTTGAAGATAATCTTAGTGGTAAGCTCTTTGTGTCGTCAGGCCTGGGCGGCATGAGCGGGGCGCAGGGCAAGGCCGCTGAAATCGCAGGAGCTGTAGCCATCATTGCTGAGGTGGACGCGTCCCGGATAGAAACCCGCTTCAATCAGGGATGGGTCAGCCTGAAAAGCGACTCGCTGGAGGAGATCGTTCAGACTGCGCTGAGCATGCAGAAGGAAAAGAAACCCTGCGCCATCGCCTATATGGGCAATATCGTCGACCTGCTTGATTACTTCCTTGAGCATGATATTCACATCGACCTGTTGAGCGACCAGACATCCTGCCACGTACCCTACGGCGGGGGATATTGTCCGCAGGGCCTCAGTTTTGAAGGACGAACCCGCATGCTTGATGAGGACCCGGAGGAGTTCCGCAAGAGGGTGGACGCTTCGCTCAGGAGGCATTATGAGCTGATATGCGCACATCACGAAAAGGGCACCTACTTCTTTGATTACGGAAACAGCTTTTTAAAGGCTATATATGACGCAGGCGTGACTGATATTTGCGCAAACGGCCGCGATGATCTGGACGGCTTCATCTTTCCATCCTATGTGGAGGATATTCTGGGGCCGCAGCTGTTTGATTACGGTTATGGCCCCTTCAGGTGGTGCTGCCTGAGCGGCAGGGAAGAGGATCTTGAAAAGACAGACCAGGCCGCCATGGACACGATCGATCCCACCCGGCGCTATCAGGACAGGGATAACTGGGCATGGGTACGCGACGCGAAAAAGAACAGGCTGGTCGTCGGAACACAGTGCCGTATCCTCTACCAGGACGCGATGGGAAGGCTGAACATCGCGCTCAAGTTCAACGACATGGTGCGCAAGGGGGAGATCGGCCCTGTGATGCTGGGCCGCGACCACCATGATACCGGAGGAACGGATTCACCCTTCCGTGAAACCAGCAACATAAAGGATGGTTCCAATATCATGGCGGATATGGCTGTGCAATGCTTTGCCGGCAACTGTGCCCGGGGCATGACCCTTGCCGCGCTGCATAACGGCGGGGGCGTGGGGATCGGCAAATCGGTCAACGGAGGCTTCGGTATGGTGCTTGACGGCAGCGAGCGGGTGGATGAGATCCTGCGCGTGGCAATGCCATGGGATGTGATGGCCGGCGTTTCCCGGAGGTCATGGGCAATGAACGAACACGCTATTGAAACAGCTGAGGCATATAACGATCAGTTCAGCGGCAGTGACTGCATCACCATTCCATACGCGTCGGACAGTGAATTGGTACGCAAAGCGGTGGAGGAGGTCGGATGAGCCTGCTGATACATAACATAGGCCTCCTGGCTACACCGCTTGGGTTTGAATCCAAAGCGGGAAAGGCGCAGGGAGAGGTATTCTATCTCGATAACGCGTATATTTTCGTCCGTGACGGACTGATCGATAAAATCGGCCAGGGAAAGCCCAATGAAGGCGCTGATCAGCTGATCGATGCCGGGGGATGCCTGGTTACACCCGGGCTTGTGGACGCGCATACGCATCTGGTATTCGGCGGCTGGCGCGAGCATGAGCTGCCGCTGAAGCTTGAGGGAGTGCCATATCTCGATATCCTGGCACAGGGCGGCGGAATACTTTCCACCGTACGCGCTACAAGGGCTGCAACCCGGGAAGAACTGAAGAACAAAGCCCTCAAGATATTGTCCGGCATGCTGCGCCACGGCACAACAACCTGTGAAGCAAAAAGCGGCTATGGGCTCAACCTCGAGACAGAGCTGAAACAGCTTCGTACTGTGAAGGATCTGAACAAAGCCCAGCCTATT
>JAEWRJ010000125.1 GCA_023460055.1 Bacillota bacterium | reverse complement strand
CAGCTCAACCTGTCCGGCCAGCGGCTGAGCAAGGGCCATCGCAAGATCGCGGCTTTTATCGAAGAAAACTACGACAAGGTGGTCTTTATGACCGCGGCCCGTCTGGGCGAGGTGGTCAGCATCTCTGAAAGCACGGTGGTACGCTTTGCCAACGCCTGCGGGTACGAGGGCTATCCCCAAATGCAGCGCGCGCTCAAGGAGATTGTACGCCACCGCCTCACCCCCGCCCAGCGCCTGTCCATATCCAATGACCTCACAGCGGAGGAACTGCCCGTTGAGGTCTTGAAGACTGATATGCAAAACATCCGCGCCACCATCGAAGGGATGGACAAAGAAGTATTTTCCCAGGTGGTGGAGGAGATCTCAAAAGCCAGCGCCATCTATCTGCTGGGTCTGCGCTCGGCGGCTCCGCTGAGTGAGTTTTTCGGCTACTATCTGCGCTATATTTTTGATGATGTGCGCGTGATATCAAGTACGGTCAATGACACTTTTGAGACCATCGCCCGCATCAAGCCCGGCGATGTGATGATCGCCATCTCGTTCCCCCGCTACTCAAACCGCACGCTGGAATGCATGCAGTTTGCCAAGTCCCGCGGCGTGAAAGTCATCGGCATCACCGACGGCCCCCTCAGCCCCCTCAACGAGGTAGCCAGCCTCTGCCTGGCCGCGCGCACGGATATGACCTCTTTTGCCGATTCACTGGCGGCACCGATGTCTCTGATCAACGCGCTGATCGCCGCCCTGGGCAACCTCAAGCGTGAAACGCTCAACCACAACTTCGCGCAGATGGAATCGGTGTGGGACGCCTATCGTGTATATGCCGGAAAAACCTAAACGCGTCGCCGTCATCGGCGGCGGCCCGGCCGGCATGATGGCCGCTCTGTTCGCCCTGAGGGAAGGGGCGCGGGTTACCTTGCTTGAGCGCAATGAAAAGCTTGGCAAAAAACTATACATTACCGGCAAAGGGCGCTGCAATGTGACAAACGCCGCCCAGGGAGAGGATTTTTTATCAAACGTCCCCCGCAACCCGCGTTTTCTCTATGCCGCGCTCCGCTTTTTACCGTCTGAAGGCCTGCGGGATGTGCTGCGGGAGCTAAACTGTGATACGATGGTGGAGCGCGGCAACCGCGTATTCCCCGTGTCTCAGAAGGCTTCGGATGTAACGCGCGCCCTCACCCGCGGCACCGAAGGCGCGGACATACGCCTGCGGGAGCGGGTGCAGACGATTGAAACAGATCCCTCAGGCGCTTTCATCATCGTCACCGAGGGCGGCGGCCGCTTCGAGGCCGACAGCGTGATCATCGCCACAGGCGGCCTCAGCTATCCCGTGACCGGCTCCACCGGAGACGGCTATGTGCTGGCCAGAGCGCTTGACCACAGGGTGACAGATACCCTCCCGACACTGATTTCCTATGAGACCTCGGACGAATGGGCGCGGCCCCTGCAGGGCTTGTCGCTCAAAAATGTTGTTCTGGAAGCACGCGCGGGCAAAAAGACGCTGTTTTCCCAGCAGGGTGAACTGCTCTTCGCGCACTGGGGCATCACAGGCCCGCTGGTACTCAGCATGAGCAGCCACCTGGCGGGGATAGATTGCGGCACAGTCACCTGTTTTATCGATCTCAAGCCCGCCGTCAGTTTGGAGCAGCTGGACGCGCGCCTGAAAAGCCTCCTGCAGGAGGCGGGAAAAAAGCAGCTGTCCGGCGTACTCACCCAGCTGATGCCCTCCTCGCTGGCCGCCGCCTTCCCCATGGTATGCCCCGTCGATCCCCGCAAGCAGTCGGGCCAGATCAGCGCGCAGGAGCGCAGGCAGATCATCGGGACCCTTAAAAGGCTGCCCATAGGTCTCACGCGGCCCCGCCCGATCAGTGAGGCGGTGGTGACGCGCGGGGGCGTCGACGTCAGAGATGTCGACCCTTCCACCATGCAGTCAAAAAAGGTGCCGGGCCTTTACTTCGCAGGCGAAGTGCTGGATGTGGATGCTTACACCGGCGGCTTCAACCTTCAGGCAGCATTTTCCACCGGCGCGCTGGCCGGTCATCACGCAGCGCACTGATCAAGTATTAAACACAGGAGACACCTGACACGTGCATTACATCGTCATTGATTTGGAATGGAACCAGCCTTTAAGCCACCAGAGCAGCCCATTTCGCCGCGTAGGCGACCGGTTAATGTTTGAAATGATTCAGATAGGCGCTGTCAAGCTTGACGAACAAAGAAGGATGAGGGGCTCATTCAACCGCCTGATCACCCCGCAGCACTATATGAAGCTGCACCCGCGCATCCGCCGCATCACCGGCATTACGCAGGAGGATCTGGCAGATGCTCCCAGCTTTCAGGAGGCGCTCAAAGAGTTCCTCGAGTGGTGCGGGGAGGACGCTGTGCTGTTGACCTGGGGCAGCGACGATATTTCAGTTTTCCAGCAGAACCTTGATTTCTTTAAATCCAAGTGCAGTCTCCCCCCTTTTTATGACCTGCAAAGCCTATACTGCGCGGTCAATGAGGGCGGGAAGGATCGCAAAGGCTTGTCCGCCGCGCTGAGTTATTACGGCATCGAGGCCAGCGACGAGCATCCCTTTCATAACGCGGTGGACGACGCCTACTATACCGCCCTGGTATATCAGCGTTTTCCGGATGCCGCGGCCATTTTCAACCACCCTGAATCCGCCCGCCAGCTGGGCAAGACGCGTTTAGGCAAACGTGAAACCGGCGACGAGAAGCTGGTCAAGAGCGAGCGCGGGTATTATGCAAGCAGCTTCGGCAAGCTGATTCCCTGCCCTGTCTGCGGCAAGAAAGGCCGCGTGATGGAGGGCTATGTCCTGCAGCGAGGGATACGCACCGCCCTGGCCGACTGCCCCGATCACGGCCTGATGTACGTCCAGGTGGCTTTTGACACCAATGAAAAACAGGAACTGATCGCCAGGCGCAAGATCATTATTTCAGACGAACAGAACCCGGCCTATGTCGTCACCAAGCATTTGCAATGGCAGCAGAAGGCCACAGCCCAGAGAGAGAGGTAAACCATTGTCCTTTACGATCACCGTTTCAGGAATAAGCTACCAGTTTGACGCGCCGGTCAAGGTTGCCCAGGCGCTGGAGATACTGCTGCCGCAGATCCCGCCCGGCAGCCTGATGGGCGCGTTCGAGGGAAGCCGGGTGCATGAGCTGTGCGCCACCCTTGACCGGGACGCATTGCTCTCCCCCATCACCTACAGTGACGAAGAGGGACGCCGGATCTACGAGCGTTCCCTGCGTTTTGTATTCCTTCTGGCTGCCAAGCGTTGTTTTCCGGGTGCAGATCCCTTGATCGAGCATTCGCTCGGTCAGGGCGTCTATGTCGAATTTGACAATCTGCGCCTGACATCCTTTGACATCGGGGAAATTGAGCGCGAAATGCGTCATATCATATCCTGCGATCTGCCGTTTTCCCGCCACAGATGGACGCGCGAAAAAGCCATCGACTATTTCAGGCAAAAGGGCAGCGAGGATAAAGCGAGGCTGCTGGCCTACCGCCCATACAATTATTTCGACGTTTATGAGCTCGACGGTGAATATGAGTATTTTTACGGCGCGATGCTGCCCAGCACCGGCTATACACCCGTGTTTGATCTGCGCTCGCATGCCCCCGGTCTGGTCGCCCTGATGCCGGACGCCAAAGACCCCTCACGGCCGGCAACTTATTACAGCCTGCCCAAGCACATGGCCGTCCACCGCGAGTCGAGCGACTGGTGCCGAATGCTCGGCTGTTCTACAGTGGCGGAGCTGAACACGCTCATCGAAAAGGGCGGTATCCGGGAGCTGATCCGCGTCAACGAAGCCTTGCATGACAAAACGCTGTCCGAGATCGCGCAGGATATCGTCAACCGTGACGCCCGCGCCATCTTCATTGCCGGGCCTTCTTCCAGCGGTAAAACAACCTTTGCCAACCGGCTCGCCATTCACCTGCGGGTGAACAGGCTCAGGCCCATGATCATCTCGCTGGATGATTTTTACATTGACCGCGATGATCTGCCGCTTGAAGCGGACGGAAAGCCGGACCTCGAGGCGCTGAGCGCGCTGGATGTTGATTTTTTCAGAGAATGCCTCGGACAGCTTCTGCGGGGCGAAGAAGCGCAGATGCCCCGGTTCAGCTTTCAAACAAAAAAACGCGAGGAACGCTATGTTCCCACACGCGTCGCGCCTGATCAGCCTTTGATCATTGAAGGCATTCACGCGCTCAACCCCGCCCTCCATGAAGGCTTTGAACGCCGGCTGACCTGCCTGATCTATATCAGCCAACTGACCAGCGTAAACCTTGATAACCACAACCGTATCCGCACGACGGACGCCCGCCTGCTGCGCCGCTTGGTGCGTGACAAGCAGTTCCGCGGCACCAGGCCGGAGGACACGCTTGCCATGTGGGACAGCGTACGCAAGGGAGAGGAAAAGTGGATCTTCCCCTTCCAGGAGGAAGCCGACATCGTATTCAATTCCGCGCTGCACTACGAGCTGCCCTTCTTCCGGACCATCGCCTATGATATCCTGCGGGCCGTGCCAAAGGACGACCCCAACTATATCCGCTGCAACCGTCTGGTGAAGATGCTCCATTACATGCTGCCGGTTGATCTGTCAGTCATGGATGAGATCCCCCCGCTGAGCATCCTGCGCGAGTTTTTGGGCGGAAACACTTTATACCTTCATCCCGAGCCTCTTGAAGAGTAAGCCGGTGACGATAAAAGAGGGAGCGTTTTGCTCCCTCTTTTATGAAACCCTGCGGTGATGTTAAACTACACGCTCCTTGTGCGCACCGTATGGATAAATGCGCTCTCCGACAGCTTGGTAACGATATCGGTGTAGTTCACCCGGCCGGGAAGCCTGAGCGTATATATGTTGGTATAAAGGCTTTTGTTATCAACGCTCTTGAGCATTTCCACGTGGAAGTCCACATCCAGCACAAGCACGCCGATCTGTGAGAAATAATCGTTGATGAACTTGATGGATTCCGCCCTGTTGACGAACTTGACCTCCACATGCTTGACCGTGTTGATGCGGATAAAGCGCCCCAGAAGGAAAAGCACCAGGATGATCAGTATGGCGATGCCCAGCGCCAGCCAGTAGTAGCCAAAGCCGATCATCAGGCCAAGGCAGGCCACGTTCCACAGGCCTGCCGCGGTGGTGAGCCCGGTTATCTTCTTTTGCGCGGTGAAAATGGTACCCGCGCCAAGAAAACCGATGCCGCTGATGACTTGCGCGGACATGCGCCCGATGGTGATGCTGACACTCAAATTGCTGCTGGCATTGACAATGCTGGTATGCAGCTGTAGGCTTTCAAGCAAGGCGATGGAGCAGGCGCCCAGGCAGACCAGCACATGGGTACGCAGCCCGGCAGGGCGATTCTTATATTCACGCTCTACGCCGATAATAAAGCCGACAACAAGCGCAAACAGCACCCGCAGCATGACATCCAGATTGCTGATCGGTCTGAACGCCAAGAAGTCGAAGGAGTTTAAGAAGTCCATTTGCATCACCTTTCAAGGTATCATAGCCAATTATCATCATAGCATGGTCTTTGCAACTCCGCAAGCGACAGCATGCAAAACAAGTGAGGTATCACATTGAAAGAAGCCCTGTACATCGACAATGCCTTCTGGCAGTCAAAGGCAACCGAAGGCCTGCGGCAGACCCTCACGCAGGCCGCTCTTGGGCAGGGCATCGCTCTGGCCCACCGCACAAACGCTGATTTTTTAAGGGGGGACAGTTTTTCCTCCCTGCCGAAAGCTGCTTTGTTCTGGGATAAGGATCAGCGCCTGGCGAAAACGCTTGAGTCCAAAGGCCTGCGGCTGTTTAACCCTTCAGAAGCCATCCGCCTTTGCGATGATAAAACGCTGACCTGGCTGCATCTAAAGGACCAGGGCATCCCGATGCCCGACACAATGCTGTGCCCTTTCACATTCGGGAACGTCGGATATACCCGGGCTGAGTTTGTACAGGACGCCGCGCTGCGCCTCGGGCTGCCTTTTGTGATCAAGGCGGGCTGCGGATCCTTCGGCGCCCAGGTATTCCTGGCGCATACGGTTGATGAGGCGGCCCGGCGCGTACGCGCGATGGCAGGCGAGCCGGTCTTGTTCCAGCGATTTATCAAAGAAAGCGCCGGCCGGGATCTGAGGCTCTATGTTGTGGGCGGAAAGGTGGTGGCCGCTATGGAGCGGGTGAACCATACGGGAGACTTCCGGGCCAACATCGCCGGCGGTGGTTCTGCCAACAGGCATGAGGTCAGTGCGGAAGAATCCGCTATCGCCCTGTCAGCCTGCGAAAAGCTGGGGCTGGATTTCGGCGGCGTGGATCTGCTGATGTCAAAGGATGGGCCGCTGCTGTGCGAGGTCAACTCCAATGCCCACTTTACGGCGTTGAGGGAATTAAGCGGCATCAATCCCGCCGATCATATCATTGCCCGGCTGAAGGAGGCCCTTGCATGACAGGCTGGCTGATCTACGATGGAGGCAATATCGACAGAAACCGCTTTTTTATCGACCGTTGGATGGACGCCGCGAACAGGCGCGGGGTCACGCTAACCCTGGTGACCGCGCAGGAGATCAGCTGGGGCGTTCGGGAGGGGGAGCATTTTCTGATGCATGGCCTTCGAGACGCCCGACCGGACTTCGCCGTCATGCGAGCGCCTTATCCCTTGCTCAGCGCTCATTTTGAGCGGATGGGTATCCCCTGCTTTAACAACGCCAAGGTGGCCGACATCTGCAACGACAAGCAGAAAACGCACAGCCTGCTGGCGGGTGAACTGCCCATGATGCCGACCGCGTTCCTAACCCCCTCGGCTTTCCTGAACCCCTTCCCCTACCCCGTCGTTGTCAAAGGCGCGCACGGCTGCGGGGGGCGCGCTGTCCGCCTGGCCCGTGACAGCAGGGAGTTTCAGGAGGCCGTCCAGGCGATCAGCCCGGACACGCTGGTCGTGCAGCCCTTGTGCGGCGAACCGGGGAAGGATCTGCGGGTCTATGTGCTGGGCAACCGGATCATCGCCGCGATGCAGCGTTTCCAGGAAAGCGATTTCCGCAGCAATGTGGGTCTGGGCGGCGGTTCCTCTCCCGTGCCGGTGACGGATGAGCTGCGGGATTATGTCGGCCGGGTGCTCAGGCACTTTGATACCGGCCTGGTGGGCATAGACTTCATCTACCATCAGGGCAGGCTTGTCTTTAACGAGGCGGAGGATGCCGTGGGGACCCGAATGCTCTACATGCATACCGCCCGGGATATCGCCGATGAGTACCTTTCGCTGATACTGAGCCGCGTCAGTATGTAAACTTTCCGTAACATATAGTCGCTTTCTCTTTTCCGGCATGTTATACTGCAATAGCTTCAGGGTCTCCCTGCATCAAGCTGTTTACAAGGAGTTGTATGATGCGTTCCAATCCCCGAAAAACCCCCAGACGCGGCCGCAGACAGGCGAGAAACCTCAGTCTGCTGGTCTTGTTTGTTATTATCCTGGCTGTGCTGATCATCATCTCACCCAGCGAGCCGACCAAATCAGCGCTGAACGTCAACGCCCAGGGACAGGTGGTCTCCGTCTATGAGGGTCTGGTGATCAGCGAAGCCATGAGCGCAAACGCCAGTGCCTATCCCGATGAAGGCGGCAACTTTGTCGACTGGCTGGAACTGGCAAACCATGGGGATACGGATATAGACCTGCTGGACATTACCCTGTCAAACCGCCCCGATAAGGCGAAGTTTATATTTCCCGCGCATATCCTAAAGCCCGGTGAGCGGGTCATTGTTTTTTGCGATAACCTCAACGCCAACGATCCGGGCGGCCCCTACCACGCCAAGTTTAAATTGAGCAGCATCGGCACCGAAATCTATGTGTTCGATACAAACGGGCACGTGCTGCGGGACCTGAAGCTACCTACGCTTAACTCCAATGAATCATATGCCCTGATGGAAGACGGCACCTACCAGAAAGCGGATTACTATTCCCCCGGCTTTCCCAACTCCCCCCAGGGGCACCAGAGCTACCTGTCACAGTACGGCGTCGCCCCCGGCGACATCGTGATCAGCGAACTGATGCCCGCGCCCCGCTCCGGCCTGCGCGATGAGGATGGAGAACTGAGCGACTGGATTGAGCTGTATAACCGTTCCGGTAAGGACATTTCACTGGATAACCTCGCCTTGAGCGACAACCCCGACAGGCCTGTCAAGTGGGTGTTCCCAGAAGGCGCCTTTATACCCGCCGGGGGCTATTATCTTGTCTTTGCTTCAGGCAAAGACCGCGTCAGCCCCCAGGGTTTCCCGCACACCAACTTCTCGCTGTCCGCTGAGGGTGAAATCCTGACGCTCAGCACCCGCCAGGGCCAGCTGCTCGACCGCGTGCAGTACAGCCTTGTGCCCGCGGACCGCAGCTGGGGACGCGACCAGGACAGCGATACCTGGCGCGTATTTGATATCGGCACCCCCGGCGCGCCCAATAACGCGGCCGGCGCCGCCCAGGCAGACCGTTTTCTTCGCAGCCTGAATCCGATCGGCGTGTATATATCGGAAGTGATGTCAAGCAATGACAGCTTTCCCGCCGCGGCGGGCCTGGAAGCCGGTGACTGGGTCGAACTGTACAACCCCACCGACAAGGTACACGATCTGTCGGGCTACGGGCTGTCCGACAGCCTCAGCTGGCCCAGAAAATGGCGTTTTCCTCAGGGCACCGCCATCTACCCGGGCGAATACAAGATGGTAATGCTTGATAAAAGCGAAAGCCCGGGCACAAACACCGCTGCCCTTCATGCCAGCTTCGCGCTGGCGCGTATGGGCGGCGAGGTGATGACCTTCTCGGATTCCGAAGGCCGGGTGCTGGACAGGGTAGTGCTCAGTGAAATCCCCCTCAACATAAGCTACGGCCGGTCACTGGAGAGGGACGGCTTTTTTTATTATGACACGCCGACACCCGGACAGCCAAACGGCACAGGCTTCGCGGGCTTTACCGCAAGGCCGGTTCTCTCCCAGGCTGGCGGCCTGTATAAGGATAACGTAGTGCTGAGCATCACGGCACAGCCCGGAGCACAGATCCGCTATACCACCGATGGGAGCATCCCCACCATCGATCAAGGCCAGCTTTACACCGGCCCCATCGAGATCATGTCGACCACTGCCCTGCGCGTGCGCGCGTTTATGCCGGGGATGCAGCCCTCCCAGACCGTGACGGCAAGCTTCATCATGAAAACCTATTTCACCCTGCCGGTCGTATCGCTGGTGATCGACCCCTGGGAACTGTGGAACAACGAGACAGGCATGTTCGCGGCGGGTCTCAATGAGGACGGCACGCCGATCAATCTGGCGGCTTATGACAGCATCCCCTTCCGCCACCCGACCCCGGTTTACCGCCTGCACGGCAAGGAGCGGCGGCAGGCTTATGCCGAAATGTTCAAGGCTGACGGCAGCGCCACCGTCTTCAGCCAGGGTGTGACAATGGGCATCATCGGCCAGTACTCGCTGGACATGCCGCAGAAGTCGCTGAAGCTGGTCGCCAAGGCCGGTCTGGGCGAGCGCTACTTCAACGCCGCCGTCTTCCCCGACAGGCCCTTTGAGCAGTACAAATCGCTGGTGCTGCGCGTCAGCGGCAACGACGCCGTATGGACCCGTCTGATCGACGGCCTGCAAAGCCGCCTGATCAACCAGATCACGGACACCACCGTCATCAACCAGGCCTGGCAGCCTGTGATCGTCTACATCAACGGCCAGTACTGGGGGCACTATAACCTGCGTGAGCGCGTCAGCCGCTATTTCGTGGCCCAGCATGAGGGGATCCCGCTTGAAGAAGCGGACAACATGAACATCATCGAGGCCGATGACAAAGCCTACTACGGCTCCAATCAGGAATGGAAGGAGCTGATGAGCAAGGTCAAAACGCTGGACACCAAAAACAACCTGGCAGACGTGCAGTTTCTCCAGGACAATATCGACATCGACAACCTGATGGATTATCTGGCCTTCCAGATGTTCTTTGCCAATACCGACTCGGGCAACATCCGCGCCTACAAAGTGCCCGGCGGCAAATGGCGCTGGATACTCTTTGACATGGATTACGGCCTCTATGAGGCACGCAATAATGGCATGCGCAACATGCTCAACCCCAAGGGGCACGGCGCGCAGGACGACCTGGATAACGCCCTGTTTATCAAGCTGCTCGAAAATGATCAGCTGCGCGATACCTTCCTGCGGCGATTTGGTGAAATCTTCAAGTATTTCACGACGGAGAGGATGATGGAGCAGCTGGATATCTGCTACGGCATCCTCAAGCCGGAAATGCGCCTGCACTGGGACCGATGGGCGGCCCAGAACCTGAAGAATATCGCTTCAGACCAGCCCAACACCCCGGACGGCGCCATGCGCTACTGGGAGCAGCGCATCGAGCGGCTGCGCAACGTCATCCGCAAGCGCCCACGGCATGCTTGGGTGCAGATGCAGGAATGGTTCAAGCTGACAGACCAGCAGATGACCGAATACTGCGGCCCTAAACCTACCTTTCCACCGGAAGCTGATTTGAATAAATATGATAAGGAGATTCTTTAGTCTATAATTATTATACATGAATCCATGTCGCCCCTCGTCATGGGTTCATTTTTACTTTCGTTGGACAGTTAGTTATTCAGTGTTAGACATCAAAATTCTTTAAGGTTGACAGATAAACAATATTAACTATAATATATATATATATATATATATATATAGGCTTTCGCCTATCCATTAATTAAGGAGGATTTGTTATGAAAAGGATTTTCTCGGTAATCTTGCTCGCTGTGATCTTAATCTCAATAACTCTCCCTTCATTTGCCGCACAGGCTTGCCCTTATTGTCAACGTGCTGGATATGTTTCCAGCAAGAAAGTGTTCGAAATGTTTTACTATCAAACTAGTGGAAATTATATAAGAGAGGTTCGAGTATTCAACACATATGAGCAGTGCGGGGCTTGTTACAAAAAATGGAATTACGACACCCTATGGGAATATGGCCCCTGGTATCTTGATCCTGATAGAATCTCTTGACCTGCATTATACTCACCTTTCGCTAATCGACATTCTATAATAACAGAAGGTGGCTATCAAATAAGATAGCCACTTTTTCGTGAATGAACTTTCAATACTGGTGCCCTTGAACCTTATTCTTTTGATACAAAAAGCGGACAAGGAAGCCTCCGCCCAGCATCAAAAAGCAGAGCATCAGCATCAGCAGCTGCTTCTCCCCGAAAGGCACGCCGAGAATATGAAAGCGAAGCCCGCCAAGGCCCGAGACAAAGGTCCTTGAAATGGTGGCCGCGGCCAGTGCTGCCAGGTTGTTGGCCGTGGCATAGAAACTGATGTACATGGTCTGGTTATCTTCCGGTATATTGATGTAGCCGACGCTGGAAAACGCCAGGTTGATCCCGCTGACGCACAGATAGTTGATGATCATGCCGATGGGGTACAGAAACAGAAGGCTGCCGGAGGCAAAGGCCAGCAGCAGGTAATGAAGCGACAACAGCATCATCGCTGCGGAGAGCGGCTTGAGCCAGCTGTGCTTTATATAGATCCTCCGCCAGACAGGCGTCATGAGGATCAGCACCACCACATTAAACATGGCCACCGTATTGATATAGGAGTAGCTGACATGCTGTTCCTTCAGGAGATAAACGGTATAGAAGGAGCCGGGCATGTTGGCCAGCAGCGCCCAGATAAAGATGACAAGCACGCTGCGCATATAGATCTTGTTATGGAAAGGTCTGATGAGCAGTTCCTTCAGGCTGACGCGTTTGCCTGACTTGGCGTAAGGCAGCTCCTTGATGCGCGTAAGATTGACGATGTCATAGACCGCAATCGCCAGCGCGAGGACGCGCAGGATCTCAAGGCCAAGCAGCTCCTGCCCCTGTGTCTTAAACTTATCGACCACGAAGGAGCCGCCAAGGTTGAACAGCGCGATGGCAACGCCGTTTAGCAGATGCATGGTAGAGAAGTACTGAACCCGCACCCCTGGCGGAATATGGCCGATATGCCAGATGGACATGCCGGGGTTCAAGAAGGCATTCAGTATATTGACGATCAGCACGCTGGCCGCCAGCAGCATCAGGCGGGTATGGGTGGCGGCAGGCATCAGCGGGATCAGGGCAATGAATACAATATTGATCGCGTGCATCGCCGCGCGCACGGCGATCAGTATGGGCTTTCTTCTCTCAAAGCGCTCCAGAACATAGGGTGACAGCAGCTGCATCAGGTTTCCGGCAAAGGTCAGCATCGGGATCAACCCGACAAAAGCGTCATCTGCCTGCATCAGAAGCAGCAGGCCGGTCAGGAAGTTGCCGCCGATCAGGTTAGCGATGATGTTTGCCGCGACGTTGTGAATCAAAAGCTTGCGGCGCGCCGCGTTGCTTTGCTCGTCCCCCGCTACAAACCAGCCATTGTAGACGATCTTGCCGAGGCTCTGCAGCATCCGCTTTGACATGTCCCGAGATCCGCCTTTATCCATGCCTGACCCCTCTTATTCACCGATATATACCATATCATTGAGCGCGCGGCCGCCCTTATAGGGATCATTGACCTTCTGGCCCATAAATATCATCACCGCGCTTTGCCCGCCGTCCAGGTTATAAGCGGCCTTGCAGCCAAGGCTCTCCATAAATTCACTCAGCTGCACCAGCTTCCAGCCCCGGTTATCATCGCTGCGCCCGTCCACCAGCACAAAGCTGTAATGGCCGGGGGCGTGATAGCCGATTACGCTGCGCGGGTTGGCCGCGCCGATCTTGGAATTAAATTTTTCAAAGGCTTTCCCTTCGTCGCCCAGCAGCTCAGGCCCAAACAGGAAGCTCTGCCACACGGGTTCCTCCAGCACCGTCTCTACATCCATTTCATTGCGCCCCCAGGTCTCCATCCGCCCATCGGGGTAGATGACGCAATTGTGGCGCAAGGCATTTGCGGTTTTGCGAAGGATCTCTCCGTTGGCGACCACCAGCCCTTTATCAAACAGGCTGGAGTAATCCCCCGTAATGGCAAGCAGCGCGCTGCTCTGCGCCACCAGAACGCCAGGGCTCTGCGCGTTTGACCCCCACTTCTCGTGGCTGAAGGCGCGGCGCAGATGCTGTACATCGGCCAGGTAGATGTCGGCGATATACACATCGCTGTTGTACTCGCGCCGTTTCTCGATGCTGATGGAAACACTGTCACTCTTGTAGCTTGTTTCGGTCAACTGGGGCTGCGCGCCCTCAGGGAGAAAGGTCCCCTCAGGGGCCAGAGCGCGCAGATCAGGGAACACCATAGCCTCCTGCGCGAGGGAGAAAACCGGGGAGGCCAGCAGAAGAACCCCCAGCAAAAATACGCATGCCTTTTTCATTGATTTGCCTTCTTTTATCTCTATGTATTATTTTCCGACACAAAAGCCGGAGAATATCTTATCCAGCAGCCCCTCGGTTACCTGCTCGCCGGTCACCTCACCCAGCGCGTAAAGTGCCTCATGCAGATGAACGGCAACAAGATCAAGCGGCTCCATGCGCTTCAGGGCGGCTTCCGCTTCTATCAGCGACTCCGCCGCGCGCCGGGCCAGCCGCATATGCCGCAGCAGGCTTAACTCGCCTTCCCCGGCCCGCCCTGCCCGGCTTTGGATGGCAGCCTTCAGCTCCTCAACGCCTTCACCCGTCCTGGCGCTGATCGAAATCCCTTCCGGCCAGCCGGGATTAGGCGGCAGATCGGATTTATTGAGTACTAAAAGGTGAGGCTGTTCGCGGATGAGCTCCAGGATGACCTTATCTTCTTCGCTGATGTCATCACCCCGGTCAAACACTGCCAGCACCAGATCGGCGCTTGCCAGCCGCTGCTTGGCCAGATCAATGCCGATCTTTTCGGCCTTCTGATTGCTGTCCCGGATCCCGGCGGTATCAGAGAAATTGACACGCACACCGCCAAGCATTGTGCTGCCGCGCACGATATCGCGCGTGGTGCCGGCCTCATCCGTCACGATCGCCCGTTCTTCCCCCAGCAGGATATTGAGCAGGGAGGATTTGCCCACATTGGGACGCCCGACGATCACAACCTCCAGCCCCTGATCCAGGATGCGCGCCGCGCGCTCATCGCAGGCGCTGAACAAACGCTCAGCCAGCCGGCGCACCCTGGGCAGCAGGTCTCCCGCCGCTTCCTCCTGTGATATCTCCTCCGGATAATCAAGAGCCGCCGCGACACCGGACAGGATCCCGGTCAGTTCCTCCTGCGCGCTCCTGATAAAAGCGCTGGCCCCGCCCTGCAGATCGCGCACAGCCGCGCGGGCGGAACGTTCGCCTGCGGCCTCGATCAGCTGCATCACCGCCTCGGCGCGGCTGAGATCCACGCGCCCGTTTAAAAAAGCGCGCTTGGTAAACTCACCCGGCTCGGCAGGAACCGCCCCAAGCGCCCATAAGGCGCTCAGCAGTTTCCCCGTTACATATTCGCCGCCATGCAGATGGATCTCGGCCACATCCTCGCGCGTATAGCTGCGGGGCGCCTTCATCATCACGGCCATGCACTCATCGATCACGCGGCCTTCATGCCCAGCGTGCCCGTACATCATCAGGTGGCTTTGAAATACCTGAGATGTCGACTGCGGGGTAAAGAC
>JAEWRJ010000124.1 GCA_023460055.1 Bacillota bacterium | reverse complement strand
ATCACGACTTATCCGGCAATGATTCCAAGGACAGGCGTTTTCAGCTGCGTGTCGCCATAGATAAAGAAAAGTTTCTCCCGGCCATCCGCAGCCTCCCCAGTGTGACCCGCGTCAAATTACTGCCAGTCCAGGGTGAGGGCTGCGCTATGAGTGTTTTTACAAAGCGAGATCTTCCTTTTGAACATGAACTTTTCAGCCTGCTCAGCGGTCTGCAAGCGCCGATTTTGGAGCTGAGCCTCATGAAGGACAGCATTGAGGAAGTGTTCATGCGCATCACTTCGTCCAAAATCGGCACAGGAGCATCGTCATGAGGGCTATTTATAAGCGGGAAGTGTTCAGTTACTTTGTGACGCCGATCGGCTACATTTATATTGGCATCTTTTTGGCTCTTGGCAGTTTGATATTCGGTCTAAGCAACCTCTCGGGATTATCCAGCGATATGTCTGATTTTTTTTCGATGATGAGTTATGTGTGGATGCTGCTGACCCCGGTGCTGGTCATGCGGCTCATCGCCGGAGAACGGAAAAATTTCACCGATCAGCTGCTGATGACCGCGCCGGTTTGTGCGGGCGATATTGTAATTGGAAAATATCTTGCAGCCTGTACTGTTCTATTGATCAGTGTCGCGCTTAGCACGCTGTATCCCCTGCTCATCGCGTTTCAGGGGAAAATCTATCCTCTTGAGCTCCTGACTTTGTATGCCGGCTTTATTCTGCAAGGATGCGCGTTTATCGCCTTTGACCTGATGCTGTCGTGCTTCAGCAGAAACCCCGTAACGGCGGCGATGACAGCGTTTGGCGCCAATCTTTTCCTTTGGCTGGTAACTATCGCGACCTCTGCCTCATCTTCCTCCATTGTGAGCAGGCTGAATGGCTTTTTTAACCTCTATGACCGGTTTTCCCCGTTTTTATTGGGGCAGCTCAGTATGGCGAATATTTTTTACTTCCTTGTTTTTATCGCCCTTTGCCTCTTTGTCGCCACACAGATTCTGCTGTCCCGGAGGTGGGCTGAATGAACAGAAAGAACAATCCTCTATCGGACCGCAAAAG
Source organism: Bacillota bacterium (assembly GCA_023460055.1). GTDB lineage: Bacteria > Bacillota > Clostridia > Christensenellales > Aristaeellaceae > UBA1038. Next base: position 2,408 of record JAEWRJ010000124.1, on the reverse strand, counting down.
GCTTGGGGGCTATTCTATCCTGTTCGTCTCCCTTGCCGTAGCCGCCGCGGGTCTGCTGGTGCTCGCCTTTGACGCGCTGGAAAACCGTTACGCGCTTAAAATTGATACTTCATTCAACGCCATTACAACAAAAAGCGCTGAAACGGACAAAGTCCTAAACGAGCTTAATAGCGACGTTCATGTCTATGCCCTCTTTACGCCCGGCGAGGAGGATCAGGCTTTGATCGCGATATTGGAGCGGTACGCGGCAGCCTCGCGGCACTTTACCTTTTCTGTTGAAAACCTGCTGCAGAATCCGGCCCTGATCCGCAATATCAGTTCAAGTCTTGATGACAGCACGGTAACAAACGATTGCCTGATCATCCACGGAAAGCAAAATGACAGAACGCGTATCCTGAACATGACAGACTATATCACCCAGGCATATGACGCTCAAAGCGGCATGTTTTATGTGTCCGGCTTAAACTATGAGCAAAGGATTTCGGAAGCCCTGCTCTATGTCACAGCGCCAGATGTTCCCTCCATCCAGCTGCTTGGCGGGCATGGGGAGCTGAGCCGGGAGGATATAGCGGCCATGGAGAATCTGCTGCTCAACTACAATTACGCTCTCAACCCGGTCGATCTGCTGCGCGGGGATGAACTGGATGCCTCATCGCCGCTGATGATCCTTTCCCCTGTCAAAGATTTGACAGGGGATCAGTTAAGCAAGATTGACGCTTTTGCCAGAGCCGGCGGTTCACTGTTCATCACCGCGGATTTTTCCATGCATGAAGAACTGCCAAATTTCGATTCCCTCTACCGCAGCTACGGTTTTATCCGCAAAAAGGGACTGGTCGTTGCGCAGGAAGAAGAAAAGGAAAGCTATTATCCCTCTTCGCCCGCCGTACTGATGCCCTATATGGAAATGGCCGAACCGACCGCCACCCTTATCACGAACAAACAAACCACTTTGGTCCTGGCCGGTTCGGCCGCCTTTGAGGAGCCACAGAATATCAACAATCTGCTGGTGAATTATGTTCTGCTGAGAAGCGGAAATGCCTACCTTCGTGATACGTCCGACCAATCAAATGATATCGCGCGCAGAGATACGGATGAGACAGGCACCTTCCCCCTGGCATTGACAGCAGAGCGGTCATTTGACGACGGTACACGCTCGAAGGCATTTATTATCGGCAACTCCAGTGTATTCACCGACAGCTGGCTGTATCAAAACACCTACAGTTCAGAGTTCCTTTTAAACCTTGTCAGCTATCTCAGCCCGGCTTCCCGCATCAGCCTCTCAATACAGCCTAAAACAGTGATACGCCCGCCGCTGCATGTCGCCAATCCGCTGCTCAACGGCATTGCTGTCGCCTTGCTGCCTGTCTTGATGTTCAGCGCCGCGTTGATCGTGCTTCTTCCCAGAAGGAGGCGCTGATGAAGGACGTACGGGTAAAGCGAAAACAAGGCATCAGCCGGGCAATGGAAATATGCATCGTCATATGTCTCCTTCTGTCAGCCCTGATCCTGTATATTGTCACACGTCCCGAAACGCTTCCGCCGCCGCAGCCTGTGCCCGATACCAGCGTACTGCTGTTTGAGGCGGAAAAGAACGAGCTGCTCTCATTTACAGTCAAGCCATCCCGCGGGCAAGCATACACCATCGTCAAGCAGGGCGAGGGCTATATCGCGGAGGGCTATCCTCACTATGATCTTAACCTTGATTTGGTCGATACAATGGCGGATGATCTCCTGTATCTCCAGGCTGAGAACAACCTGGGCAGCTATACAAAAGATGACACTGTGGATTTTGATATCTTCGGGCTTGGAGATGACGCACTGGAGATCAAGGTTGTCTTTACGGAAGGCAGGGAGTATACGCTGCGCATAGGTTCACGGGTGCCCGGCGATACGCCGGGTGATTACGGCATGCTGCAAGGTACCCCCAACCTTTACCAGATGAGCATTACCATAAAGGACGCGTTTGATCATCCGCTTACCTGGCTGCATAACATCCCCGAAGTGAACTTTACCCCTGATCTGCTGGAATCCGTACGCTTTAAGCGCGGGAAGGACAGCCTTGTTCTCCGCCGTATCCATGATGATGTATGGGTGATGGATGAGCCCTTTTCTTATCCCGTTTCTATGGATATGATCAATCAGTTGAAGGAAAACGTAGGAAAGATGCGCTTCGCCAGCTTTATCGATCTTGCCCCACGTGTTGATCTGGCTGATTACGGCCTCGACAAACCGATCGGGCGGGTCACATTTGACTTGGCTGCAAGCACCATCACCTCTTATTCCTCCGATATGCAGACATCAAGCAGCCTCAGCGTTGAAGCGCAGCAGATCGTGATAGACATCGGCAATGCTATTGATCATCTTGGTTTTTACTGTCTTTATAATGGAGTTGTATACCAGGCAAGCAG
>JAEWRJ010000123.1 GCA_023460055.1 Bacillota bacterium | reverse complement strand
CGATGATCACCATCAGGAAGGCGAAAACACAGGGAAAAATAAATAAAAAGTCGAGGGACGCGCGTCGTTTCATTAGCAGGCCTCCTTGCAGATAAACAGGGAGAAGCGCGCTGGCGCGCTTCTCCCTGCGGTATCAGTTATTTCGCGATGCTCTGAAAGGCGGCAGTCACATCGTTGACGAAGGCTTCGACGTCGCCGTCGGTCGCCAGCAGCTCAAAGATGGGGCCAAGGGTATTTACGTTGAATCCATCGGGATTCTGGCCAAAGTACCATGTAAAGTAGTTGCCGGTAGTATATGGCTCAACTAACGCTTTAGAAAAATCACCTGGAGGCAACAGCTTGACAGACTTGAAGGCGGGAACCATACCGGCTTCTTCCACCATATACTTGGCGCCGTCTTCAGTGAGGGCCATATGGTTGAGGAAATCGATAGCGGCCTTCTGCTTTTCGGGGGAGGACTTGCTGTTGACCACGAAGTAGGAGGGAGGTCCAATATAGAGGCCAGTGCTTTCCTGCTCCAGGAAGTTGTGACTAACAAATCCCTTCTTGAAGGCAGCGCCTAACTGCTTCATGTTCGGGTCAGTCCAGTTGCCCTGGGTGATGAAGGCGGTCTTGCCCTGCGCGAAGGCGGCAACCTGAGCATCATAGTTGCCATTCACGAGGATGTTGGCGTCCGCGTAATCGTAGAGCATTTTCAGGTAGTTGGCAAAGGCCGTCAAGCGTTCTTGGTCAACTTCACCTTTACGCAGATTGTCATAAACAGATGAATCGTTGGGAGCCAGATAGCCCGCGTAGAACGCGTTGAACACGTGCTGGGAGGTAACCCACCACAGGCCGCCGGACACGGAGGTGCCGACGGACACGACGTTATCAATGCCCAGTTCGGCCTTCATGCTGTCCAGCTTTTCAAAGGCAGCCTTGGTCGCGGACTGGGTGGTGAGGGTCGCGGGATCGATGCCGGCCTTCTCCAGGACCTCGGCGTTATAGCCCAGGCCAAAGCCCTCGATGCCGATCGGGAAGCCAACGACCTTGCCTTCAGGCGCGTAGTACAGGTCGGTATCCTTCACCCATTCGGCGTCGGACATATCAGCCAGATAGTCCTTCCACAGTTCGTAGCCGCCGATGCCTTCGATCATGAAGATGTCGGGCATGGAGTCGGACGCCATCTTCGCTTTCAGGCCTCCGCCGTAATCAGCCCCGCCGCCCAGTGTCTCCACCGTGACGGTGACGCCCTCGGTCGCGTCTGAGTAGCGCTTGGCAAAGGCCGTGATGGCCTCATTGATTTCGACCTTGAGCTGGTATACCTTGACCTCGACGTCCTCGGCCAGCGCCGGGAAAGCCAGAAGCCCTGCCAGGAAAGCGGTTGCCAGTACCAGGGATAAGAGCTTACGCATGTTCTTGCCTCCTTAAAATAATGGGGTTTGATTTGCCAAAAACGTTTTCACGCTCAGGCTCCGATATTTGACGGGGCATCAAGCCCTCAATCATGTAAATATTATAACCTAATTCGGGCAGTATATACAAGCTTGAGGAAAATAAATATTTCTTCTACTTTAAGCGATGAAACGGAAGCGGCGCGGAGCCGCGGCCCGCTGCCGGCAATACGCGCTGCCGCAGCTTTCCCCGCCGCGGCCCCTTCTTGCCAATAACGGTTGACGTCCGTCCTTTGAACACATATAATATGTGTGTAAAGTTCACAAAACTTGAAAGGAAGATATTTCTGATGAAAAAATTCCTCGTATTGCTCCTTTCCCTCAGCCTGATGCTGGGAATGACCTCCGCGATGGCCGCGGACGCTTCCATGGATGAGCTGGTCAAGGCCGCCCAGGCCGAAGGCGAGCTGATCGTCTACGGTTCCTCCGAAGAGGCCCACGTGGCGGTGATCGTCAACGCTTTCCAGGAAAAATACGGCATCAAGACGCTGTTCCAGCGCCTGTCCACCGGTGAGGTGCAGGCCAAGATCACCGAAGAAAACGGCAACCCCTCGGCTGACGTTTGGTTCGGCGGCACCACAGACCCCTACAATGAAACCGCCGCCGCCGGCCTGCTTGAGCCCTATGAAGCTATCAACGCCGGCAACATCGTCGCCCCCATGTACCGCGACAAGGACGGCCAGTGGTACGGCGTATACAAGGGCATCCTGGGCTTCATGGCCAACACCGAGGAGCTCAAGCGCCTGGGCGTTCCCGCCCCCGAAGGCTGGGATGACCTGATCAAACCCGAATACAAGGACCTGATCTGGATGTCCAACCCCAACACCGCCGGCACTGCCAAGCTGGTCATCAACACCATGGTGCAGATGAAGGGCAAGGAAGAGGCCATGAAGTACTTTGTTGAGCTGGACAAGAACATTGCCCAGTACACCAAGTCCGGCTCCGGACCCTCCAAGAAGGTCGGTATCGGCGAGTGCGTAATCGGCATCGGCTTCCTGCATGACGGCATCACCCAGATCCTGGACGGCTACGACAATATCCAGCTGATCATCCCCAAGGAAGGCACCAGCTTTGAAGTCGGCGCGACCGCCATCTTCAAAGGCGCAGCCCACCCCAACGCCGCCCGCCTGTGGGTCGAGTTCTGCCTGACCCCCGAAGCCGTCAACCTGGCCAAGACCGCTCAGGCTTACCAGTTCCTGGTCCTCAAGGATGCCGAGCAGCCTGAGGAAGCGGCCCGCTACGGCCTGGATCCCGACAACGTGATCGAATATGACTTTGAAGACGCCAAGGCCAACACCTCAAACTATGTCAAGGAATATTTTGATACCCTGGGCGCGGCGGCTGACGACCGCTTCAAGACAGAGTAATCATTCTCCCAATGAGGGGATGGGCTGACCCCCATCCCCTCATTTATTTATCGGCAACCAATTTCTCAGAAAGGGGATGAACGCAATGCCTTCGCAAAGCCGGCGGCTGGAGCGCAAAAAGCTTCTGGCCGATCCCTTCACGATTCTGGTGATCATCCTGCTGGTCGTCCTGCTAACGCTGTTCATACTCTATCCCCTGACCATGCTGATGAGTGACAGCGTGTATTCGGCGTCCTCTTTCAATGTATACGCGGTAGAGCAAAGCGCGGATGCCGTGAAGGAACTGTTCAGCCAGGCAAGCCCCCGCGTGCGCGAGATCGGGGTGGGCAGCCACAGTGTGCTGCAGGTCCCCGCCAGCGAGGGCCTGACAATCCTGAAAGAATTCGGGCGCAGCGCCAGCTTCACCTACATGGGCGACCTGCTGCAGGGGGATATTACCGGCACCATCATTGCGGTGCCGGGCGGTCAGCCCATGCTGTCGCCGCGCAGCTTTTCCTATATATTCAGCGACTACACCTTTCAGCGCGCCTTTACCAATACCTTATGGCTGGGCTTTATCACGGGCATCGCCGCCACGCTGATCGGCCTTTTATTCGCCTACGTGGATGTCTATGTCCGGGTGCGCAGCCGGGTGATGAAGCGCCTGTTCTCGGTGGTCAGCATGCTGCCCGTCGTCTCCCCGCCCTTCGTGCTGTCCCTGTCGATGATCCTCCTGTTCGGCAAGGGCGGGCTGATCACCAGGCAGGTGCTTGGCATCTATGATTCCAACGTTTACGGCCTGGGCGGCATCGCCATCGTGCAGACGATGACCTTTTTCCCCGTCTGCTACCTGATGCTCAAAGGCCTGCTGCGCAACATCGACCCCTCCATGGAAGAAGCCGCGCGGGATATGGGCGCCAGCCGCTGGCACGTGTTCCGCACGGTCACGCTGCCGCTGATGCTGCCCGGCATCGGCAACGCCTTCCTGGTCACCTTCATCGAATCGGTCGCCGACTTTGCCAACCCCATGCTGATCGGCGGCAGCTACGATACCCTGGCGACCACCATCTACCTGCGCATCACCGGCGGCACCTACGACACGCAAGGCGCTGCCGCCATGGCTGTCGTGCTGCTGAGCCTGACGATCGTGCTCTTCCTGATCCAGAAATATTATCTGGAATCAAAGACCGCGGCAACGCTTTCCGGCAAGGCCTCCCGCGCGCGCATGGCCATTGAGGACAAATCGGTCACCCGGCCGCTGACAGTCTTCTGCGCGGCCATCTCAGCCTTTGTGATTCTCATGTACATCGCCATCCCCTTCGGTTCGCTGTTCAAGCTATGGGGCCGCGACTATTCGCTGTCCCTCAAGTGGTATCAGCAGCTCTTCCGCCAGGATGGCCTGAAAGCTTTTAAGGACTCCTTCGTGCTGTCGGCCATCGCCTCGCCGATCACAGCGCTGATGTCGATGATCATCTCCTACCTGGTGGTCAAAAAACGCTTCCGTGGGCGCGGCTTCATTGAGTTTGTTTCCATCCTGGCCATGGCCGTCCCCGGCACGGTGCTGGGCGTCGGCTATATCCGGGGCTTCGCGGGCGGCGTGTTCCGCACAGGCCTCCTGCAGGGGCTTTACGGTACAGGCGCCCTGCTGGTCATCGTATTCGTTGTGAGGTCGCTGCCCGTGGGTACCCGCAGCGGCATTTCAGCCCTGCGGCAGATCCACCCCTCCATTGAAGAATCAGCCTACGATCTGGGCGCGGGCAGCGGCAAGGTGTTCACCTCCGTCACCCTCCCCCTGATCAAGGAAAGCTTCTTCAGCGGCCTGGTCACCACCTTCGTGCGCTCCATCACGGCCATCAGCGCCATCATCCTCTTAGTTACGCCAAGGTATCTGCTGATCACCACGCGCATCAACGAGTTCGCGGAAAAAGGCGCCTACGGCATCGCCTGCGCCTATGCCACCATCCTGATCGCCATCGTCTACGCGGCGATCCTGTTGATGAACCTGTTCATCAAATACTTCGGTACCAGCAAGCAAGTGAGGGAGGCCAACGCCAATGTCGGATAAGAAAGGCATCAAGCTGGAGCATATCTCCAAAATATACATGGACCCCAAAACATCCAAGCCCTTCTATGCCGTGAAAGATGTAAACCTGGACATTGCCCCGGGCAGCTTCGTCACGCTGCTGGGTCCTTCGGGCTGCGGCAAGACGACCACGCTGCGCATGATCGCGGGCTTTGAAAGCCCCGACGAGGGTGAGATTTATCTGGGCGGCCAGGCCATCAACAGCCTGACGCCCAACAAGCGCGATACCGCGATGGTGTTCCAGAGCTACGCGCTGTTCCCCCACTACAATGTGTTTGACAATGTAGCCTACGGGCTGAAGCTGCGCGGCCTCTCCAAGGAGACCATCCGGGACAAGGTGATGAACATTCTCGACCTGGTCGAGATGCCAGGCATGGAAAGCCGCATGACCAATCAGCTCTCCGGCGGGCAGCAGCAGCGCGTAGCCCTGGCCCGCGCCCTGGTGGTTGAACCGGGCGTGCTGCTGTTTGACGAGCCGCTTTCCAACCTCGACGCCAAGCTGCGCGTCACGATGCGCACGGAGATCCGCCGCATCCAGCGCAGGATGGGCATCACCGCCGTCTATGTCACCCATGACCAGTCGGAGGCCATGAGCCTGTCCGACCAGATCATCATCATGCTCAAGGGCGTCATCGCCCAGATGGGCACGCCTCATAACATCTATTATCATCCCAACAGCGAGTTCGTGGCCGACTTTATCGGCGAGGCGAACTTCTTAAACGCAACGGTCACCGGCTGCGAGAAAGGCATCTGCACCCTGGATATCGCGGGCCGCAAAGCCCAGGTGATCACGGAGGACCGCTTCGCGCCGGGCAGCGCCTGCCGCCTGGTGGTGCGGCCAGAGGCCGCGCAGATCGCGTCCCAGGGCATGATCCCCTGCAAAGTGACGCTCTCGGTTTTTATGGGCGCTTATCAGTACTATCATGTGATGGTAGGCGATACGCTGGTGAAGATCAACGACAACTGCCCGATCAATAAGCAGGTGTTCCAGGAAGGCGAAGAAGCCTTCCTGAGCTTCAGCCCCGACAGCGTCCACTTGCTGGCCGTGAAGTAAAGGACGCATGGCCTTTGGTCATAAGAAGCAGCAGGGGAACGAAGTGAGCCGAAACGCTCCTCCGTTCCCCTATTGCTTTCCTCTAGCTTCACACGGCTGAAAGCCTCGCGTCACCGCTGCTTCCCGGCGGCTCCGCCGCCATCACCTGCTGACGATCTTATAATATGTTCTGGCTGTTCTTAGGTACACCAGGCAATACAGCGCGCCGAACAGAAGGAACGAGGCCGCGGTGCACAGCACGTACAAGCGTGTATTGGTGAGCGAAAACGCCAGCAGAAGCTTGCGGACGATGGGGAAGGCGACCGCCGTATGGAGCCCCGCGACTGCCAGCGGCAGGAAAAACACCGTCAGCACCTGTGTGTGAATGGAGCGCTTGACTTCGTGATGGCTCATGCCCACCTTCTGCATGATATCAAAGCGCGTCCTGTCTTCATAGCCTTCGGATACCTGCTTGTAGTAGATGATGAGAATGGTCGCCGCCAGAAACAGCGTGCCCAGGAATATCCCCAGGAAGAAGAATCCCGCGTACAGCGCGCGCACCTCCGGGCTCTGCCTGAGCTTGCTCTCCCGCCGGCCTTCAAAGTCCTGGCTTTTCAGGGAACTTGTGATGCTGTCATAGACTTCAAGCTGCGTGTGCGTGTCCTCATTGAGGTTGACCCCAAAGTTCAGCTGAAGTCGGGATACAGCCATGGTGTAGGCCGCGTTCTGTATCCCGCTGATCCTTTCCATCTCGGCCAGATCTTTCAGAACAATGTGCTGCACAGGATAGCCGTAAGCGGCGGATTGATCCTTGCCCGCCGCGGCCTGCGGCCTGTGCGCGATCCTAAAGCTTCTCCCCAGGATCTCCACGCTGTCATATCTGTAATCCCCGTTATCCGAATACAGCAGCACCTCGCCGGACTCAAGCTGATAATCCGTCCCGGCCATGCGGTTGTAATCCTCCAGCGTCATGAACATCAGGATATTCAGCATGGCATCACCGCCTTTATCACTGATGGGATAGAAACGGTCATCCTGCCTGAAGGCTGAAAACTCCAGGCTGTAATACTGCGTTTCATCCTGTATGCTGATGCCGTGAAACTCAAGGACATCCTTCACCGTTTGAATGGCCCGAAGGTTCTTTTCCTGGTCCGCGCTGTCTGCGTATATGCCTATATCATAAGGATAGCTTGTATTGATGATATCCTCCACGCCGATCATCAGGGAGGCGGTGGTGGATACCGTCACCAGCACCATCGTGGACAGAATGCATATGGAGGCAAGCCCCACGGCGTTTTGCTTCATCCGGTAGATCATGCCGGATACGCTGATAAAGTGACGCGGCCGATAGTAATAGTCCTTGTTCTTTTTCAAGAGCTTCAGCCAGACAATGCTGCCGGATGTGAACAGAAGGTAGGTGCCGAGGATCACCAGCAGAACAGCCACAAAAAACAGCATGATCGCCGTGATCGGGTTGTCCACCATCAGCGAAATACCGTACCCTCCGCCTAAAAGCACCAGCCCAAGCAAGGCCATCAGGGCCTTGGTCTTCGGCTCTCTCTCCCCGACATTGCCGCCCCGCAGGAGCTCTATGGGTTTTGACACGTGGATCTGTCGAATGGAGTTAAGGAGGATCAAGATAAAAGTTCCCCCAAAGAGCGCCGCCGTCATCACCATGGCCTCCTTGGATACATAGAAGCCAAGCGGCGCCCGCGCATCCAGCAGCCCGGCGATCAGCAGGAACATCAGCTTATCAAACGCCATACCCAGGGCGAGGCCCGCCGCCAGGCTGAGGACCGCCGTATACAATGTTTCCAGCGCCACCACCCGGGATATATGCCGCTTTTCCATCCCCAGGATATTGTACAGCCCAAACTCTTTCTTGCGGTTCTTCATCAGGAAGCTGTTGGTATAAAACAGAATGATCACGGCGAATATGGCCGTCACCCATCCGCCGAGCCAGAGCATCACCCGCAAAAAATCGCTTCCGGACATGCTGTCGATGCCCTCGTTTTTTGACAGCGACACGATGATGTAGTACATCGCCACCGTCACAACGCATGTGAGCATATAAGGGACATAGGCGCGGGCATTCTTTTTGATGTTGTCAAGCGCCAGCCTGGGATAATACATCTTACGCATCCCGCTCACCCTTTCCGGCAAGCAGGGTCAGGGTATCGGCGATCTTCATATACATCTCCTCATTGCTCCCGCCGCCCCGGTAGATCTGGTGAAACAGATCACCATCCTTGATGAACAGCACGCGCCCCGCGTGGCTGGCCGCCCTGGCCGAATGCGTCACCATCAAAATGGTCTGCCCCTCCCCATTGACCTCCCCGAATATCTTTAAAAGCCCGTCAGCGGAACGGCTGTCCAGGGAGCCGGTGGGTTCATCAGCCAGAAGCAGCCTGGGGTTGGTGATCAAAGCCCGGGCAACCGCCGCGCGCTGCTTTTGCCCGCCGGAAACCTCATAGGGATACTTGTTGATGAGTTCCACGATGCCCAGCTTGCGCACGATGGGCTGCATGCGCTGAGCCATCTCCCTGTACCCCCTGCCCGCCAGTACCAGCGGCAGGAAGATATTGTCCTGCAGGGTGAAGGTATCCAGCAGGTTAAAATCCTGAAATACGAATCCCAGGTTATCCCGGCGGAAGGCGGATATCTCCTTCTCATGAAGCCCGCCCAGGTCGCGCCCCTCCAGCAGCACCTTGCCGCCGGTGGGCTTATCAAGCGCCGCCAGGATATTGAGCAGCGTGGTTTTGCCGGAGCCGGATTCGCCCATGATGGCCACGTATTCTCCCGCTTCCACAGAGAAACTCACCTTATTGAGCGCCCTCACCTGCTGGGTGCCCAGCCTCGATGAGTAGATTTTTTCAACATTTTGCACTTCCAGTATCGCCATGTGTCTGTTACTCCCCCTTCTCTTGGATGATGGAAGTATAGAAAAAGACCCCGCTGCCCGCCATTGATTCAGGTGACAGAAAGGCCGCCAGTGTGACAGTTTTGTAAGGTAGACTCAAATCACTCAATATCAATCGCCTCACGGTTCAGATTGATGGAAAACACGCTGCCCTTGCCGGGCTCGCTCCTGGCGCTCAGACGGTGGGACAGCCTGTCCGCCGCGCGGCGGCACAGGTAGAGGCCAAGGCCGGTTGACTTGCGGTTAGCCCGCCCGTTATAGCCTGTAAAGCCCTTCTCAAAGACACGGGGCAGATCCTCCGCCGCGATGCCGATGCCGGTATCAGCGACACTCAGCATCCCCTCAGTCTCCACGGCAATGGTCACGCTGCCTTGCTCCGTATACTTGACCGCGTTTGACAGGAACTGCTCGATGATGAAGGTCAGCCACTTTTCATCGGTCAGCACCATCAAGTCCGTCGGCTCATAGATCAGGCGGATACGCTTGCTGATAAACTGCGGCGCATACCTGCGCACAGCCGCCCGGATGATAGGGTCAAGCGCGTAGGCTTTAAACACGAAGTCGGAGGCGTCATCCCCCAGCCGCAGGTAACTCAGCGCCATATCCGCGTACTGTTCGACACGGAAGAGTTCCAGCATCAGCGCCCTGTTCAATGGCGTATCTTCTTCCTGAAGCATCATCTGCATGGCGGCGATAGGCGTTTTGATCTGGTGCATCCAGGCGGTGAAATAGTCCAGGCTCTGCGTGCGTTCCTGTATGAAATCGGCCGCGATATCACGGTTGATGCGCCGCAGGGCCAGCACCATCGCCTGATAATCCCTCTCTGCCGGGCTGTGAGCGGGGGGCAGGGTATCGGGCAGCAGGTTGATGCGCGCCATCAGCTCACAGCGTTCCCTGCCTTTTCTCCGTTCCCTGACAAAGCCGATGCCCAGCAGAATCAGCCCTAGAAGAGCGCACAGCCCTGACGCGTAGAAAACAGCCTCCGCCTCCAGCCGGTAAAGGCTGAACACAGCGGCGAAGATCAGAATGAACAGCAAAAACACCGCCATCACAAAGCGGTACTGGCCCAGATATCCGGCCAGTTCCCGAAGGAAGCCCTGTCCGCTCTTATTATCCCTGTTCATTCCACAATATAGCCGCTGCCCACCCTGGTGGTGATGAAATCACTCAGGCCCGCGGCTTCGAGCTTTTTGCGCAGGCGGGTCACGTTGACGGTCAGCGTGTTTTCCTCCACATAGCTGTCCTGCTGCCACAGCTTGGTCATCAGGGTATCGCGGCTGACCACCTTCCCCTTGTTTTCGATCAGCGTCTGGAGGATCCGAAACTCGTTTTTCGTCAGCTCCACACGCTCATCCCCCACCCGCAGCGACGCGTCATTGAGCTGCAGCATCACGCCCCGGTGCTCAAGCACCGGAACCTTGGCGCCCATGTCATAGACACGGCGCAAAAGGGCCTGGATCTTGGCCATCATGACGCTCAGGTCAAGCGGCTTGGCGATAAAGTCATCGCCCCCCATCTCCATCGCCATCACGATGTTCATGCCCTGGGCTGCGGAGGATATGAATACCACCGGGACGTCCGATACCTTCCTGATCTGGGCGCACCAATGGTAGCCGTTAAAAAAAGGCAGCATCACATCCACCAGCACCATGTGCGGGTCAAAGGCGATGAAATCACGCATAACGTGCTGAAAATCCTTCACGCGCAGGACCTTGTGGCCCCAGCTTTCTATATAGCGGCTCATGGCCTTGGCAATGACCGGGTCATCCTCTATGATCAGTATCTTATGCATTCAATCCCGCCGCTTGCCCGTGATGCTCTTCACGCGGATACGGCAGACGGCGGTGACCGCCAGCGCCGGTGCGTTGTAGCGCGGCTCGCCTTGATAGCCGCAGTGGCGCATCAGGATGTCCAGCCCGTGTTTTCTTTCTTCATCGCTCACGAGAATGTCGGCCTCGCCCTCCATCATGAGCGACTCAAAGGCCGCCGTCCAGCCGCAGGCCTCCTCGCTGCCGATCACCCGCATATCTCCCGTGACTGCGATAAAGCAGGCCGGATGCTCCCTGATACAATCCATCTTCCTCCCCTCGGGCGCTGAGTGGAAGTAGAGCATGATCTCCCCTTCCTTCTCTTCCCAGCCGAAGTGAAGCGGCACCACATAGGGAGCCGCGCCGTCCATCAGGCCCAGGTGCATCACCTGGCATTGATCCAACAGCTCAAGCAGCTTTTCCCTTTGCGTGATCTCCCGCTCGCTTCTTCTCATTTTGAGTCTGGTTCCTTCATGATCAGCTCAGTATATCCGATCCCCATGATTTCATTCTGATTTCGGGCATTGTTGCGTACGCCTGAGGCGTCCAGCTGATTCAATTGCTTTCCCATGAATACCATAGAGGAGGTCCAGCCGCCATCCAGGTTAAAGGCAGTCGGGCAGCCAAGCGACAGAAACAGCTCACCAAACTCCTTGCTGCTGAGACCTGCGCTTTCCTTGATGCGTCCCTCCGCGATGATGGCTAGGTAGTGGCCGGGCGCGTACATGCCAATGCCGGCGCGAGGCTGGGGCGTAGCGCCCCTGACCTCATCAAAGGTGCCAAGTTTCCCATCTCTGACCAGCACCGGACCGAAAGAGAGCACATCCCGCGCTCCCATACGGATCAGCTGCTGGGCGGATAACTCACCGGCTTTATAGACCTGCATATCACCGTCTTCAAAAAGGGCCAGCATATCAAGCGGCGGATAAGCTGTTGAACCCAGTTTAGCAGGAGCGTCCATCAGAAGTTCACCTTCGCGGATTATCACACCTACGTTATATTTACTGCCTGTGTTCTGCCTTCGGCGCACGCGGTAGATATAATAATCTCCTCCCATAGAAAAAGGAATTTTATGATTGACTGTGATCACCGAAGGTTTTTCCATATACCGGCTCAGGTTTTCCATCTTATGTTCCGCATTGTGAGCCACCATGCGGAAGCCCTCGCTGCCTTCCTTGAGGAAGATATCAGCGATCAGGCAGCGCTGTTTCCTGGCTGTTTCACGGCTTTCCGTGCGGCGGATGACAATGCGCAAGCTTTGTGAAGCATAGCGCCAGATGCCCCGCTCTTCATCGATCAGGACAAATTCTTTCTCCCCTTCAGGCAGGAAGCCCTCTTCCGTCAGCGCGAGAAACCCCTCTGTTAAGATATCACCTGTATTGGCCCAGTCCTGCGCCAGGCGCTCGGGGACTGCTTCGCTTCCGTCGTCAGATTCTGACAAGGCTAAAGAGGGTAGGGCAACAAGCAGGCACAACAAAAGAATCACGGCTCGTTTCATGGATTGGCTTCCTCCTTCACCGCCAGCACAAAGGGCAACGCGAGCGTTCCCTCGCCCGAGAGGACGCTGAGGGCCTCTTCCTCCAGCCAAATGACGGGAACCAGGCCCAGATCATCCGACTCAACGCCAATGAAGCCGATGCTTCCGCCCGATTTGGTGCTGCGGTGGGCATGCGTTTTTTGAGAGGGCGTGCGTGTCCAGACCGGGCTGTACGAACGGCCGGAATAGCGGTACAGACCCCGCTGAACCAGAGCGTAAGGCGTTCCGACAAACTGCCGGCTCCTGTCATCCGAAAAACCGTAGGCGGGATTCCTGATATCCTCCAGGGAGGGCAGGCTGAGAAAGCCCAGCTCTTCATCCTCATGAAGGGCGGCACGCTCCTGCGGGGTAAAGGCAGTTTGCAGCATTTCCCCGTTGAGCCAGGGATAGAGCTCGCTGCTCCTCCAGCCCTTATAGTTCCACTGGTCGCCGTCTATGCGCCTGACATCCAGTATGTATTCGCTCATCGCGTAGAGCAGGCCGTCCTTGCTGTGGAGCACGCGCCATACGATGGGTAGCACCTCGCCCCGCTCACCCTGCGGATAGCTGCCGAAGCTGACATACTGGTAGCCCCTGCCCTTTTCATATCCGCTCAATTCCCCGGCATATACCGGCAGCATGATCGCCATGCAGACGAGCGCAACCGCTATTATTCGCTTTAATAAAAACAAAATACCGCCCTCCTTTACCACCGATTATAGCAAGGAGGGCAATATCTAACAAGTCATAAGCTTAACAAAAGCAAGAAGCTGAGTCGCTTGCTAAGCGCTTTTTTGTTCCGCATAGCCCGATTTGCGCCGCTTGCGCTCCATGCGGCGCATCTTGCGCAGCTCGCGCTTCTTGGGCGCCGGCGGCATGCCGTAGACCAGGCCCTGATCAAACCGCACCTTCTCAGGCTTTTCTTCAAGCAGAGCAGGATCATTCAGGTAGACATTGAACAGTGCCACCATTTTCGCGTACAGGTTACCGGCGCAGACGCGCTCATCCGCCGTGATGCCGATGGGCATATAGCGCTTGCGCTGGGGTTCCCCCTTATCGTTGAGCACAACGCTCCGCTCCACGCTGCCTATGCTGACAAACAAAGAGCAGGTGCCGAAATTATAGATATGATGGTTCACAGCCGGCATGCCGATGGACATCATGTTGGTCAGGAACAAGCTGGTATGGAAAGGACTGGCTTCTAAAATGGCGCGCGGCATGATGCCATACCTGTCCATCAGCCGCACAACGCCGGCGATGACCGTTGCCAGGTAGGGATTCAGCAGCAGCTTTGCGATCTTGACCGTCGAGTTATCCACTTCCGGCTTGCGCCCCTCCATGATGGCCTGAGAAGTGCGCGCCGCCACATCAAAGATGGTATCGTGCGGATCAAACCTGCACTGCACCACATTCTCCTGAACATTGCCGTCCGGGCCTTCTCTCAGCACCACAAAAGAGACAGAAAGCTCATTTCTTACATACATTCGCTTGTTGACCACAAAACGGTTTAGTTCCGGCAACTGGGAGATGATGCGGACATAAGCAGCAAAGAGCAGATCCATAAAGCTGATTTTATGACCCTGCGCGCCCTTTGCAACAATATAGCGCGCAAGGTGCTCATAATCCGCCTGAAGCTTCAGCATGACCTGCGCGTCGCAGCGCATGGGCATCAGATAGGGGGTCAGGGCGACGATCGGGTCATCATCCAAGCGCACCGCGCGGCCGTCTGAGCGTCTTCCAAACAATGCAGTTCCCTCATTTACTGTTCAATATCATCCGTATTTGTCAGGACGGATGCATTATAAACAGACGGAGAGCGATTGTCAATTTATAAGAAACAGCCGGGCCGGACCAAGCAGCCGGACACGGCTGTGCCGATCACGCGCAAAGCGCTGTCAGAACTCGGTCTCTTCGGAGCTCATGATCATCCAGTAAAACCCAAACTTGTCCCTAACCTGCCCGAACAAGGGGCTGAAGAACGTCGGTTCCAGGGGCATAATGACCTCGCCATCCCCGGCAAGGCGATCAAATACACGGCGTAGGCGCTCCAGGTCGGTATGGGATAGGCAGATATTGAGCGCGGCGCTTGGAGCGGACTCCTGATCAGGCGGATTATCGCTGAGCATGATATCGCCGGCAAAGGTCTTCACGTTCGCGTGGATCACGAGATTCTTCCAGTCATCCGACACTTTCCCCTGCTCTGCAAGCGGCATCTGGGCATAACGCATTACATAGGGCTCCGGAGCTTCGAATACACGGGCGTAATAAGAGGCCGCCTCATCGGCGTTTCCGTTTAGATTTAAATAGACTTCAATCACGTGATTTCCTCCTTCGCGTATTGAGATGTGTGAATGCCAGCGGCGTATCGCTGGTGTTCATGCATAGAATTTACCCCCTAAGCGGCCGACTATTCCTGCCTGCCGGTTCAGCGCATGAATCCCGGTGAATAAAACAGGGCCGTCATCTGACGGCCCCGGCTGATATTATGAATATTCTATTACTCGTCAGATTCGTCCGCAGTGTCCTCCGGCTCCGTGTGGACAATGGCCTGGGTAAACTCCGAGCGGATGATGTCCTCGATCTCCCGGGCAATGTCCGGGTTATCCTGCAGGTACTTGCGGGCATTATCACGGCCCTGGCCGATACGTATTTCTTTGTAGCTGAACCAGGCCCCCGCCTTCTGGATCACCTCACGCTGGACAGCCATGTCAAGCAGGGTTCCCTCCCTGCTGATGCCCTGGCCGTAGATCAGGTCAAACTCCGCCACGCGGAAGGGCGGAGCCACCTTGTTTTTGACTACCTTCACCTTTGTGCGGTTGCCGATCACCTCGCTGCCGTTTTTCAGCTGCTCGCCGCGGCGCACATCCAGGCGCACAGAGGCATAGAACTTCAAGGCGCGGCCGCCGGGAGTGACCTCCGGGTTACCGTACATTACGCCAACCTTCTCACGCAGCTGATTGATAAACAGGGCGATCGAGTTGGTCTTTGAGACGACACCGGCCAGCTTGCGCATCGCCTGGCTCATCATGCGTGCCTGCAGGCCGACGAAGCTGTCGCCCATCTCGCCGTCAATTTCAGCGCGTGGCACCAAGGCGGCTACGCTGTCCACGACTACGATGTCAATCGCCCCTGAGCGGATGAGGGCTTCGGCGATCTCCAGCGCGTCTTCCCCCGTGTTGGGCTGGCTGACATATAGGTCATCGATATTCACGCCCAGCCGCCTGGCATAGGCAGGGTCAAGCGCGTGCTCAGCGTCGATAAAGGCGGCGATGCCGCCCTTCTTTTGCACCTCAGCTACCACATGCAAGGCCACGGTGGTCTTGCCGGAGGATTCCGGGCCGAAGACCTCTACGATCCTGCCGCGCGGAATGCCGCCCACACCAAGTGCCAGATCCAGTTCCAGGCAGCCTGTGGGCACGGCATCCACCTGCATGTTGGTCTTGCCGCCGAGCTTCATGACCGTACCGCGGCCAAACTGCTTGTCAAGGTCTGCCAGAGCTCGATCCAGCGCCAGTACCCGATCATCCCGCGCGCTCTCCGCCGCCTGTGCCGCCTTTTTTTCTCTTGCTGCCATGTTTTATATTTTCCTTTCGGTTTCTTTCATTTGAAATACGCTTCTCGCGCCATAAAAATACTGGATGCCCGATACAAGCGTCAGCACGCACATGGTGATGACCAGAGCCATGACAAGCCAGACCGGCAAAAACAGCAGGGCGGCCAGCACCGAAAAAATCTGCGCGTTGGTCTTGAACTTGCCTAACTTTCCCGCGGGAATCACCAGCCCCTGCTCGACGGCCACCAGGCGCAGGCCGTCCACAGCCAGCTCCCGGACTGCCACAACGCACACCGCCCACCAGGGAAACAGCCCCTGATACAGCAGCACGATCATCACCGACAGTACCAGGATCTTGTCGGCCACAGGATCGGCGAACTTGCCGAAGTTGGTCACCAGGTTATGCTTGCGGGCAATGTGCCCGTCCAGCAGGTCGGTCAGCGCCGCCAGAGCAAACACGGCTGCTGCTGCCGTATAAAAGCCCAGCAGCGCGAACAGGAGGCACAGGGGGATCATGACCACCCGCAGGATGGTCAGCTTATTAGGCAGGTTCATGCCGGGTCCTCGCAGGCGGTGCCGATCAGGTCGTAGGGTTCGGCCTTTGTCAGCCTGACGTCGATAAAGTCGCCGGGCTTGAGCGCCTGCTTTGCCTCAAATCGGATAATGCCGTCCGCGTCCGGGGCCTCCCAGGCGGAGCGGCCGGTGTACAGGCCTGCCTGCCTGCCCGTGACCAGCACGCGGCAGATTGTTCCTACGCGCGCTTCATTCCGCTCCCGGCTGATGCCGGCCTGCTGGCTCATCAAGAGGTCAAGCCGCCGCTTCTTTTCTTCCTCAGGGATCTGGCCATCCATCAGGGCAGCCGCCGTATCCTCCTCAGGCGAGAACGTAAAGGCTCCCATGCGGTCAAAGCGCATATCGCGGCAGAAGGCCATCAGCTCTTCAAAGTCTTCCTCGGTTTCCCCCGGGAAGCCGACGATAAAGGTGGTGCGCAGCGCGAACCCGAGGCTGCGGGCGTAGCTGAGCACTTCCCTCACCTGGTCGATATCGCCCCGGCGGCGCATGGCCTTGAGTATCTTTTTAGAGGCATGCTGCAGGGGTAGGTCAAGATAGCGGCAGATGTTGCCGTGCGCCGCCATCTCATCGATCAGTGCCTTATCGGTGCCGTCCGGGTAGCAATACAGCACCCGGAGCCATTCAAGCCCCTCGACCTCCAGCGCCGCGCGGCGCAGCAGATCCTTCAGCCGCTCCGGTCCCAGGTCGCGCCCCCAGCCGGTGGTATCCTGGGCGATCAGGATCTGCTCCTTCACGCCCTGCCCCGACAAGCCCTTCATTTCACCCAGTATATCTTCCATATCCCGGGAATGGTGGCGGCCCCGGATAAGGGGGATGGCACAAAAGGCGCAGCGGTTGTCGCAGCCCTCGCCGATGCGCACATAGGCTGTATACTTGGGCGTGGTCAGCACGCGGCCGCAGTGCAAAAACGCTGTCTTGCGCTCGGTATTCATGCGCCGCTCACCCTTCTCCAGCGCGATCCCGATGGCCTCGGCCAGGGTATCGTACTGGGTGACGCCGCTGAGCACATCGATCTGGGGGATCTCCCGCATCAAATCCTCGCCGTAGCGCTGGGCCAGGCAGCCTGTGACCACCAGGGCGCGGCATTTGCCCGTCTGCTTGTACTGCGCCATCTCAAAGATGGCGTCGATGGATTCTTCCTTGGCGGAGGTAATAAAACCGCAGGTGTTGACCACCAGCACCTCCGCGTCCTCTGCCTTTTCGGTCAATTCATAGCCTTCCTGACTCAGCAGGGAAAGCATTTCCTCTGTATCCACACGGTTCTTCGCGCATCCCAGCGAAACAACCCCAACTCTCATTAACTGTCCTCACAAAATCGTTTGCATCAATAGATCACCATGTCGCATTATACCATAGCCAAAACAGCCGCACAAGCAGATAATGCGAATGAACGTTCGCTAATTTTAACCCGATTTGACCGCGTTCCTTCTCCATGATACGATGCCTTTTTAAGGGAGGTACACGCATGATCAGACCTATGGGACCGGGCGACAGGCAGGCATATATCAGCATGGCAGCGGCTTTCTACGCGTCGGATGCCGTGATCAGGAAGGTTACAATGCAGGTCGTGGAATCCGTCTTTGATGATATCATGGGCGGCAGCCCGCATGTTGAGGGATATATGCTGATGGATGAGGCCGGTGTCGTTGCCGGCTATGCGCTGCTGGCTCATTCCTTTTCCCAGGAGGCCGGCGGCCGCGTGCTGTGGGTGGATGAGATCTACATCCGCCCCGAATACCGAGGTATTGGCTTGGCCAAGGAGCTGCTCAGCTTTGTCAAAAAGCAATTTGCCGACAAGGTAAAAAGGATCCGCCTCGACGTGGAGGCGGATAACATGAACGCGCTTGGTCTATATAAAAAGATGGGCTTTGTTCCGTTGAATTATCAGCAGATGATCATGGATCTATCATCCACTGTCAGCCACGATCAATAAAGAACCACGGCTCCGTCCGCTCAGTCCTTTCTCATTCTCCTGTTGAGCACCTCAGCGCGAGCGACGCTGTAGCCGAAAAAGCCCTCCGGCTGGCCGACGGGCACATATTCCCCGTGGCTGTAGGCGATCAGATTCGCCTTTGCCAGATCCAGCCTGCCTTTTTCATCCAGCAGGTATTCCTGCGCGCTGACGGATACGATGCCGGCTATAAACATATGGTGCGAGCCCAGTTCCAGTTTCTGGCGCACCTTGCAGCTCAAATACAGCGGGCTCTCCTGGATGCAGGGAGCATTGGCCATGCCCTCGGCCGGCTGGGCATGCAGCTCGCATTCATCAAACTTGTCGATGTCGCGGCCGGAGCGCACGCCGCAAAAATCCGCCGACTTCATCAGCTCGCGGCTGACCAGGTTGACCACAAACTCACCCGAGCGGTCGATCACGCCATAAGAATGACGCTGGGGCCGCACGGAGATGGACAGCATCGGC
The DNA here is from genome assembly GCA_023460055.1 of Bacillota bacterium. Lineage (GTDB taxonomy): Bacteria > Bacillota > Clostridia > Christensenellales > Aristaeellaceae > UBA1038. The sequence goes on along the minus strand of JAEWRJ010000123.1, from coordinate 10,938 downwards.
GGGTCTGAGTTGATAATGCCCAGCCAGGCCACGGTAATGATGTTGGGCCTGTCCTCCTCCCCAGCGCAGCTGACCATCGCAAGCGACGCAGGCGCAAGCAGCGTTCCGGTCCCTATTGTTTTGAATGCCATTTTCTATCCTCTCTGCCGGGCTTAATCGCCTATGCCGCGCAGAACGTCCGGTTCGCGCAGGTCACGGGCGGAGGTAAACATGTCTCTGGTAATGATCGCCCCGTTGCGGTAATACAGGCTGACCAGGGGGCAGTCCTCCACAAACTGGGCCTGTATCTCATAGAGCTTCTGCGCGTAGGCCTCCCTGTCCATGGTCTCGCGCAGCTCCTTGAACAGCTTATCCATGCGCTCCGATTTATAGCGCATATAATTGCCCGTGTTGCCGCTGATCAGCAAAAAACCCGGATCGGGCACCGAATCTATATTGAAAGCCACCAGCGCCAGATCGAAGCTGCCGGCCTTCAGCAGCTCCTGAGCCCTGGAAAGGCTCACCACATCCACGCGCGCCTCAATGCCAACTTCATTGAGCATCTGGGCAATCTGCTGAGCGGTAGACATCCGGGCCCCGTCACTGCCCTCATCATAGACGACCAGGCGGAGGCTGAGCTTCTTGCGGCTGCCGCTGACAATCCTGGTCAAAATGCCGTTCTCGTCAGGATCCCCCCAGCCGGCCTGGGCCAGGAGATCCTTGGCCCGCTGTGTATCCTGCCGCAGGGTGCTTGATACGCCTCCCTGCATCCAGGTTCCCACAGGCATCAGCGTATCGCTCCTGGTCACCATACCCATGTAGCTGCCGCCTGCCAATGACTCAATATTGATCGCGAAGCGGATCGCCTTGCGGACCTTGGCATCCTCCAGCTCGTAGGAGCTATAGTTAAACAGCAAGGTTTCCAGCTGTTTGGTGCGGTAGGTGATATTGAGCGTGCTGACGCCGCTGCGGTACTGGGCGGCATTGAGCGCGCGGGTGACGATAGCGTCCACCCGGTTGTACTCATAGCTGGATACCAGATCATTGTTGCCCGCGTGAAACACTGTCATGATCTCCTGCAAGCTCAGCGGCCCGCCCCACCAGGTCCCATTGGCCGTGAGCATCATATAGTTGGCAGGCACATAGTTAGCCAGCCTGTACGGCCCGGTACCGGGCGGATTGCCCGCCTGGATGGCCGAGGCCGGCAGTATGGGAAAGTTCATCCCGAACAGGAAGCCGTAATTCTTGCGGTTGGTCTTGATTTCCAGCGTCAGCTCGCCGGTTGCCTTGACATCCGTAATCAGATAGCGCAGGGAAGCATAGGGGCCGCGGTAGCTGATGCCCTCAGCGGTCGCCAGCCGGAGGATCTCCTTGGCCGAGGCCTCAGCATCTGCTGCCGTGAGGGGCGTACCGTCATGGAAGGTCACCCCCTCCCTGAGGTAAAAAGTCCAAGTGCTGCCATCGGTGCTCGATTCCCAGCGCTCGGCCAGCGCCGCCTGCGGCGCGTAATCATCATTGATCTGCACAAGCCCTTCATAGATCAAAGAGGTCAAGGCCATCATATCGCGTTCAGGCGAAACAAACGGATTGATATAATCGCTGCTGCCCCCGACCATGCCCAGCGTCAGAAGGCTGCCCCGGCCCATTGAGGCCGCCGCTCCCAAGGGGGACAGGAGCAGCGCCAGGATCAGCAGATACGCGGATGCTCTCTTCATGCGGTTTACAACTCCTCGGAAGGTCCCGGATGCCGTGCGCTCAGTGCGTACTGTCATATTCGTAAAACAGCGCATAGGCATTCATCACTTTCTGTACATAGTCCTTCGTGTCCTCGGTGGGGATCTGGTCTATCCGCAGCGTCCGTTTATCCTGGGCATATTTCAGCGCCCAGAGCTTCACATTGTTTGCCCCGGCATGGTAGGCGGAGGCGATCATCACCGGATCGCCGTTAAACTGACTGCTGAGGTAGCCTAAATACCAGGCCCCGAAGCGGATATTGAGTTCCGGTTCAAACAGGAGCTCATAGCTGTAGGGGCGAACGGCCAGGCGGCCGGAGACCCACTCGCCCGTATCCTGCATGATCTGCATCAGGCCTCTTGCGCCGACGCGCGACTCGGCCTTGGTATCATAATGGCTTTCCCTGGCAATGATGGCGGATATAAAGGACCGATCCACCTGAAACTCCTGCGCGGACTGCCGGATATACTCATCATAGCCGGAGTTCCTGCGCATCTGTACGTAATAGCCAAGCTCCTTCTCATGCGCCTGGATACGGGCCTGCCGCTCATCGCGCAGCGCCTGCAGGCGGGTTTGCTCCTGTGAATATCGCAGAAAACTGAAAGCCAGCGCAAGCAGGAGCGCCCCGAAAAACAGGCCGCGGATCACGCGGCCAATGCCGCCGCCGCGCCTGTCACGGCGGGTATCCCCCCGGTCATCCCGCGGATCCTCTAGCCGCCTGTCATCCCGCCTGCTCCGGCGGTCATCCAGCGTTTCCCGCTGCCGCTCGCTGCGGCGCCGGCGCGCCTGCTTTTCATGCTCGGGCACGCGGAAGGGGTCCTCCCGCTGCGTTTGAAACTGCGAACTGTATCTGGGCGCCGGGCGACCTCCCTGAAGCGGTTGTCTGTCAGCCACCTCTTGCCCTCCTCAGCGCGTCCTGCCACAGGCTGATGGCCCTGGCGGCGCTTTCTTCCTTCGTGCCGCGCGTATCGATGCTGTGGTCCGCCCTCCTGCGCTTCTCCCTGGCGGGCAGCTGCGCGCGAACGCGGCGGAAGGCCTGTAAAAAACCGTGCTCGTCCCGCCTCATCAGGCGGCGCACCTGCTCAAAAGCGGGCGCCCAGGCGCACCATACCTCATCACACAGGCGATCCCAGCCCACCTCGTACAGCAGGGGAACATCGATCACAAGTGCCGGCAGATCCTTGTTCTCTTCTATCCTGCGCTCGACCTCCGCGCGGATCATCGGGTGCAGGATGGCGTTGAGCGCCTGAAGGCTCTCCTTGTCGGCAAATACGCGGTCGCCAAAGCGCTTGCGGTTGAGCTGTTCCCCGTCAAACATATCATCGCCAAAGCGCGCGCGAAGCAGGGGCAAAGCCGCCCCGCCCGCCTGCGTGAGGCTGTGGGATATCTTGTCTGTATCAATGACATACGCCCCTTCCCGCACGAGCGCTCTGGCAATGTTTGACTTGCCGCTGGCGATCCCGCCGGTCAGGCCGATGATATAGGGTTTACTTCGTTTCATACCAGCTGTTTCCTGTCTTGATATCGCTTTGCAGGGGCACCTTCAGCTTGATGACCCCCTCCATGCTCTCGCGCAGCAGCCCGACAACCTGCGCGGCCTCTTCCTCGGGGGTCTCGATCAGCAGCTCATCGTGTACGGTAAGGATCAGCCTGGCCTTCAGCCCTTCCTCACTCAAGCGCCTGTGCACCCGGACCATGGCCGCCTTGATGATATCAGCCGCCGTGCCCTGTATGGGCATATTCATTGCCACGCGCTCGCCGAAATTGCGCTGGTTGGCATTGCTGCTTTTGAGTTCCGGCAGCCTGCGCCGCCTGCCGTAGAGCGTCGCCGCGTACTCGTTGAGGTAGCCTTCCTTCTTCGCGATTTCCATAAACTCATGCACCTTGGGATAACGCTCAAGATACCTGGCAATGAACTCCCCCGCTCGCTTGATGCTGATGCCGATATTGCTGGCCAGGCCGAAATCACTGATGCCGTACACGATGCCGAAATTGACCGCCTTAGCGGCTGAGCGCATCTCGCCCGTCACCTGCTGCATGGGCACACCGTTGATCTCGGCTGCCGTGCGGGTGTGGATATCCTGCCCGCGGATAAAGGCATCACACATCGCCTCGTCGCCCGACATGTGGGCCAGCACGCGCAGCTCGATCTGCGAATAGTCGCCGTCCACCAGCACGCAGCCCGGCTTGGCCACGAAAGCCCGCCTGATCTCGCGCCCCATCTGGGTGCGCACGGGGATGTTCTGCAGGTTCGGCTCGTTGGAACTGATGCGGCCCGTAGCTGTGCCCACCTGGTCAAAGGTGGTATGGATGCGGCCCGTGGCGTCCACCTTGCGCAGCAGCCCCTCAATGTAGGTGCCGTTGAGCTTCACGATCTGACGGTATTCCAGTATCTTGTCGATGGCGGGATGCAGGGCTTTAAGCCCCTCCAGCGTATCCGCGTCAGTTGAGTAGCCTGTGCGGGTCTTGCGGCCGGAAGGCAGTTTCAGGTCCTCAAACAGCACCCGTCCCAGCTGCTGGGGGCTGTTGATATTAAAGCCCTTCACGCCGGTCAGCGCGTATATCTCTTCCTGCAGCTGCTTTGTCTGCTCCGAGAAGCGCTGCCCCATGTCGATCAGCGGCTCCTTGTCCACCTGGAAGCCTTCGGCTTCCATATCAAACAGCACGCGTACCAGCGGCAGTTCAATGTCTCGGTACAGCGCTTCCATGCCCTCCTGCCTGACCCCCTCCAGCCTGTCCTTTAATAGAAAGGCGATGCCCTGCGCGTCCTGGGCAGCGAAGGCAGACAGCTCATAGCCCCGCTCCTGCGGATTGCGCAGGTAGCACAGCACCATGGTATCGTGGATCACTTCCGGAATCGGCAGGTTCAGCGCCAGCAGCCGGTGCAAAAAGCGTTTCGCGTCATGCGTGATCAGCCCCGTCTTTTGAAGCAGGGGCGCGATGGCTTTCAAAGCCTCCTCCATGGTAGGGGCTGAAGAGGTGTTGAACAGATCCTGCTGCGCCTCCTGGAACTTCAAGCGGAGAGCCTGACCATCGGGTTTTGAAAAGCTGAGCCCTTCCTCATTGAGGCAGAGGATCAGGCTCCCCCGGCCCAGGTACTGCACGAAAGCAAGCATCTCATCGATATGCCGCGCTTCCTTGACCGGAGGCAGGCTCGCGTCGTCCCTTGGCGATGTTTGGACATCGGCCGAAACCGACATCTTCATCACCTCGGCGGCGATCACGTTGAGCTGGTATTTTTTCAGCAGCGGCAGAGCGCCCTGCAGCTTCGTGATCGTCCACTCGCCAAAGGCGGCGTTCAGGGGCGCGTCCCGGTCGATGGTGGCTAGCCGCTTGGACATGCGGGCCTGCTCCTTGTTATCCCGTACCTTCTCGCCCAGCTTGCCCTTGATCTCATCCGCATGCTCCAGCACACCCTCCAGGGTACCGTAGCTGTCCAGCAGCTTCACGGCAGTCTTTTCGCCCACGCCGGGGATGCCGGGGATGTTATCGCTTGAGTCCCCCATCAAGCCCTTCCAATCGGGCACCTGCTCGGGGCTGACGCCGAAGTATTCCTTCACCCCCTTGGGGTCAAACAAGATCGTCTCCGATATGCCTTTCCTGGTGAACAGCATTTTTGTATCATCACCGACCAGCTGCAGCGCGTCCCGGTCGCCGGTCAAAAGCAATGCCTCTATCCCCCGCTCGTTCGCCTGACGGGAGATGGTGCCCAGGACATCATCGGCCTCCCAGCGCGGCAGGATCACCACGCCGATGCCCATCGCCGAAAGCAGCTCCTGGATCAGCGGAAACTGAGGGCGCAGCTCCTCGGGCATGGGCGAGCGCCCTGCCTTGTACGCCTCATACCCTTCGTGGCGAAAGGTGGGCGTATGGTCGTCAAAGGCCACCGCGCAGTACTGCGGCCGCTGCTCCCGGAAAACACGCAGCAGCATGCTTAAAAAGCCGTGCACGGCATTGGTATATACGCCATCCGCGTCCATGAGCGGCAGCGCGTGGAAGGCCCGATACATCAGGCTGTGTCCATCAACGATCACGCAACGTTCCTGCACCTTCATCACCTCGGGGGTATTGTAGCATATTCAAGGGGAAGCTGTAAAAGACAGGAGGGCAGGCGCGTGAAAGGCCATCGCGGTGGCAGGGCCCCTGTTCCTCGCCACTCAAAAAAGCCGAAGCCTCAGCAGGCCGGCTCATATGAGAATGAGAGATCGGGTTTATAGATGAATGGCGCGGCCACGCGGCGGTGAATATGGTCAGCAACCGATTATACGGAACGTTAATGACCGGCGTTTATTTCTTGGGCTGAGGTTTGGCGTCCGGTTTTTTGACCGGCTCGGGGGTTTTGGCAGGGGCGATCTCAGGCGCTTTTTTTGCTTTCTTCATAGATGGCTTGAGTACTTTGCTCTTATCTCCCATTTTGACTTCTCCTTCCATTGATACTCTTTTTCACATACTGCACGACCGCTGTCTGGATTATGTATCCGAATAGAAGCATGTCAATACCATGATAAGGGTCAACAAAAAAGATCATTGCTCATGTCCGTTTTCCAGCCATGTCAGCCGGCGATAAACTTCTGTATCTTTTTTAAGGAAGCCGCCGGATTCAGCAGATAAACGCGCTGCGTGATGGCCCGGATGGCTTCCTCCTTATCCAGTTTCAGAGCGCTGTCAAACACGTCCTGCCCCCAAAACAGCTCGGTGGTGCAGAAAACAGTGGATGACCAGCCAAAGGCCTCCCCTTTTTGCGATATCTTCTGCGCCCTGCCGCACATGGTCAGGTACATCTTCATCTGCATCTCGACCAGGGCTTGATCAAATTGCGATTTTTCCTCCCTGCCAAACCCCGCCAGCCCTTTGATGGCATGGAGAGGCAGTGCGCCATGGTCCTGTACGACATCATAGATCAGCTTGGCTGGGTGGCTGATCCTGCCGTCCTCCCAAGCCTCTGAAAGGGTCTCGCCGCCGCGCCGGGCTGCCAGGAAAAAGGGATACCACTCCTTTGCGATGAAGCCGCTTTTCTTAAAGAACAGCTTTGCGTAGGCGATATCATTGCGCTCATCCAGCACCCGTATCCGCCACTCCCAAGGGTCTGTTTCTGGATCTCCAATATGCCACCGCACAGGAGTATCATAGGGCGGCTGCCCTTCCCAGCTCCACGGAATGACCGCGAAGATTCCCTCATCATTCCCGCCGCCCATTGAAAAACCCGTCTCCAGCAAAGCCGCGGTAAAATCATTGTAATTCTGTATGTTTATATCCATCCTGCCAAACCCTCCTTCAGGCTTCACGCGCCTTCTGTTCAATTTCTCTTCTCGCGATCCCCCGCATCCCGCTCACGACCGCCTGGTAGGCATGGTCGATCATGCGGATGATATCTACACCGGAAACGGTGCCGTTAAGGCTGACTACATAAAAATGCGCCCGGCTTGGAGAGGCAGTATCGCAGGATCTCATCATGGTCCATATCGGCCCCTTCCTTTAATGGCATTATAGCATAGGAACACGGCATCTATATGTCATGTTACAAAGACGGTAAAAAAGCGCCGGCGCGGTGATCGCGCCGGCGGCAGACAGCCCCCTTGTCAGATAAACAGCTTCTTCCTGATTTCCTCTTTCAGCGGCTTGTTCCGCTCCACCAGCAGAAGGGCGGCCGCGAATACGGCGATGGGGATCGCCGCGTAGAAGGACCACTCAAAGCGCATGCCATACCCCGCGTTCCAGCGGATCAGGGTTTCCACGCCCGGCAGGAAGAGGCCGACCACCAGGCAAGCCAGGGCAATGCGGTACAGCCAGGGCCATTCCAGGCGGCGAAGCGACAGCATGATCAGGATGAAGGTGATGCCGCTGAGCAGCAGCAAAGGAATGAACAATCTCAGGTACCAGCCCATTCCTCCCGACATCAGAGCAACCAGGAATAAAAACAGGCCCAAAGCCGCGAAATCAATGCCTACAAAGGCATAGGGGCGGGAAAACTTGTACAGCAGCGGCACCACGAACCAGCAGTACAAGAGGCCCACCGCGCCGATCACATAAGGCGACCAGGTCAGCCCGCCGCCGCCCAGAAAATCAAGCAGCAGAGTAATAACCACATTGGCTATGAGCAGAATAGCCACCAGCTGCCGGGCATAGCGCCGGTCGATCCGGGCTTCCTTGACATCCACTGTTTCGGGATATGGCAGGGTATCGGGCGCTTCCCAATCGCAGCGCGGGTTGAGCACCACGGTACCGCACAGCGGGCAATCCCGCTCGCTGGGGGCCAGCTCCACCCCGCAATGAACACAATAGCTCATCGATTTATCCTCCTGTTGCTCTCCACCATCACAGGCACGCCCTCGCGGATCAGGGCGGACAGCACGCGCCTCTCCACCTCAGGCTCCTTGATGGTTCTGCTGAAGCTTAAATAAGTCTGCCCGTTGACGCTGACGCAGCCGATGGACAGCGGATTGCTGCGACCTGCTCCAATGATAAAGTCAAGCCTTTTCACATGCCCGCGCATGCCCTCGGGCAAATCAATGCGCCCCATATTGGACAGCACGGATGTAAAATAGCGTTCACCCGTCAGCGCGTACATCATTCGCAGGATCAGGCTTTTGATGACAAGCGGCACAGGGCGGATAGCCTTTGACTGCTCGGCGTGCACATTGGATGAAAACCTGGCGTTGATCAGCTGCTCCGCCGTCTCATAGCCCATGGAATGCTTCACCAGCGTGATGATGTCATCCAGGCTGTATTCCCCGTAGTCCGCGTAAACGGGGACATTGATATAGCTGGAAAAATTGCGCAGCGTGCTGCTCTTGTAGTACTTTCGCAGGTTGACGGGCATGGAGAGCTTGACAGGCCGCCTCGCCAGGCCTTTGCGCTTGTCCTCCTTGGCGATGCCGACCAAGGCCTGCAAAATCAGCGCCGCCAGATAGGTATTGATCGTCGCCCCGCGGTTCTTCGCCGCGGCGGCCAGACGGCCGGAATCCATAATGCCAGTCGTTACCTGCAGATAGTCCCGCTCAGCGGGCGTGCCGCGCAGCGGATAGGCGGCTTCCTCGCCCCGCGGGCGGGCAGCATCCCTGGCGTAGACGGGAAAGCTGTCTTCCCACTCACCGGATTTGGGTTTATCCCTGCAGTCCAGTATATAGGGCGCGAAGGCAGGGATACGGTTCCCATGCCTCAGCCTCAAATATTCTGCGATCAGTGTCAGCAGGAAGGTCATCGTGCCCGTACCGTCAGCCAGCACATGGAAGATCTCCACCGCTACGCGGCAGTCGTGCACGCGTACGCGGAACATAAAGTGTCCGTCGCGCCCGGGCGAGAAAGGCAGGCAGGGATTAACCGCATCGGGCTGGACGCGCGGCACGCCTTCCTGCTGCTCCAGATAAAACCAAAACAGGCCGCGCCGCAGACGGTAAGCAAAATAGGGCAGACGCTTGACCGTGGTTTTAAGCGCCTGGTTCAAGAGCGTCTCGTCCACGGGTTCATCCAGGGTAACAGACAAGCGGTAAACTGCCATCCAGCCGAAGGATCTGGTCGCGGGGTAAATCTTGCCCGCGTTATCCAGCTTCAGCCACTCCGGCGCCGCGTGACGGCGCTTGATACGCTTGCCGCTCATGGCCGCCTGCCCTCCAGGCGCCTGGCGATTTCTCGTATGGCCTCCCTGGCCTCCGGTACGCCGTAGAGCACATAGACATGCCAAAGCCCGTCTTCAACATGCAGATCGCACTCACAGCCGGCGCGCTCGAGCGCTTCCTTCATCAGGCGGCTGTCGTCAAGCAGTATCTCATGGCTGCCCACAATAATGTAAGAAGGCGGCAGGCCTGCCAGATCACCGTAAAGGGGCGAGATGAGGGGGTTTTCAAGATTCTCCCCGCCCCCGTAGTAAGCAGCGTAGGTCTTCAGGTTATCCCGGTCGATCAGCGGATCGAGCGCCTGCAAGGCGCTGACATCCCGCTTCATCGTCAGATCTGTCCATGGCGAGATGGCGATGATCTGCTCGGGCTGGGGCAGCCCCAGCTGCTTGAGATATAATGCCAGGGCAAAGCAAAGCCCGCCGCCGGCCGACTCCCCCACAAAGGCGATGTCAGAGGGGGCATAGCGCGTCAGCATTTCCTTATAAGAGGCCAGGGCATCCTCAAGCGCCGCCGGGAAGGGGTCTTCAGGAGCCAGGCGGTAGCCGACGCACAGCGATGCCCGCCCTGTCACCTCCGCCAGATGACCGCCGAACACCTTGGCATATGGAAGCCCGCCCGCCGAATAAGCGCCGCCGTGCAGGTACAGGATGGCGCGATTGACATGCCCCTTCAGGGGCACTGCCCAGGCCGCGTCAAACTCGGAAAAGCGCAGCTCGTGAAAATGCACGCTTCCCTCCATCGCCCGGCTGCCGATGCGCCCCAGCGCGTCCTGCCCCCGGCGCGACTGCTCCAGCGTCGCCCCCACAATGATCGGGTTAAGCAGCCTGATCTGCCCGCGCAGAATGGTACTGACAATCGAAGGCATTCAGGCCCTCCCTTCTAATGTTTCTATACGCATTGTACCAGAAAGAGGAGAGCGGCTTCAATCAAATAAAAGAAGGCCCCCTGAGTAAGGCCTCCTCGATGACACCGTGAATTGTCACATCACTTTATAGCAGTTTCGCCCTTCCTTTTTCGCCGCGATCATGGCGGCCTCCGATCGTTCGATGGTCTCCCGGGCGTCCGAGATATCCTCGGGTACTTTGACAAGGCCCATCGTAACCGAAAACCTGAACGGTTCCCCGCTCCAAACGACCTCCTCTCCCGCTTGGGAGATGATCTTTCCGGCAATGCTCTCCGCCAGCGCCACATCGCTGCTGCCGGTCAGGATAATGAAGTGATCCGCCCCGATGCGGAAGTATTCCATACTGCTCTCCAGGCTCCCGGCGATCCTCGCGGACGCACGGGCAATCGCCGCGTCACCCGCGCCACGTCCTATATTCTCATTGATGTCCAGCAAATGGTCGATATCCGCGCAGATGACGTACTCACCCTTAGCCTGCAGTATTCTCTCGCTGATATAGGTCAAATCATAGCGTTTGATCATATTGAATCCTTCTTTCTCATTGATAATCAGGCGGGGGTACAGCTCCGGCAGGCTGTTCTCCCTGCGGTAGACAGACGGAGACTGCAAAAACTGTTTTTTAAACGCGCGGGAAAAGGATTCCACATTCGCGTAGCCCATCTCAAAGGCGATATCCGTTATGCTGCGCCGCGTAAGCCCGAGCTG
>JAEWRJ010000122.1 GCA_023460055.1 Bacillota bacterium | reverse complement strand
ACCATTTCAGACTGAGGCTCGACACCGCCCTTGGCGCAGAATACAGCGACAGCGCCGTCGAGAACGCGCAAAGAACGCTCAACTTCCACGGTAAAGTCGACGTGGCCGGGTGTGTCGATTATGTTGATGGTATGACCCTTCCATTGGGCGGTGGTAGCGGCAGAGGTAATGGTGATGCCGCGCTCCTGCTCCTGAGCCATCCAGTCCATCGTCGCGCTGCCCTCATGGGTCTCACCCAGACGGTGCACGCGGCCTGTGTAAAACAGGATGCGCTCTGTCGTGGTGGTCTTACCGGCGTCGATGTGGGCCATGATGCCAATGTTACGGATCATGTTAAGCGGATGCGTTCTTAGCATACGGGATTTTTCTCCTTTTCCCCCTTGCGGAGGAACATCAAAAGTCTATTGCAGAATGGGTTGCGCAAGCAGCTTACCAGCGATAGTGCGCGAAAGCCTTGTTGCTCTCGGCCATCCTGTGCTTTTCTTCCTTGCGGCCAAAGGGTTTGCCGGTGGAGTTGGCAGCGTCCATCAGCTCAAGCGCCAGGCGCTCCGCCATCGTGCGCTCGCCGCGCTTGCGGCTGAAATCCACCAGCCAGCGCAGGCCAAGGGTCTGACGACGCTCCGGCCTGATCTCGATGGGCACCTGGTAGGTGGCGCCGCCGACACGGCGGGCTTTGACTTCCAGCTGGGGCATCACGTTGTTGAGCGCTTCCTGGAAGACTTCGCCCGGCTCCTTGCCGGTCTTTTCCTTGATAATATCAAAAGCATCATAGCACACTTGCTGCGCTACGCCGCGTTTTCCGTCCAGCATGATCTGGTTAATGAGCTTGGTGACGGTGACCGTCCCGTGGATTGGATCGGGCAGCACCTCACGCTTGGGTATAAAGCCACGACGGGGCATAGTGTTCCCTCCTTGAATTGCATTGAGTTTGCCTTGCCGCAAAGCGCTTCAGCATAGCGCCTGCCGTAGCCCTTCTTCAAAGCCTGCGCCGTCCGGTTCCAGGGACGGGCAGTTCTTATAAGCAGGTGCGTGTGGCTAATCGGATCTCCCCAGATTATTTCTTGGGGCGTTTTGCACCGTAGAGTGAACGGCCCTGGTTGCGCTTGGCAACACCCGCCGTATCCAAGGCTCCGCGAACGATGTGGTAACGGACGCCGGGCAGATCGCGAACGCGGCCACCGCGGATCAGCACCACCGAGTGCTCCTGCAGGTTGTGACCTTCACCGGGAATGTAGCAAGTACCTTCAATCTGGTTGGTCAGGCGGATCCTCGCGATTTTGCGCAGAGCCGAGTTGGGCTTCTTGGGCGTCGTGGTTTTGACGCTCAGGCATACGCCGCGCTTTTGCGGGCACCCTTGCAGGATGGGGGCGTCAGACTTGTTTGTTACCTTCTGCCTTCCCTTGCGGATCAATTGATTGATCGTGGGCATGGAATACCTCCCTGATAATTGATCGGACCTTGTATGGACAAGAATCCTCCTATAAAATTCCCGCAACCCTTTGGGAATATATAGTCGACATAAAAGTTTTGGCCGCTTATCAGCCGAAAACCACTCAAAGTTACCTGCAATGCAGGCAACTTACAGATAATACCATGTAAATGCCGCGTATGTCAATGTCCCGACGGTCCTCAAAGCCTGAACTGAAACAGAAAAAATTATAGCAGAATCAGACATAAAAATAAATAGGTTTGGCAAATGCCGCCTCATCATTTATACTGAGTCTATTCTATCTGAAAGCGAGACTCCGCAATGCTCCGCCGTATGACCGCCCTGTTTCTCACCCTCCTGCTGCTGGCCCCTCTCTTCACCCGCGGCGAAGAGCTCGCAGAGCTCGACGCCTATGTCGACAGTGCCTTCAAGGCGTCGAAGACAGTGGGCGGGTCGCTTGTCATCTCGAAGGGAGAAGACATTGTCTATGCCCGTGATTGGGGCTATAAAGACCTGCGCAATAAGCTGCCGGTGGATGAAAACACCTACTTCCGAACGGCCTCGATCACCAAAATGATTACGGGTATCGGCATTATGCGCCTTGTCGATATGGGTCTGCTCGACCTGGACGAGGACATCAGCGCCTACTTCGGATATAAGATCGCCAACGGGCGTTACCCCGCCATCCCCCTTACACTGCGCCATCTGATGAGCCATACCTCCTCGATCAGCGATAACGGTGGCTATTCACGATCCGGAAACAAAGTCAGTGAGATGCTGGCCGCCGTCCATGACCGTCGCGGCAATTTCACCGGAAGGCGTCCCGGAGCCGCCTACAGCTATTCCAACTTAGGGGCGGGGCTGACAGGGTCCATCATAGAGGCCGTAACCAACATGAGCATCGATACATTCATGCGGGGAGCCGTCTTCGAACCACTGGATATAGAGGCGTCCTACAGCCCCTCCCGCCTGACAAACCACGGCGATGTCAGCAACCAGTACAGGCTGGGTAAGCTGGACCGGGCCGCCTCAGGCGCGTTGGCCAAACCGTTTGAGGATTTCGCCGACCCGGAGAAGCACTACATGATTACCATCGGCAACGTATGGATACGCTCACGCGATATGGCAAAGCTCGCCGCCCTGCTGTGCGGAGACGGCAGCTATGCGGGCACGCGCATCATCAGCTCCGATAGCATCTATGAAATGCGCCGGGAACAGATGGAACTGGGCAAAAGCGTCACCGGCTCCAGCCCCTATGGGCTGTTCCTCGAGCATAATGATACATTGCTTCCCGATAAAATGGTCTATGGACACCAGGGCATGTCAAACGGGGCCATCCTCAACTGTTACTTTGAGCCCGAAAGCGGCTTTTCGATGGTTCTGTTTTCAAACGGGGGCAGCCAGGCTCGCAGCAACCGCGTCGGCCTATTGGCCCGCAAGTTCTTCAGCTACTTTTACGAATTATACAATTGACCGATACGCTATCTACAAACTCTTTTTATCAGTACAGGTGATACTTTTCCTTGCGCCGCTTGTATACCGCAAGAGCCGGCGCGTGGGATGACAGCAGCGCGTCCGCCGTCAGCTCGCCCGAAGTGAACCGGGCATCAGCCAGAAGCTTATCAGCATACCGGTCAAAATGAGGCCTTGAATCCATATCAGGAATATCATGCCCGGCGCCGCAATCGCGCCACTGCACCTGCTCGCCATGCAGCTGCATAATCTCTTCCAGGAGCGTTAGGGCGGTGCGCAGGGACTCGAACTCGCCCCTGTCCGTCACGTGGATCTGCACGGCACGGCAGACCTCCCCCTTATGTTTATCGGATACAGGCTTGAAATAGGTCGCGCCAAATAGTACCCCGCCAAGCCCTCGCCGGTTCGCCCGTCTGACGATCTCCTGATGGTCAAGCCAGGGCGCGCCGATCAGCTCAAAGGGTCTTGTGGTCCCGCGTCCCTCGCTGATGGTGGCCACGCCTTCAAACAAACACATGCCCGGATAAAGCAGATTGGACATCGTCCCCGGCAGGCTGGGCGAGGGCAGCACATAAGGCAGATCGGTATCATCATGGTACATATCGCGCGACCAGCCCGCCACAGGCACAACATTCAAATCACAGCCGATCCCATATTCTCCGTTGATGTAGCGGCAAAACTCGCCCAGAGTCAGCCCTGTGCGTGTCGCCAAGCCATAATCGCCCACAATGGTGTGCATGCCGGGCGGGCAGACAGTTCCCTCCACATCCAGCCCGTTGATGGGGTTCAAGCGATCCAGCACCACCAGGTGTCGCTCCGCCTTCGCGCAGGCCTTCATCATGGCACCCGCGCTCGCCAGATACTCATAGTAGCGCGTCCCCGCCTCCCGCGCGTCAAATACAATGATGTCGACATCCTCCAGCATCCGGGGCGAAGGCGCCAGCCCGTCACGGTTGAATATGCTGTAGACTGGCAGGCCCGTCACACTGTCGGTATATTGAGGGACGCGTTCACTGTAGATGTGCTCGCCACGGATGCCGTAAATCATATTGTACAGCGCGGTCACATTGTATCGCTCGTGCAGTACATCCGCCGCGGGCCGCATCATGCGGTCCACCGCTGCCCCGCCGGCCGCCAGGCCGACGCGCGCGCCTCTTAAGATGGCAGCATCCATCAGATCCGGCCTGTCGATCCCGTTGAATACTTTATGCGTCGTCATCAGCTGTTCTCCCTTGAGTGTTTTTCACTGAAAAAATCAGGTGCGGCATATCAACGCCCCTGTAGTGCTTTGTAAAGCGTCCGCGTGCCAGCATGCCGTTGCGTATCGCCACATTCATGGAGGCAAGATTGCTGTCCCGGATGATGGAGAACACTTCCGCCGCTCCCAGCCTGTCAAAAGCATATCCCCTGCAGGCCCGGGCCGCCTCCGCCGCGTATCCCCGGCTCCAATACAGCCTGTTGAACAGGTAGCCGATCTCAAGCACCTCACGGCCATCCGCCATCTGCCGCGTAAGCCCGCACTGGCCGATCATCTTGCCTGAATCCTTTAAAACGACCGCCCACAGCCCAAAGCCTTCGCGGCAGTAATTATTCATCTGCTTATCAAGCCAGGCCTGCGCCTCCTCCTGGCTGAAGGCTCCCTCATAGGCGTACATGGTCTGTTCGTCCCGCAGGATCGCGCATAAGGCAGATAAATCCAATGGTTCCATCTCTCGCAATATCAGACGCTCGGTCTCCATGATCGCCTTCATGGCATATCCTCCGGTTAAGTTGTTTTCGCAGCTGACAGCATAGCATATTATCCGGCATGTATGAAGCAAGATTTTGACTGTTATTTCTAAAAAGCCCATAACAAGGGGATATAAGTTTGTACACGAAACAAAAAACCCTTGAAACCTTAGTGATTTCAAAGGGTTTTACTGGCGCGCCCTGAGGGATTCGAACCCCCGACCTTTTGATTCGTAGTCAAACACTCTATCCAGCTGAGCTAAGAGCGCAAGTGCTGTTCATGACAGCTGGAACAGTATAGCATCGCCTTGTAAAGAATACAAGCCCACAATTTGGTCGGTTTCATTCCCTTTTCTTCCCTTAGCGTTCTCGTCGTTACCCTTCACAGCAGCTGACGCGCTGTCCCTCTTCGGATTGCGTCGGTATAAAGCCTGGAGCGTTTCAGGTACAAAACAGGCATATATATACATTTGACAAGAGTCAGAAATGATGATATGCTTGCAATAAGTTCAGAGCAAGTGGTTAACCTCGTTTTAATGTAAATCGATGATTAACGGTTTACAGGAAGACGGGGTTTTGTGTATGCTCAGGGACGAATTAAAATTCAGGAGGTACCAACGTGAATACTGGTACAGTAAAATGGTTCAATGGAGAAAAGGGATTCGGCTTTATCGCCAATGATAACGGCGGCGATGATGTGTTTGTTCACTTCTCATCCATTGTATCTGACAGCGGATATAAGTCCCTGAGAGACGGGCAGGCCGTCACCTTTGATGTGGAAGCCGATCCCAAGAACAGCAAAAAGCTTCGGGCCGTAAACGTCCGCGCCGTCTGAGCGAAAGAATCAACCGTCCATTTGTCCATACGGGCATGTGAACATTATAAGAAAAAACGGAGTTTTATGATAGAAGATAATCAATCGGCATTTGCGGGAACAACCCTCCTTCCGGACATCCGGCGGGCAATAGCCTCCATGGGCTTTGTCAAAGCTACTCCCGTGCAGGAAAAAACTATCCCTTCCTTTCTGGAAGGACATGACCTCATCGTTCAGGCACCGACAGGCACGGGCAAGACCGGCGCCTTCAGCATCCCGATCTCTCAGTTGATCGATTCGCGCAAGCGGTCCGCTCAGGCGCTCATCATGAGCCCCACCCGCGAGTTGGCCATCCAGACAACGCGGGTCCTGCAGAAACTGACGCAGTTTCAAAAGGGCGTACGTATTGTTACCCTGTACGGCGGCGAGCCGATCGGCAGGCAGCTGTCCGCACTGCGTTCAAGCCCGCAGATCATTGTCGCAACACCCGGCCGCCTGATCGACCACATCGAGCGCAGATCAATCAACCTGAGCACCATCAGGATTGTCGTGCTGGATGAAGCCGACCGTATGCTGGACATGGGGTTCAAAGATGACCTGCACCGTATATTGAGCGGGATCTCCGCCAACCGCCAGACCGTGATGTTCTCGGCCACCCTTCCCAAGGGCATCATGGAGATCGCGTCAAATTACCAGCATGATGCCAGGCATATCGTCATCAAGCAGGATACAATGACCGTTAAATCGGTTAAGCAGTTCTATACCACCGTCGACAACGGAGCAAAGAAGAATGAGCTGATGGCCTTGCTGAGAGATGCCGATCCTACGCTCTGTCTGGTATTCGTCAATACCAAGCGTATGGCGGATACCCTGTGTGAAGATCTGAAAACGCAGAGCCTCCGGGCTGATGTGCTGCACGGGGACATCAACCAGCAAAAGAGGGAGAGAATCATGAATTCTTTCCGAACAGGCCGGTTGGATATCCTGGTCGCGACCGATGTTGCCGCGCGCGGGATCGATGTGCGCAATATCGATCTGGTCGTCAACTATGATCTGCCTATCGACAGTGAAAGCTATGTCCACAGGATCGGACGGACAGGCAGGGCAGAAAAAATGGGCACCGCGCATACATTGATCTATCGCCGGGAGACCCGAAAGCTCAACGAGATCATGACCGATACTAAGGCAGCGATCCAGCGCATGGCGCCAAGCCTGGCCGCAGCCGTATAAGTTTCAGCATCATCATCCGATGCTGAAACTTAAATGAAACTCATATGATTTCGTCCTTGACAGCAAAGCCGGTTCTTGTTAGAATACCTTTGCTGTCAAACGGCATGGTCGCATGGCTCAGTTGGTAGAACCAGGTGGTAGGAATAATCGACGTTCCTTAAAATTTTCCGACGTCATCCCCTCACTGTCGTGAGTGTCTGCCGTCGGACGGCAATGAGAACATTGCCCCCGGACGTCCCCCACTTGGTTATGGTCTGTTGGCTCAGTTGGTAGAGCACATCGTTCACATCGATGGGGTCACTGGTTCGAGTCCAGTACAGACCACCAAAAACCCCTTGAGAAATCAAGGGGTTTTAATTTATTCAGCTAACATTTAATTAATTTTATTCTGTTTTCATTAATATCATATCTGGTATGCGCATTTGGAAGGGTTCTTGGTTTTTTATGCGGGCTTTTCAGTAAACTGCTCATAGGCGACTTTAAAGTGAATCTGTATCTTGTAACCGCTGCTGACCTCTACGCGATCAATCAGACGGGACAGAACCATGTGTTTGGTTTCTATGTTTGCAGTATCAAAGCAGGCTCCCCAGGAGAGCAACTCACTAACATTGGCATTAGCAGAACGACAATTCTGCATCTCCGTTTCGAACTTTTGCCTTGCCCGTTCCATAACCTTCATACATTCATCTAGCTTAGCCCGCTGCTTGATCAGCATTCCGTTAAGCAGACTAAGCTCGATCGGGCTTTCCCCCGCGATAGCCTTAACCGCTTCATCCTCAAGAGCATTCAATTGTTTCAGCGCGCCCTCATAATCTTTTTCGGCATGCTTGCAGCTTTGCCGGAGCATTTCTTCGTTTCTGGCCACGGCCAGCCCCAGCAATTCTACTTTGGGTTTCGAGCTAAGCCCGGATAACAACTTACGCACCTCTGCCTCGACCGCAGAGTCAATTACTTTCATATCATAGGAACTTTGCCCGTCACAGGTATTTCTTGCAGATATCTTACGATAGCAGCGATACATATCGCGTTCATACGCTTTCAACGTACCGTCCGCTAAGGTTCGTTTTGTCACATTATGTGAGTAACTCATTCGACTGTGGCAGTGCGCACAGAATAGAAACCCGGTCAAGATGCTGCGCGACTTTGTGTGGACGGGCGTACGCGATTCTTCTTTCTGGCCCACAGTTGCCCGCTCCTTAACCGTTTGTAAGCATCGCTCAAACAGGATGTCATCGATAATTCTTAGATTTTCGATTGACTTTGAGCGTTCCTTGCCGAACTTCATGACCCCTATGTAAATTGGATTATTAATGAGAGCGCGGATGGATGTGCCGCGCCATAAGCTGGTGTTCCTTTTGGTCTTGATCCCTCTGTCATTAAGATAGTTGGCAACTCGGTTTGTTCCGTATCCTTGCTCAACAAGAAGGTGAAAAATCTGCTGAACGATGGTCGCTTCATCTTTGTCTATGACCAGATCTTTCACAGGCTGGTTCTTCTTGTTGGTTCGCCCCTGATGCTGCAAGCAATAACCATAGGGGATAAGCCCTCCACGGTACTGCCCCTCCTGAACCATTTGGGAGTGTTTTGTACGAACGCGGATGGCGGTCTTCTCGCTTTCCCCGGAGGCTTGCCAGAAGCGGATGTAATTCAACAACTTGTCTACATGGGTGTCGAAGCGCTGTTCGCCTTCACGTGTACTCCAGACTTCAATCCCCTGTTGCACGAACCATTGAACGACGAAGGGAGTTTCATCCTCTCGTCTGCCCAAGCGATCAAACATAAATACCAGTAGTACATCAAACTGCCGTTTGACTGCGCGTTTTTTGATTTCAACAATGGCATCCCGACTGTTGGTGCTTACTTTATATCCGGACACACCCTTTTCAGATATTTCATCAACGATATCCCAATCCTCACGGGACGAAACATACTCCCGGCAGGCAAGCCTTTGCATTGGAATGTCGTCATGATCAACCTGTCCAGCGGTTGAAACCCGATAAAGGCAAATCACTCGCTTCATCCATTCATCTCCTGGGTCCGGTGTTCATTAGCATGCGCAGCACATCCGCAATCACCGCTTCATTAGGTTTCTCGGCAAAACTGATCCTTACTTCGCAGGCTGGGTGTCGGGACAATTTCTTAGTGTTTTCAATTGGTTCCAGGCCGTTCCCCATTGCAGTATTACCTCTAATCTGCGTATCTATCAAGTTGTTTTGATACAAACCCGATATCAGTTCTTTGTGCTCGTTTGTCATCACATATCCTCCAGTCTGAAGACCTAAGCCTTCACAACCCACTGGAAGAATTGATGCCGTTTGGACGAAGCGACAGCAAAATACATGAAAAATGTTTTATGCATTTTTCTGTTTCAGATCACAAGCAAGAAATTACTTGCTAAATCAGTGATTTGGAGGTAATGTCCACCTGCATGCTGCTTTGTATAATTATACAGATCTGTGTGCGCTGGAACGATGGAATACGGCTGGGGAGGACAGCAAGGTTGAACGGGGAGAGCAAGCACGACATCAAAGAGAAGATCCGACAGCGGTATAAGGGCGGGGACGCTTAGAATATGCACATGATCCCTGCCCGACCAAAGGAATCGTTGTTTGAGGAGAATACGGAGAAAAAGGTTTGCGCCTATTGCCGGGTGTCGACAGACGACCCGCGGCAGACCTCTTCGTATGAACTGCAGAAGAATCATTACGAGGAATTCATCAGGGAACACCCGGGCTGGGTGCTAGTGGACATCTACGCGGACGAGGGCATTACAGGTACAATTCACACAAGTTTCATGCATGTCAGTTATGCGTTCATTCGGCTGATCTGTCACTTTACCATCTCCCATCCAAGGGGGGAGTTATCTCCTCAATACTCACGGCACAGAAAACATGCATTTGAATTCTGCAGGACCTCTGCCCTCATAACTCACTGGAAGATTTGGTGTCGTTTGGACGAAGGCACAACGCTACATCTTAAAAAAGTGAGGCGTGGCCTAGAAGCAAGGTTGCAAACGCTCTGCATCCTTGCAACCTTGCAACCTTGCAACCTTGAACTATAATCGATCAGATGTAGGCTAGAATTACAAAAAACCTCCAACCGGACAAGCATCCGAATTGGAGGTTTCTCGATATGAGCTATAAAACCTTCGTACCCATATAATGGATATCCTTACTTGCCTGCTATAGTCAATTCCCTGACCGCTGCTTCAATCTCATCAACATCAACCTTATACCCTTTCTTAGCAAGCTTCCCCTTTACATACATTAGCTTTTCTTTCCCAGCCCCTGCGCCATAGAGCTGCTCAGCAGCATACACCGCCACTGACACCGCTGCCCGGAGCATCTCCTGCTGCTGGGCGGTCGTTCTGGCTTGAATCCAGGGAATCAACTTGTGCGTGATCAGGGCAGCCAGGATACCAAGGACCGCCTGGAAAATCGGCGTCAGGTCAATGGCAGGAGCTTCGAAGTTGGCAGTTGTCCCCTCTGCCAAGGACCCAGATGCGAACATGACCAGCATCAGGGAGACCAGGATCATCAGAACCTTCTTCATTTGGATTCTCCTTTTACTTGTCAGGGAACTCAGGCAAGGCCAGGAGTTCCTCGATTCTCGAACTAGCAATGTGGTTGTATCCCCGGGCTTGGTAGGAGGCATACATGCTGGCAATGGACTCCTTCATCCCGCTGGGGCAGTAGCCGTGCTCCAGCTTGAACATGCAATAGGCGCGCTCGATGTTGTCACGCTGCAAGTCAGCAATGCTGTCATCCATCGTTGTCATCCGGGAGCCTAGCCCTTCCAGCTTGTCCAGCACAGTCTGGCGGTATTCCTTCTCTGCCTTCAGGGTCTCTTCGACGGCCCTTTGACGCTGTGCTTTGCGTTCACGGCGCAGCCCCATCAGCGGCTTGAGCACAGCCATCCAGCCAATGATCGCGCCGGTGAGCGACGCGCTGATGGCAATCAGGGCCTTAAGTTGCTCGGCCATTCCCCTTCCCCCATTTCTATTGCCTTTCTTTTCTTATCCATGCCCCAATACCTCCTCGATCAGGCCAAGCGCTTGAAGGAGCTTCTCCTCCTGCTGTGCTGTCAATCCCGTCGATTGAGGCGGGGATGATTCCGGATCAGGTGTGTCTGGACGAGGCTCATCCATGGAGAGGAACTCCGACTTCATCCAGCCTGACTTTCCGCTAGCTGTACAAACACTCTGCCATTCGCCCGACTTCTCAAACACATCTACCAAGCTGCCAACCTTGACATACTCAAGCACCACCGAGCCCAGGCTGGGTTTGGCCCGGAGATTGACCGTACTTCCGGCTGAAGCAACCACCAAGGCTCTTTTCATGACGTCCTCATGTAAATCTGGGATTTCAGTGCTAGAGCCCTCGTCGGAGTAGTCAACGTCCTCAAACTCACCGATTACATCCCAACTGCGCTCATTTATAGGCGCTGTGCTCACACCAGGACCATTGCGCTCATAGCTCCCTCCGCTCATCTGGGTGGTGCTATCAAGGATCTCCCCATCAGAGGTTCCTAACCCAATATGGTTGTAATCGATCTGGACAGCATCCTCCAGGTACCGATCGGGCAGGTTATAGCCCGCCTCCCCGGGATGAAGGGTCTTGAGGACCGCACAACCATCGAACAATTGGGACTTACTCGTAAGCGGCCTCAGATTCTTGATCTCATGCCGAGCCCACCAGTTGGAACCCTGGAGATCATATTTGCCGCCATGCCTTTGGATGATGCCGGCGATGGAGCCGATGCAGTCCATCTGGGCATAAGAAAACCGCCCGATTTGCAGGCGGTATTCTTGGACGAGTTGCTTTGCTTTTATCAAGTTGTTCCTCCCTCCTCAAGGGCATCGTTCACGGCCTTCCAGGCTTGTGGAAACTCAGCAGGCGAATAGGCGGTATCCTGCAGGCAGCAATAGGTCCCGCCATCCGTGAACACCATGTATTCATTTGCTTTGTATAGATCATGAGCGCCTGTGGGCTGTATCCAGGGCAATGCAGTCTCCCTGCTTGTCGCATGGAAAGGCGACCACAACGATGCTACAGCAGGTGTCCAGGCGCTGTTTGCTGTACTGTCATGGGCCTGACAACAGCGTTTAGGCTGGCCGTCCCATATTCGAATATCATCAATGAGGTACTTTCCCTCTTCCCATGGAAGAATGAAGTCCTTGGTTTGGATGACAACGTTCGCCGGTTTACCCTTGACCAATTCAGTCATGAGGGGCTTCATAGATTGTATTTTGGCGTTCGATTCTGCCATTACAGCGTCTATACCATCAGAGGATTCTTTCCGGACGCTTGCAAACTGTTCATCCAAATACTCCTTGAGTGTTTGTGGCTGTTCTTCAACGGGAACCTCCTTGTCGACCAGCTCACCAT
>JAEWRJ010000121.1 GCA_023460055.1 Bacillota bacterium | reverse complement strand
CTTGTATACTGTGGATATTCAATTATGGATGCTTCCTCGAAAGAAACTGAGATGAGGAAATCATACCATTCAGGGTATATTTATGATAAACTTATCATTAATAATTTCATAGGCTCTACTTCGTTTCCATTAATAAGGAGAAGCCACTTAATTGAAGCTCAAGGATTTGATGTTGAAATGCCATCAGCTCAAGACTATGATATGTGGTTAAGATTGGCTAGAAAACACAAGGTTGGATTTATCAGGGAACCACTCGTAATATATCATGTTCATTCCGGCCAACAGATTTCCGATAATTTACATAAAAAGATTGCAGGGTTGGAAAGAATAAACATGAAAAATACTAAGTATCTTGAAGAGAATCCAGTTGCATGGTGGCATAGAAATATTGTTATAGTACCTTATTACGCAAAAAATGGTGACCTAATAAAGGCCCTTTCAACATGGCGTTTTTCAGTAAAAAAATGTCCGAAAAGAGTCAAGAAAAATGTTTTATATCTACTTAAAATTTTTAAGAATACAACGATTTATGCCCTAAAAAATGTTGGACTTGGTGAGGTAAGTAGATGAAAGAATATTCAATTAAAAGAGCATCGATTATTAATATCATTGGTAAATATTCGAATCTGTTCATCTTGTTTGTATTCAGTGCCATATTATCGCGTATTTTGTCACCCAAAGAATTCGGAACTGTTGCTGTTGTCTCTGTTTTTACGAGTTTCTTTTCGCTTTTAGCTAATATGGGAATCGGACCAGCAATTATTCACAACAAAGATCTAGATGAGATGGACTTCAACCACATCTATTCCTTAACGGTGCGTATTGGACTAATCCTTGGTGTTGCATTTGCCTTGTTCTCTGTTCCTTTGTCTTGGTTCTATGGGGATAGCAAGTATATTCCAATAGGCTGCCTCCTGTCTATTTCAGTGTTTTTTAGCGCAATCAATATTGTACCAAACGCAGTTCTATTACGACAGATGAAATTTCGTTTGGTTAATATTCGAACGGTCACGGTGAGCACTGCTGTTTCTTCTATCTCGATAATTCTTGCACTCAATGGGGCTAGTTACTATGCGATTGTGTTCAACTCAATTCTAACAGCATTGCTGGTTTTTTTATGGAACTATATTACAACAAGACCTAAATTTGTGCTCAAGCTTGATAAGGGACGGATTAAAAAGATACAAGAATATTCCTCATATCAATTTGGGTTTAGCTTCATTAATTATTTTTCTCGCAATTTAGACAACATCTTAATTGGAAAAACGCTTGGAGAGGTCTCGTTAGCATATTATAATAAATCCTATCATTTTATGTCTTATCCTCTGCAGTATTTAACACACGCTATCACGCCTGTGCTACATCCTATACTCGCTCGATACCAGGATGATAAACGTTACATTTACGACCAATATTTGAAGGTCATCAAGGTATTATCTTTGCTTGGAGTATTTGTAACAGTATATTTTGTTATCGCATCTGATGATATAATTTTTATACTGTATGGGGGCCAATGGTCAAAATCAGCCCAGAGCTTTAAACTTTTATCCTTATCTATTTGGGTCCAGATGATTTCATCAAGTTCGGGTGCGATTTTTCAAAGCATTGGAAATACTAAATTGATGTTTAAAACTGGAATTGTGTCGACGTCTATTGTGGTGGTTTCTATCTTAATTGGTATTATTGTGGCAGATATCAATGCCGTTGCGCTATGTGTATCTTTGGGATATTTCCTTACTTTTTTTGTAACATTCTATTATCTGGTTCAGATAGGTTTTAAGGTTCCCCTTGGCGAGTTTCTAAAGAAGTTAGCCCCTGATTTTATTGCCCTTCTCATCACATTCATAGGTGCATGGTTAACTAACCTCTTTGTAACAGAAGTAAGTATTGTCTCAGCTGTCATTAAGCTATTGGGAACAAGCAGTGCATATTTATTAGCATTAATTATAACAAAGCAGTTCGAAGTATTTACTTCACTGCTGTCAATAAAAAAACCAAAGGAACTATCAAAAAGATGAAGCGACAATCAGAGTTGAAGTCAGAGGACGGTAGTATAGAATTTCCTCTTGTTACAATTGTGATACCTGTCTTTAATTCTCAGGACTACCTACGGAATTGTATTGAGAGCGCGGTTAAGCAAAGTTATAGTAATATTGAAATACTTATTGTCAATGACGGTTCTTCCGATAACAGCTTAAGAATAATCGATGAATTTGCAGCCGATCATAGGAATATTACATGTTTTAGCCAAGAAAACCATGGGGTTGGGGCCGCAAGGAATAAAGGAATTAGGCACGCTCGAGGGAAATATATCCAGTTTTTGGACAGCGATGATATTCTTGATGTTACCGCCATTGCGACAATGGTAACATTGTGCGAAAAGCACTCTCTTGATATGGTAATGTTTGATGCGAGGGTGTTGATTGATGAGCAATATGGCGGTGGCAGGATGAGAAATGTGAGCTACAGACGATTACATGAGTATCTAGAGATAATGAGTGGTTATGGAATGCTCACGGCACTTCTTAAGAACCGAGAGTATTTTTCATCCTCATGCCTTTTCCTAACAAAGATAGAGTTTTTGAAGAGAACTTCAGTTCTCTTTCCAGAGGGAATAATTCACGAAGATGAAGCATTTACTTTTCTATTAATGCTATATGCCGAAAAAATCATGCATATTAATGATCAAGTTTATATCAGGAGGATCAGACAAGGGTCTGTCATGACAAGCATGAGTAAAGCAAAAAGTTTTGTAGGATATAAAAAAGTAGCAATTTCGTTATGTCAAGCAAGGGAAACCATACCCGACGCTCATCAGGCCATACTTAATAGGAGGATTGGAACTATCCTGGAAAAAGCCTGTTTTATATATCACGGGATGCCCCGAGGGGACAGATTGGAATATGCAAATGAATATAAGAAAGTCAAAAGATTTGCTAGAGGAAACTCTTATTTTGGATTAAAGTACGGATGGTTGATTTTTAACGGATTCGATATATACAAGAAACTTGAAACTATTAAAAAGTCAGTTTTAGGAAATATAAATAGAAAGTAATTATTATTGCTGGAAGGATCTGTTTAATTTTGACGGCCTACTAAAATTTCTAATAGCAACGAGGGGGAAAGTGAAAACATCGCCCTATGTAAGGCTTAATGGAAAATGGAAAAGGCTAAGAAAGGCGAGCGAAGAAATGAGTGTATTGATTACAGGCGCTATAGGATTCATAGGATTTCACTTGTCAAAATTTTTGCTTAATGAAGGCTATCATGTTGTGGGCTTTGATAATCTAAGTGATTATTATGATGTATCTTTAAAAAAGACACGGCTGAAAGAGTTGTCTTTATATCCTGAATTTTGCTCTATTAATGGTGATCTGGCGGACGAGCAAACCGTCAATGATCTGTTTGCCACCTACCGCCCCGACATCGTCATCAACCTGGCAGCTCAAGCAGGCGTGCGCTATAGCATTACCAACCCGCGCGCCTATCTGCAGAGCAACCTGATCGGCTTTTTTAACATCCTAGAGGCCTGCCGCCACGCGGATACCCCTGTGAAGCACCTGCTGTACGCCTCCAGTAGCAGCGTATACGGCAATCAACAAAAGGCGCCCTTCTCCGTAACGGATAACGTGGATCATCCTATCAGCCTGTATGCCGCTACCAAGAAGAGCAATGAATTGATGGCCTATACCTACAGCCACCTTTATGACATTCCAAGCACTGGCCTGCGATTTTTTACTGTGTATGGCCCCTATGGACGACCGGACATGGCTTATTACTCCTTCACCAAGAGGATACTGGCGGGGGAGACCATTCAAGTTTATAACAATGGCGATATGTATCGCGATTTTACCTATGTGGATGACATTGTCACCGGCATCGTCAACATGCTTGATTGTCCCCCACAGGGAAAGGAGCCGGCCAAGGTATATAATATCGGCAATAATAAACCCGTGCAGTTGATGCGCTTTATCCGCACGCTGGAGTCCGCACTCAGCCATGCCTATGGCCGCGAGATTAAGGCAAACATTGAGTACCTGCCCATGCAACCCGGCGACGTTTATCAGACCTACGCAGATGTCGATGACTTGATCCGTGATTTTGGTTTCAAGCCGGAAACGAGCATTGAAGAGGGATTATCTAAATTTGCAGAGTGGTATAAGGGGTATTACGGGGGTTAATGCAAGATACAAAATGCACAATTGGGCGCATGCGCGCGAGATGAGAACGGAATGCGGGAAGCATAATATTGCGTTGAGGCGGAGGGGCGAGGTGGGGAATGCAAAATAGGGACAGGGATGGAAAGCAAAGCCCGGTTGCCGATAAAAGTTTTGGATTTGCGGTTATAATCTACTCATTGTCCAAGAAGCTGAAAGAAGTAACAAGGTGTATGATTTATCCAGACAGCTGCTTCGGGCTGGTACAAGATAGGGGCTAATAATGTCGCAGAGGGTGTGAAGAGGCAAAGCAAGGCCGATTTTGTTTCGAAAATGGCTAATGCGCTCAAGGAAGACAATGAAACCCATTATTGGCTGAGACTGCTTCACAGGGTAGATTTGGTTATCGGCAGCGAGTTTGATTCTTTTATCTATGAGGTCAATGAGCTGGCATACTTGTTAACAGTGATTGGCAGTCGTAATGCGGAATGTAAAATGGCCGCTGCGGCAGGGAGGAGACGGAGAGGAAATGTAAAATACAGAATGCAGAGCGTTTCACACTAATGCAAAGTGATCGCGCTTTGGCGCGGGAAGAGCGCGTTCGCGCAATGTGGTTTCCTCGTTCATTCCTAATTCTGCATTATCTTTTCTTTTCATGATTATTTTTGGAGGTTAAAACATGACACAAAATAGCACGAGCTTGAAAATCGCCGTCGTCGGTACCGGCTACGTGGGCCTTTCCAACGCCATCCTGCTGGCGCAGCACCATGATGTGGTGGCAGTGGATATCATCCCGGAGAAGGTGGATATGATCAACCGCCGTATATCTCCTATTGCGGACATAGAGATTGAGGATTATCTTGCCAATAAGCCCCTGAACCTTACAGCTACATTGGATAGCGAGTCGGCCTACCGGGGGGCGGACTATGTGGTTATCTCCACACCCACCAACTATGATCCGGTGAAAAACTATTTTGACACTTCCTCTGTTGAGAGTGTGGCGGAGCAGGTGATCGACTTGAACCCGGACGCGGTTATCATCATCAAATCCACAGTGCCGGTTGGATTTACAGAAGGTTTGCGGTCTCGCCTGGCCTGCGATAATATCCTGTTTTCGCCGGAGTTTCTTCGCGAGGGCAAGGCCCTATATGATTGTCTCTACCCCAGCCGGGTTATCATGGGGGTGCCCGTGAGCAACAAGCGGCTGGAGAAGACTGCGGAGGCCTTTGCGAAGCTGCTGACGGAAGGTGCGATCAAGCAGGATATTGCCACCCTGTATATGAACCCGACGGAGGCGGAGGCTGTGAAGCTGTTTGCCAATACCTACCTTGCGCTGCGTGTCAGCTTTTTCAATGAGCTGGATACCTACGCAGAGGTGCGAGGTCTGGATGCCAGGAGCATCATAGGCGGCGTATGCCTTGACCCGCGCATCGGCAGCCACTACAACAATCCCAGCTTCGGCTACGGCGGATATTGCCTGCCCAAGGATACCAAGCAGTTGCTGGCTAACTACGATGATGTGCCTAACAACATCATCGCCGCCATTGTGGATGCTAACCGCACCCGCAAGGACTTTGTAGCAGACCGAATCCTAGCCCGCAAGCCACAGGTGGTGGGGGTATATAGGCTGACGATGAAAGCAGGCAGCGATAACTTCCGTGCCAGCTCCATACAAGGCGTGATGAAGCGCATCAAAGCCAAGGGTATTGAGGTGGTGGTCTACGAACCGACTTTAAAAGAGGAAAGCTTTTACAACAGCCGGGTGATCCGTGACTTGGATGAGTTTAAACGCATCAGCGATGTAATCGTCAGCAACCGCTTGAACGAAGAGGTTGAGGATGTAGAGCATAAGGTGTATACGAGGGATTTGTTTGGGCGAGATTGATCTACAATACACTCTCAGAAGTTGTTACAATTCAACAACCCTAAGCCCACATTTTTGATTGAATGTTTCCCTGTATGTGTTTATAATTAATGCTGAGTTGTAGTAAACTATGAAAGGAAAATGTTTTATGAAACGATTGTATTGGGCGGGGATCTTTCTCGTCATGGTCCTGCTGCTTCAGGTAAGACACGTTGAAGCTGATCAAAACTTTGCATACCAGACCAATATGGATGGATCAATCAGCATCACCAGGTATTCGGGGCAGGAAGGAGATGTTGAGATACCCTCTCAAATTGACGGGCAGAGAGTCACTGCGATTGCTGATGAAGCCTTTATGAACAATGGGTTCCTTGTAAATGTTACCGTGCCTGAAGGAGTTGTCAGCATTGGAAGGTCTGCGTTTCAAGGCAGCTATAATCTTGCCGCTATAAGCCTCCCCAGGACCCTGCGATCGATTGGGGAGGGCGCTTTCAGGTCAGCCGGTAGACTTCAGAGCATATCGATACCGGAAGGAATCACCTCCTTGCCGGATTATGCGTTTGACCGTTGCATGAAAATGACAGAGATCAATCTTCCGTCAACTCTCAAATCAATCGGCAACAATTCACTGGCAGTGACCGGCATCATAGAAATTAAACTGCCGGCAGGTCTAGAAACAATCGGGTCGCATGCATTCTATGGAAATGCCCATCTGAAAAGCATTACATTGCCCAACCGGGTTTCCAGCCTTGGAGACTTTGCCTTCTTTGTTTGCGAAAGCCTTACTGATGTTGTATTGCCGGCTGGCAAGCTGACAGCTCTGCCTTCCGGGGTGTTCAACCAGTGTCCGAACCTAATCTCAGTCGCTATTCCCAAGAGCGTATCGCGGATCAGCGATGATGCTTTTTTCACCGGCTCACTTAAGCCTGCAAACTTGAAGATATATGCACCTGCTGGAAGTGAGGGAGAGACCTTCGCCCGGAGCAAAGGCCTGCCAATCGAAAACGTTGCGATGGCTAATTCAGTTGAGATGATGGTGGATGGACGCGATGCTGCCAATCAGACCGTAGCGATTGATCTATCTAGCAACATCAGAACTTTCGCCATAGCTGCCAATGTAAAGCCTGATTCATTCTGGCCCGGGGTTGAACTGAGCAGTTCATCACCAAAAATCGCGTCAGTTGATGTCTTCGGCACAGTAATCGCTCATCAGAAAGGGGAGGCGATTATCACCGCCACGGCAGTAGATGGCAGCGGCGCAAAGGCAAACATAAAAGTGAACATAGCTAACCTTGCGAAATCTGTTTCCATTGATGGAAATTCTAGTATCCAAAGCGAGGGAAGAGCTACACTGAGAGCGATTGTGCTTCCCGAATCTTCTGACAATAGAAGCGTGGATTGGTCTGTCTCTGATCAGAATGTTGCTTCCATCAGCAACAAAGGCGTAGTGCAGGCAATGGATGTGAGCGAAAAGAAGAACATTGTTGTTACCGCAAAAGCAAAAGACGGATCAGGTGTCTATGCCGATTTTGAGATGAGCATCCTTCCGCTTGTTTCAGAAATACTGCTTCAATCAGGGAATCAGCGTATCAACAACAAGGATGGCATCATCCTTGATATGGCAGCCGGTAAAACCTCTTTGGCTGTCCAATCCTCCATACTTCCTGCTGATGCAGCGCAGACGTTAGCTTGGAATAGTTCTAAACCTAAAGTTGCTTCCGTCGACGAAAATGGGGTTATCATTGCTCATACAAAGGGAACGACAAACATTACCGCCACATCAACAGATGGGTCAAAGAAAACTATTTCATTTACGATCAACGTAGTTAATTTGGTCAAAGATATTATCATTTCCGGAGAACAGTCAGTTGCTTCGGCGCAAAAAATTACTCTGAAAGCTACTGTACTTCCGGATAATGCCGATAATAAGAAGGTTGAATGGCAGACTTCAGACGAAAGTGTTGCGCGTGTGAACAAGAGCGGTGTTGTAACGGCCAGAAAGACAGATGTCAAGAGAGAAGTCACCATAACCGCTACAGCACTCGATGGATCAGGCGTCAGTGCTTCGTTTAGTCTGAGTATCCATCCTCTCGCGCAGTCGGTTACTATCAGCCGTGATCAGCAGGTTATGAAGAACAAAGAGTCGTTTGAACTGATAGTTGGCAGCAGTGTGAAACTGGATGCGGTAATCGAAAGCAGCGATGCGATACAATCTGTCAACTGGAAGAGTTCAAATGACAAGGTGATTTCCATAGATGAGAATGGCCTCGTCACAGCACTCAAAAAGGGCAAGGCAACCATTACAGCAATTGCCGCTGACGGGACCCGTAAACGAGCAACATGTGAGATCACCGTGACTAATCCCTAACCTCTTACCTAATCAATAAAGCCCAGCCGTCACGCGATATCTGCGTGACGGCTTTATACATGCTACGCTTATTTGAGTAGTATTGTATAGACCTACGTTTAGATCTGACTTTCCAGCCAATCCCGCAATATAACGGCATGATTGATCGTTTCGCTGACTGTTGCATACAGCAGCGTCAGATTGCCGTTTCCTAAACATTCTTTTGCTATGTTGATAAATTCATCCTTTTGCGGATTAGCGTTCAGTTCTGCCAGGTAAGCGGCTTTAAAGGTATCAAAGTATTCTTCCTTATGGCAAAAGGCTTTACGGATTTCCGGTGATGGGGAGATATACTTGATCCACCCATCCGCTTGAAGGCGTTCCTTTGTCAAGCCACGTGGCCATAGACGGTCAACCAGAATACGGCAGCCATCACCTGCCTCTGGGACCTTATAAACCCTCTTGATAAGAATATTCCCCATAAGAGCATACTTATCCCGCCAGAAGGGCGATAGCGTCCATGGGGCAGCATACGATCGCCTGCTGTATATCAGGCGTCAGGGGATCGGGCTGTATGACAACCTGTGCCTGATTGTAGTCATCTACACGGAAAACAGAAGGAGCAATGCCCTCGCAAAGTCCGCAGCCTTTACAGCGATCCGGATAAATCGTTACCTTCATTTCTTTTCCCTCCCTAAAGCAATTTGTTTGCGTCATTCTTCAGGTATAGAAATCATCTCGGAAACAATATTTGTTTGTTATATCGGTCAAGCGTGCGATTTGATGTTTATATCATATCACAAGCATGGAGAGGACACAATCGCTTTTGCTTTGTTAAGCCATTGACATTAAATGCCCGACGCCATAATATGGAAACACATCATGAATTGCCAAGGAGGCTGTATTTTGAAATTAGATGAGTTCAGGAAGCACGGAGAGATCAGCCCGGATCGAAAGCTGATGTTCTATGGGGGGATGGCGCTCACCGTGATTGGTTTCATACTGTTTTTAATTCCCTTCTTTACAATCATCAGTTCGATGGGCAGCTTTTCTCATTTTGGAGCGGAACGCTTTGGCTCTTCTGCGGGTTCTTTCATATGGGCAGTTATCGGCATGATTCTCATCGTTGCAGGGCAATTTCTGCGTTCCGCGGGCGCGAAAGGACTGGCAGGTTCCGGTGTGGTGCTGGATCCTCAGCGGGCACGGGAGGAACTGTCGCCCTACAGCGAAGCTATAGGCGGTGTGGTAAGGGATGCGGTTGCAGGATTCAAAGAGGGCGAGGAAAAGACGGGGGAAATGGAGCAGACAAAAGTGATGGTACGCTGTATCAATTGCCGCACCCTTAACGATGAAGCGGCAAAGTACTGCAGCCAGTGCGGGAAGGCGCTATGACCTCGGAGCACATCACGAAGCGTGAGGCCAGACGCTTTATGCTGCTTAAGCATGGCTTGCTTGGCGGGCGTAGATTTACAGGGGCCGAAGGCGCCTATGCATATATCCGCCAGGCCGACAGCATACAGTATGACCCTATCGATGTCTGCGGACGCAATGCCGATCTGGTGCTTCAATCGCGTATCGGCGGCTATTCAAAACAAACACTTAATGACCTGCTCTACGAACAGCGCCGCCTGGTGGATTATTTTGATAAGGAACTTTGCATCTTTCCGGCAGAGGATTGGCCTCGTTTTTCCTATATGCGTCAGATACGCGGCGGATGGATGCGAAGTCATGAGCAGATTGCTCCCGCGTGCCAAGCTGTTATTGAGGAGATCGGGAGACGTGGCCCGCTGTGTTCAAAGGATTTCGATTCAAGTGACAAGGTGCATTGGTTCTGGGGGCCTTCCCGTCTGTCGCGTGCTGTGCTGGAGCACTTGTACTCCGCTGGCACCTTAGGCATACATCATAAGCAAGGCGCAATAAAGTACTATGATTTGATCGAGCGCTGCCTGCCGGATGGATTAACACAGGAACCATCGGGTTTTGAAAGCGACGG
Organism: Bacillota bacterium; assembly: GCA_023460055.1. GTDB lineage: Bacteria > Bacillota > Clostridia > Christensenellales > Aristaeellaceae > UBA1038. The sequence goes on along the minus strand of JAEWRJ010000121.1, from coordinate 4,872 downwards.
ACAGCTCTACAGCTTTTTGCTTACCCGCCGCATCGGGTCCGTCGGACTGATGTGGAATAAGGCCTCTCCGGCCTGGCTGGGCTTCCCTGATTTTAAAACGCCGCAGAGAAATGAAACCTTTGAACTGCTGGTCAAAGCGGGAACCATCAAGCCTCTTCGCGTGGAGGGAATGCGGGATCTGCTATACATGTTAACCGAAGATGAGCCGCTTATGGAGAAAGCCAGATCACAGCTTGACTTTGAGCCGCGCTGTGAACTGATAGCTCCGCTAGATAATATGATGTGGGATAGGAAGTTGATCGAGGCGGTATTTGACTATACCTATACCTGGGAGATCTACGCGCCGAAGGAAAAGCGCAAGTATGGCTATTATGTATTGCCTGTGCTAATGGGAGAAAACTTTGCCGGCAGGATAGAGCCCGTTGTAAACAAGAAAACAGGAGATATGCAAATAAAGGGTCTGTGGTTTGAGAGCGGAATCGATGAGGGAGATATTTATGTAAAAACATCCCTCGATGATTGCCTCGCAAGATTTACCCGCTTCCATCAGCTGAGCAATATGTGACACAAAGCGCAAATTTGGGCCAATTTCGGGTGAATTGGGGCGGTTTTTCGCTTGACACTCAGACCGGGCTTGGCTATAATATCGCTGTTGCCCTAGGGGCATGGTGTAATGGTAACACGTGGGTCTCCAAAACCTTTGTTGAGGGTTCGAGTCCTTCTGCCCCTGCCAAGCAGGCCTTGAAATTTTTTAGTTTCAAGGCTTGTTTTTTATTGCTTGCTATCCTCCCGCGGGTTATCCGCAAGTTCTCTCAGCGCCGCTTCTTCCTGCCACAGATCCTCTCTGGCGGCCACAAGGTCGATCACCTTCTTCATGATACGGTGCAGTGGTTTTCCCTCCCTGTAATCAGCGGGAGCAAAATAGTTGATTCGCCCTTCACGAAATAACCGATGAATTTTCTCTTCTTTATGCTTTTTAGGATCGTGGACGCCGATCGATGTGCCTCCCTTGCTTTTCACAAGCCGCATGCAGGGGATATCTGTATCGCTGTCGCCGATATACACCATGTTTTCATAAGGCAGGTAAAGTTGATCATCCTGATAGCTGGCGTTGACCCGTTCATTGTTTTCATCAAAGGCGCCTTTGGCTATCCTGAAGATGTACTGTGTCTTGTTGGTATAGTTAATAGCTTGAGCAGGCCACAGGGCTGTATTGTCCGGGGAGTAATAAAAGGTTGAAGCATAAATGCGATGGATATGCGGCGCTATTTCGCTGCCGGCTATGATCTCTTTGAGGCCGGAGGATATGATATAATGCTCGGTTCGGATACCGCGGACAGCTGCGTAGTCATTGATCAGCTCGAACCACTCAACAACTCCCGGGTATAGAGTCACATTCTTGCCCAACTCCATAAAAGCGCTCCGCTCAATGGAGCGGCCGTTTTCCTTGGCCTTATCAAGCATCAATTTCATCCAGGCCAGGTTTTTATCCATGCCGTTCTCAGAGGCAAGTTTATCCGACTCCTCCCAGAACTCGTCGATCGTCATGCCGACAGAAGGAATGAAGGTGAAGGATTGCATATCGTCAGGAGCCAGTGTCTTATCAAAGTCGTAGCAAATGGCCATAATCCGTTCACGCATAAAATCCTCCTATCTGCAATAGCTTGCTCTGTAGTCAACGGGAGATTTCCCTGTAATCCGCTTGAATGTCTTTGAAAAGTGAGCCACGTCCGAAAAACCCACCATGACCGCAATCTCATGGATGCGCAAAGAAGGATCGGTTATCATCTCTTTAGATTTATTGATTCGATAGTCACTTAAAATGTCAAAGAAGCTTCTGCCGGTATAACGGTTAAGCAGCTTGGATAAATGCCACTGGCTGACATATACGCTATCCGCTACATCTGAAAGGCGAATGCGCCTGACACAGTTATCCTTCATATACTGCAGGGCTCTCTCTACAATGAACGCAGAGGGATCTGCGGCTCCTGTTTCCTTCTCCTTTTGAGGTTCATCATTTGCATCTATAGGCATGTCTGTACGGAGGATATCTGACATATGCAAAATTGCTTCCTCCAGTTCATCCATCTTGCTGGGTTTTAGTAAATATCGTGATACGCCAAGGCCGATGGCCTTGCGCGCGTACTCAAAATCGCGGTAGGCAGTCAGTATGCTGACCTGCAAACGGGGAAACTCGCTTTTAAGCGCCGCGATCATGGCAATGCCATCCATATTAGGCATTCTGATATCGGTAAGGAGAATATCAGGCTTCATGTTTCGCACCAGATCAAGGCCGCTCCTTCCATCCGCCGCGGTGCCGACCACCTCGCAGCCGAAACTTTTCCAATCAATGACACTTTGCAAACCATTAAGTATGATCTGTTCGTCATCCACCAGTGCAACTTTAAGAATCATATCCCGCCCCTTCCTTATCTGAAAAACGCTCCGCGTTTAATGGTTTCTTCCAAGACTTCCCGAATGTCCGCCGTGCCGTCGGCAATAGCCGGTATCTGGCTGAACCAAAAGCTGCGCGCGCCCGAATCCATCACATCGCCTATAGGGAAGGCAAGCGAGCCGTTTTCCGCCGCTGTTCCCGTGAGGGTGATGGCGCTTTTCAGCATCTCGCCGCCAAACGTAAAGCCAAGCCTTGCCCGTGCTTCATCGCTGGTCAAGTGGGCCAGCAAACTCACGGCGGCATCACGCTTCTCTTCATCATCCCAGGCCCGTTTGCTGATATAAAAGCCCATTGATGTTCCGCCGATGATGGCCGAGGGATCCGCCTCTTCGTTATAGGGGGGAAAGGGTAAAACGATGGTGGTATCCCAATTTTCTTCAGCGACTCCATTCGCTCGCCATGAGCCGTCCAGCAGCATAGCTGCCTGCTTATTGATAAACATCGACGTGGTCAAGACTTCCGATGTAGCGTTCACATTATCAGGAAAGGCACCGATCTGATACAGATGTCTGATCAGCTGCATCCCCCTGACCCAGGAATCGGGGATCGCGGAAACATCCGCGGGACGTGCCTGATGATCTTTTGTGCTGCCGCTGGCCAGTATCGAAAACTCTACGATATAGTGCGGTATATCGCTTAATGAAATGGCAAGAGGAACAATGCCATTTCTGCGGAAGACTTGAACGGCCTTTTCAAATTTATCCCTGTCTGTCGGCAGTTCAAGGGCATAACGCTCAAACAAATCGGTATTGACGAACAATCCTTCCCAGAAGGGGCGTACATCAATGGCATAGACAAGGCCGTCTTCTTCACGCAGGCCCGCGCTTTCAACCAGGTCCAGGTCGGGATAAACCGCATTGATCTGGCTGATTGGAATGACACGGCCAAGCAGAGGCTTTGAGTCGGCTGTTGCGGCAAAGAAGAAAAACACATCCGGTTCATTACCGGCGGCGAAATCGTTGAGCATCTCAGCTTTCCATGTTTCGTCTGAAGCGGCAGAACGGTCATCAACATGGTTCCCCGTTGCTGCCTCCCAGGCATGCAATAGATCAACGTATTCGGGGCCGGCATCGGTGCCCGCAAAAGTGCTGACAGTTCTCAGGGTCACTGTCTCAGCCAGACAAGAGATAGTGACTGAGAGGAAAGCAACAGCTATAAGGATATTTATGATTCGACGCTTTTTTTTCATGTTACGCTCCTCTGTGGAAATTCACCGTAGCTTTGATCTATGGGAATATGAATGCGCGCCCGTGTATCCCCGTTTTCGTCAGAAGAAATATCCAGACCAGCCTCGCCGTGATAGATCAGATTCAGTCTCAGGCTGACATTTCGGATACCGATATGCTCACCCTGATCCGTCCCGATATCTTTAAGCAGGGCAGCAATTTTCTCCTGCTCCTGAGCGCTCAGAAGCTTGCCGTTGTTACATATATCAATATACAAAAGTTCATTCTTCACATAGGCATGCAGACGTATAGCGCCGCCGCCCGCGGGAGCTATACCGTGCTCTACGGCGTTTTCGAGCAATGTTTGGATAATCAGGCGCGGAACATGCCACTCAAGCAGGGAATCATCAAAGTTTTTTTCTATGCTGACCCTTCCGGCGAAACGCTGCTTGATAAAGAAAAAATAGGCATCTGCAACTTCAATCTCAGAATACAGCGGGACCGTGCGTTCATCGGTACGGTCCAGCGCAGCATTGATGAGTATGCTAAGCGCCTCAATCATCTGGCTGACAGTTTCAGCCCCCTCCATGCGGGCTTGCCAATTTATCATCTCCAGGGCATTGTTCATAAAGTGCGGGTTGATGCGGCTTTGCAGGGCTGAGATGCGGGCATCGCGCAGGGCTAATTCTTCCCGGTAGGACTTGTCAATCAGATGCTGGATCTGCAGGCTCATGGCGTTAAATGAACGGCCAAGGCTGCCGATCTCATCCGGCCCCTGCATGGGCACAGTCACCCCCAGTTCTCCCTGCGCCATCTGGCGGGTTGCTGAAGACAGACGAGCCAATGGCTTGGTCATTCGCCGATGGATAAACAGCATGATCAGCCCGGCCAGGGGGATCAGCAGTAAAATAAGGATCCACAGCAGATGATAGTATTCATCCAGCTGCCCAAAGACAATGGAATGATCAAGCCTGACCCGGTACGTCAATTGATAGTCGGAGGTTTTTACACGCTGGCTATAACTGATATTGTCGTCTTCCTCCAGCAACCCCGGCCGGTAGTCTTCATCATAAAAGGGATGATCTATGTTTGCGGTATGCACATATTCATCCAGGATGATATCCGCTTTCCCTTCCCACAGCGTATTGGTATCAAGCAATGGTGAAAGAAGCATCTCCGCGTTCAGCCCCAGCACCACCATGCCAAACCGCTCCAACCGACGGTTATACAGGTTGCGGACCAGGTACAGCC
>JAEWRJ010000120.1 GCA_023460055.1 Bacillota bacterium | reverse complement strand
AGCAGAAGAAATATATCGAAAACCGCCGTGAGGAGGCGAAGTATATAGCCCGCAAGGAGACGGTGGCGGCATACCGCGAGCTCATGAAAAACAGCTACATCAAGACCTACAGCCAGAACATGGCCTTCAACAATGAGGACATGTATACGCTGCTGAACCGCCTGATCCAGGGGCAGACCCCGCTGGAGCAATTTGTGATGGAGGCGGATGGCAAGCTGCGGCTGATGAGGCTTGAAGGGCAGTAAATACAAACTTAAATACGGCGGATACGGCGCGGGGCGCGGGAGCCATCGGGCTTTCGCGCCCCGCGCATACGCCAATTTTGTTACAATTGATGGCGGTGTATTGCCTTGATGCAACTAAAGAAATGGAGTAGTATGAACATGTCATTCATTAGTTTGTGAAGGAGCGGCGATGTTTTATAAGAAGAAGAGCCTGTGGCTCTTTCTGCTGCCGGGGCTGCTGGGACTGATGCTGTTTTACGTCGTGCCGTTTTTAGGCGGTATCTATTTCAGCATGACAGACGGCACGATCGCAAACCGCATCGTCTGGTTTGACAACTATCAGAGGGTGTGGGATAACGAGGTGTTCCGCCTGGGGCTGAAGAACTCGCTGGAATTGAGCCTGATCTCCGCTCCGCTCATCTTTGTGTTCTCCTTTGTGCTGGCGGTCATGCTGCGGGCACTGAAGGAAAAGTCTGTCGGTTTCCGCAACCTGCTGCTGATGCCCTATCTGGTGCCCAGCGCGGCGCTGCTGATCGTCTGGCAGATTTTGTTTGATTACGGCGGCCCGGTCAACCGCGTTGCCGCGGCGCTCGGCTTTGAGCGGGTGCTGTGGCTGGAATCAGAGGCCCTGCGCGTGCCGGTCGTGCTTTTGTACATATGGAAGAACCTGGGCTTTTCCATTGTGCTGTTTTCGGCGGCGCTGTCTTCGGTGCCGGACGCTTTGTATGAGTTTGCCAGGCTGGAGGGCGCCGGCGTGGTGCAGCAGGAGATGAAGATCACCCTGCCGATGATCCTGCCGACAGCCTTTCTGGTCTTCGTGATGGCCTGGGTGAACGCCTTTAAGATATTCAAGGAAGTCTACTTTATCGGCGGCGCTTATCCGCGCGACGCGGTGTATACGCTGCAGCACTATATGAACAACCAGTTCGCCAAGCTGGATTATCAGAACGTGACAACGGCCGCCTACAGCTTCGCCCTGATCGTGTTTGTGCTGTTTGGCATGCTGTACTTGAGCAGGGGGGTGAGGGGCAATGACAGGTAAGGAGGCCGTTCACAGGCATCACCGCAGACCCTTGCGCTCAGGCCGTATCATCAGCTACGCTGTATTGATCATCGTGTGCGCGCTGCTGCTCGCGCCGATCGTGCTGACATTTTTATACAGCTTCTTCCCGACGACTGAGATGAAGGCCTATCTTGATACGCGCAACAGCTACGCGCAGGATCAGTGGATGGATATCCTGCTGTCGCCGTCTGTCGCGTCCCTTCGGCAATACTATGCCCTGCTGCTTGAAAAGCCTTTGTACCTGACCTTGTTTTTCAACTCGGCCTATTATACGCTGGCCATCCTGCTGGGGCAGGCGCTGGTGATCCCCATGCTCTCTTACGCGCTGAGCCGCTTCAGGTTCAGGGGACGGGATGCGCTGTTTTTCATGGTGCTGATGCTGATGCTGCTGCCCTTCCAGGTGACGATGGCCCCCAGCGTACTGACCATGCGCGCCCTGGGGCTTATGAATACGCAGTGGGCCGTGATCTTGCCGATGATCTTTTCGCCGCTGTATATTTTCTTGATCCGCCAGTACATGGTGGGTATCCCCGCGGATATGTTTGAGGCGGCGATGATGGACGGGGCCGGGACATGGCGCTGTTTCGCGCACATGGTCCTTCCGATTTCAAAGCCTATTCTGGGCGCGGCTGCCGCGCTGAGCTTTGCCGACAGCTGGAACATGGTGGAGCAGCCGCTGATCTACCTGAGCAATGATCAGGGGGCGATGCCGCTTTCTGTTATGTTCAACCAGCTGTCGACCGGCGAGCAGGGCATTGCCTTCGCGGGGGCGGCGCTGTATATACTACCGGCGCTGCTGATCTATACCTATTTTCAGGAAGACATCCTGCTGGGCATTCAGCTGAGCGATATGAAGTGAGCGGCGCGCGATGAGCATGAGAAAGAAGATACTGGTTGGCATTTTGGTCCTGACATCCACTTTACTGGCCGGATTCTTAGCGGCGCGAGCGGTCAGGAGCCTGTCCGCGGCTGAGGTGCGGCCGGTTTCCCTTGGGCGGGGAAGGCTGGAAGATGCCCTCAGCGCAGAGGCGGAGGTATTTTTCCCGCAAAGCGAGGCCTTCACCATCACTGAAGCAGGCAAGCTGAATCTTCTGATTGAAGAGGTTGTGGCGATCCCCGGCAGCCGGATCAAGGCGGGGGACATCCTGTTCACCACGTCCGTCCCGGGATATGAGGAGGAGCTGGCGAAGCTGTGGGACAGCTATTCCCAGCAGGCGCGCAAGTACGCGGACGCGGTGGCGGGCAGCAAGCGTTTTCCCGAAACCAGCGAGCATAACAACTATTACAATGCCATGCTCAGGGCGGCTGATATGTACTGGGACAAACTGCTCGGGGCAAAACTGGCCGCCACGGCCGCCGATTTTGAACTCCCCGGAGATATCGGCGCGTGGGCTGACGCTGAAGCGCCGGACGAGGTAAATGCCGCCATGCAGGAGGCTTTGGAAGCAAAGAAGGGCATGGATGAGGCAGCGGACCTGTTGAAACGTATCTATACATCCCAGGACCCGCCCGCGGCCCGTACGCCTGACGGTACCTTCGGTTTGATCAAGGCCATTGATGAGGAGCGGGAGAAGGCTTATGAACTGCTGGACCAGATGCTGGCGCTGGAAAAGCAGAAGCTGGCGCTGGAAAGCATTAAGACCGGAAGGGATGGATGGCTGACGGAGCTTTCCTTAAAAAAAGGCGATGTCTACAACGGCAGCAAGCCTGCCTATTCCCTCAGCGCTCCCGGAACAGATCCCTTCATCCGCTGCGATATCACTGAGCTTGTGAAGAGCAATCGGATCGTAGAAGGTATGACGGTACGCCTGCGCGGCAGCGAGACCGATCTGGTGATCGGCGAGGTGCAGACCGCGGGAAACGGTAAAACATATGCTGTTATGAAGCTGGATGAGGCTGTCATCTCCTCCCTGGGCAGCCTGGCCCGGTTGATGGAGAAGAAGCAGGCAGCGGATATCCGGTATGTGTCGGAACAAACGGCTGCGCTGCTGCCCGCCGGCGCGCTTCGCAGCGACGCAGATAAAAAGTATTTCGTCTATGTGATAGAGGAAAAGGGGGCAGGCGCGCTCGATATAAGCCCCTATATATTAAAGAGGTTGGATGTGAATGTGCTGGAAACCTCTGATCAGCTGGTTGCCGTCGAAGCCGAGGAAGGGGATCTGGACGGTTTGAAAATCGCCTATAAAGAAAACAAAGCCCTCCGGGATGGCCAGCGTGTGATTGTCGTGGCGGATGAAGCGGGGTACGCGCAATGAACTTGAGAAGCAATACGAAGAAGGGCTTTCTGCTGCTGACCTGCGTTCTGCTGGCCGGCCTGTTCTTCGCGCGCACAGTACAAACCGCGGGCACTGCCAAGGTACAGATCATAACGGCCACGCGCGGCAAGCTGGATGACACCATCAGCGTGCCGGGCGAGATCCGCTTTTCAAATAGCGAACCTTTTACCATCAAGGGAGCGGGAAGGCTGAATCTGGTTGTTGACAAGGTGATGGCGAGGCCTGGCTATCTGATCAAGGCGGGAGATGTCCTCTTGACGGCATCTGTTCCCGACTTTGATGAAAAGCTAAAGGAACTGCGCTTGGCGTATGAGAAGAAGGTGCGCGAACGTACGGAGACTGTAGCCGGCAGCCTGCGCATTCTGCAGACAAGCGAGCAGAACGATTATTACAATGCCATGGTGAAGGCGACGGATGAGTATTGGGACAAGCTGTTCAAAGCCAAGGCGGCAGCGATTGCTGCCGGGCATGAGCTGTCTGATAACATCAATGAGTGGAAGCTGTTCCCCGCCGGGATGGCAGAGGATACGAAGGCGGTTCAAGCCGGGCAGCAGTATAGGGAGGAAGCCGGCCGCGGCGGGGCGGCAGACCTGGAAGAAAACATGTATGATGCCATGCGGGAAGCCCGCGACGCGATGATGAAGAAGGATGAAGCCTCTGCGCTGTTCAAAAGCTTTTATACAGGAAACAGGAGACCCGCGCCCAAGGTGTCGGGAGATGTGTTTGATTATATCAAGAAAATCGACGGGATGAATGAAGAGATCCATAGTTATCTGGATGAGATGCTGGAACTGGAAAAGCTGAAACTGCGGCTCCAAACCATCAGGGCGGACAGGGAAGGATGGCTGACTGAGGTTAATCTGAAGGCGGGAGACAGGTATGACGGCAGCAAGCCGGCCTACGCGCTCAGCGCGCCGGGAGAAATGCCTGTGCTGCGCTGTGACATCACTGACATATCCAAAAAAGAATCCGTCAGCAAGGGGATGAAGGCCCGGGTAATGGGTGCTGAGCGCGAGATGACGATCAGCGGCGTGGAAGAGGACGCGGACGGCAAGACGTACGCGACCATCGAGCTGGATGAAAATAATATATCGGCCTTGGGCGGCCTGAGCAGGCTGATGAGCGAGAAACCCTCGGTCAACATCCTCTACAAATCCCCCAAGACCGCGACGCTGCTGCCTTTGACCGCGCTGCGAGATGGAGGGGATAACAGGTATTATGTGTATGTCATAAATCAAGACCGGGACGGAATACTTGGAAACAGCACATATACGGTCAAGAAGCGGGAAGTCACGGTGATTGAAACCTCCGCCAGGCTGGCGGCTGTCGAGGATGACCTGAGCAGTGTTGAAATTGCTGACAGAGAGGACAGAACTTTGTCAGAAGGCCAGGCGGTGATGGAATATGTTGATGTCAATTAAGAGGCTGAGCCTGATCGTTTTGCTGGCGCTGTGCGCGGGCATCATCCTGATGAGCCTGTCCGGCGTGCCTGAGATATATGAGTACAACATCCTCTCGCCCAAGGCGGAGGCCCAAGGGCAGTCTTCGGAGGGGGCCGGGGACGGGCAGACCGGGGAAGTGGAGACTTCCCGTGAGGATAAGCTGACTGAGCTTTGGGAGATGATGACTGATCTGGAGAAGCGCATGGAGGAGCTGGGCGGCGTGATGACCGCCTGGGGCGCGGTTGCCTATGCGCCCGGAACCTCCGTGTCAGCCGGCGGACCCGACAGCCAGCCGCAGACCGCGCGGCTTGAGGGGCAATGGGGAAGCGTACTCCATCCCGGCGGCGTGCTGGCCGAGGGCAGGCAGCTGTACCTGGAAGAGATCGAGCTGGGTGCGCCATTAGCCGTGATCGATGAAAAGCTGGCTATCGGACTGTTTAGGGTCGGCAATCCGGTCGGGCGAAAGCTAAATATTTCGGGAACCGAGTTTACGGTTGTGGGGATCACCAGACAAGGCAGAACCGTGGGGGACAAGGATGAGAGCTGCGTGACCGTTCCGCTGAAGGCGCTTGATAAAGCGGGGATTCAAACGCAAATGCTCAGCGTGGTGATGCGACCCAGGCAGGGCTCCGGCGCTTACGCGGCGCTGGGCGGCGCGATGTCCGCCTGGCATAGTGAGGGCGACTTCTACAGCCTGACCAAGGAAATATACCGCGCGCGCCTGCCTTTGCGGCTGCTGCTGTGCGTTCTGGGCGCGATGATCGCGGCGGTCACGCTGAAGCTGTCGGGCCGTGCCGCCCGAGCTATCTTTGAAGGCGGTAAAAGACGGATGGAGACGCGCTATGCCCTCCATATCCTGCCGGAGCTCATCCTGCGGGGGCTGGCTATTGCCGGGATGTACGCGCTCAACGCGGCTGCCGTCGTTCTGATCCTGCAGGCGGCTATCGCGCCGGTCTATATCTTCCCCGAATGGGTGCCGGGCATCCTGGTGGACCCCAAGAACATCGCCGATACATTCTGGCTCCTGAGGGGGCAGGAAACAGGGCTGCTCTCGCTTCGCACGCCGGAGCTGCTGCGGCTTAAATACCTGCACAAGCTGATGACGGTCGTCTGCCTGGGGATTTTTATTCTGCTCCTGCGTCCCTATTATTTTTGGAAAAGCAGACTCTTCGGCGAAAAATGACCTGATCATTCGTTCCCGTCCCCCCTCGTCTGTGCGCGGGGGGATGCTTTATGCACGATGAGATACACACGGATGGGTAGTCAGCGGATGAATTTCAATGCGCTCCAAATGTGGCGCTCAGGCAGGGAAATCAGACGGCCGGTGACAAAAAAAGATGAGGAATAGTGCAAAAAACACTTGCATTTAGTTGCTTGACTGCTTATAATCATAAGGCTGTCTGTTTAGGGATGACGCGATAGGTTGCCGCCCCGGCCTTGGGCGGGTAATTATCGCCGACCAGCCCGAACAATCGGGCGACGGACTCAGGCTCTTTTCCGCCAGACCAAGCGGAAAAGGATTACCGGCAAAAGCCAAGAGCCATCTTGCGTCGGCAAAGGGCAAACGCCGGAACCATGAGAACGATTTAATAGGAGGAAATCAAATGGCCAATCAGAAAATCCGGATCAAGCTCAAGGCTTACGAACACAACTTGATCGATCAGTCCGCCGAGCGCATCGTGGACACCGCGAAGCGCACCGGCGCGCGCGTCTCCGGCCCTATCCCGCTGCC
>JAEWRJ010000119.1 GCA_023460055.1 Bacillota bacterium | reverse complement strand
TGATGGTCAAGCCGGACCAATCCTGCCTCTATCAATTGCGCGCTGTCGCCGCGGGAGAGATGAAACGCCGCGGCGATCAGCGCGTCCAGCCGCAGGGAAGCCACGGTGATCTGCCTTTGGGTTAAACTTTCGCTCAAGGCCGGCAGCTCGGACAGGGGGATACGCCGCGCTTTAACACCGATACGGCCCAGCTTGTCGACGCGGTCGATGATATACCCTGCCATCGACGCCAGGCAGACAAACACGGCGCGGCCGGGTTCAATGGCGATATCGCCCATCACATCGCGGGATAAACCGAGCCCCAGAACACTTCCCAATACATCCTGATGACGCACGGTGTCCTGCGTTCGGTGCTCAAGCGCTACGGCGGCCAGCACATCCTCCCTGTCAAACGAGCCCCAATCGGGCTGAACAAACAGAGCGCACTGGCGCTCTGCCCCCTGAAAGCCTCCGTCTGCTGAAAACAGAATATCGCGCCTGGCGTCAAATGCCCGGCTGACCTCCGCAGCCTCTGCCGGGGTCAGGAATTTGCTGTGCGCACAACCTGTCTTAGCGGCTTTCCTCACCAGGTCTTCCATCTTTGTCAGCAGCAGGTCTCTGCTTTGAGCATCCATACGAATCCGCCTTCCTTTGATGCATATATTCTATCAAGCCTGGTATAATCTGAAAAGACCCATGCATAAGGAGGAGACCATGGATAAGATCACGCATCCTGTATATAAAGATTATCCTGAGCAGCCCTACATATCGCCGCAGAGGGATCTTGAAGCCTGGATCAGCACGCCGGAGCGTTTTCCTTACAGCCGGGTGCCACGCGCCAACATGGTGAGGACCGGGGAAGGGCTGCTGCCCGGCCACATCGTGATGCTCTGGCTGATGGAGGTGTCGAGCATTACCAATGAATTCCTTGCGCCTCAGTATTTTGAGTACCGATACGGCGTTGAGGCCGAGGAAGCCAAGCGCCTGCTGGTCGATAAAGGATATGCCGTTTACTGCGGCGCGCGGGAAAGCCTGTCTCTTTTGAATGCTGATGTTCTGAAGCGGCTGCTCAAGGGAAAAGCTCTCCCTTTATCCGGGAAAAAAGAGGAGCTCTTGCAGCGCGTGCTGAATAACTTCTCGGGGGAGGAACTGGACGGCCTGATCACGCTGAGGCGCTACCGGATTGCGCCGGAGGGAACAGCAGTGCTTGACAGGCACCGCGATATCATCAAGCGGCATGGGATGAAAGCGATGTATTCTTCGAAATAGGTAGAGGCATCTTGATCGCGCGGTCTGATGACTGGTAACTGTCACCGCCTTGATCAACTGCAGTTAATACATGACCCTCGCTTCCCGCAGGCAAGGGCTGTGAAAAAACGCTTGCCAGATGGTAAAGTGATGTGGTAAAATCATCTTTGTGACAACGGGCGGTCCTCTGCAAGCATATGGCTTGGCACGAACGTCTGCGATGGAAGGAGGAAACCCCATGAGTGAATTGATTCGTTCGATTGAACAGGCCCAGCTGCGGACCGACAGGCCCGAGTTTGGCGTCGGCGATACCGTGCGTGTGTTTGTGAAGGTTGTCGAAGGCACCCGCGAGCGCCTGCAGGCCTTTGAAGGCACTGTGATCGCCAAGCGCAACGGCTCCTGCCGCGAGACCTTTACCGTTCGCCGCATGTCCTACGGCATCGGTGTCGAGCGCACCTTCCCGCTGCACTCCCCGCGCGTAGACCGCATTGAAGTGGTCCGCAAGGGCAAGGTACGCCGCGCGAAGCTGTACTACCTGCGTGATCTGCAGGGCAAGGCCGCGAAAATCAAAGAAGCAACCAACCGCGCCTGATCATATTGGGCCGAAGCGCATAAAAAGGCTTTCACATCTATCAGTGAAAGCCTTTTTATGTGCCATCCATTAAGCCTTCCATTGCTCTGCGGGCAGATCGGGTGCCAGCTTTTTCATGCGGCTGCTGGGGTTGACGCACACCGGATGGCCTGTCAAACGCATCACAGGCAGGTCGTTTGCGCTGTTTCCGTAGGAAAAGCTGCCCGCCCAATCAATCTCGGTATTCTGCTGAGCGGCCCATTCCCGCACCCGCCTTGCCTTCTCCTCGCCCCTGGTGGAAGAGGATACCTGCCCCCGCTCATCTGTGGGAGAAGCCATGATGGCATCGACCGGCAGGAAGTCTTTGAGATGGCTGATATACGCATCGGGCGAAGCCGATACCAATAGAATATAAAGTCCTTCCCGCCGGTGCGCTTCCATACGTTCCAGTGCTTTGGGAAAGACTCGCGGCATCAGGATATCGCGGCAAAACGCGCGGTTGAACTCGCTTTGCTCTTCCCGGCTCATCCGGGCTAAAAATGATAGCGCGAGGCTTTTGCCTTCCGTTGCGCTCATCAGCCCGCAGACAGCCTTGAGACCCTGCCACAGCCGCGGGATGATCTTGCGCCAGGGCTCATACCTGCGTCGCATGGCATAGGCTGTATAGCGGATGATGCTGTCTCCGCTGATCATGGTGCCATCAAAGTCAAATATAGCAAGCGGTTTAGACAAAATAACGCGTTTCCTTTCCAGATTTATGTCCGCATTGTACCAGATTGGCGCTCTGCGTGCTATAATCGCTGTATAAAAGGAGGCTGTGATGGATATAAAAGCATTGATAGAAGACCTGAAAGACCTGCAGCGCAAGCTGCATGTATTCAAGCACGCGCTGGGCGTGCTCAGCTATGATTCGGAAACCACCGCTCCCCGCCTGTCTGACGAGGGCAGGGGAGATACGATGGGCGCCCTGTCCCGGATGAGCTATGAGCTGCTCATAAATGACCGGGTGCGCGACCTGCTGGAGGCGCTGCATGAGCGCAGCGCCGAGCTGGACCCCCAGTCCAGGCGCGAGGCGGAGGAAATCCGCCGCGAGTATAAGAACACCACCTGCATTCCGATGGAGGAGGTAGTGGCCTACACCAAGCTGGTCAATAAGGCGACCGCCGTGTGGCATGACGCCAAAGTGAACAATAGTTTCCACTCCTTCCGCCCCTGCCTGGAAGATCTGGTCGCGACCGGAAGGCGTTTTGCCGGCTACCGGGACAGCGCTAAGAAGCCTTATGACGTGATGTTGGATGATTTTGAGCCGGGCATCGATCAAAGCTACCTGGATGAATACTTCGGCCGCCTTCGCCGTGAGCTTGTGCCCCTTGTGCGCGCCATCGGCGAAGCCGGGCAGCCGGATACCGGCTGGCTGAAGGGGACATATCCTGCCGCTTTGCAGGAGAAGCTGGCAAAGCGCGTCATGGCCATGATGAAGGTGGACACCGAGCGCTGTGTGCTGGGCCAGAGCGAACATCCCTTCACCACCAACTTTAACAATAAGGATGTGCGCATCACCACGCACTATCATGAGGACAATCTGCTCTCCTCGCTCTACAGCGTCATCCATGAGGCAGGGCATGGCCTGTATGAGCTGGGCATCGCGGATGAACTGCAGTACGGCTGCCTGGCAGGCGGGGTATCGATGGGCATTCATGAAAGCCAGTCACGCCTGTATGAGAACATGCTGGGCCGCAGCCTGCCCTTTGCCCAGGCCTTGCTGCCTGTAATGACAGACATATTTCCCGATACCTTCAAGGGCGTTGAGGTCTCGCGGCTGCACAAGGCGTTGAATGTATCCAGGCCCAGCCTGATCCGCACGGAATCGGACGAACTCACCTATTCCATGCACATCATGGTGCGTTATGAGCTGGAGAAGGCGCTGTTCGAAGGTTCCCTGCAGGTGAGCGACCTGCCCGGCGCCTGGAAAGCCCTCTACAAAGAGTACCTGGGCGTGGAGCCTCAAAATGACAGCGAAGGCGTGCTGCAGGATGTGCACTGGTCGGGTGGTATGTTCGGCTATTTCCCCAGCTACTCTATCGGCTCTGCATATTCCGCTCAGATCTATGCCGCCATGGCGAAAGATGTGGATATCGAGGCTGCTCTTCGCGCGGGAGATTTCGCGCCTATCAATGCCTGGCTGGGGGAAAAAATCCACCGCCACGGCGGCATGATGAGGCCGCGTGACCTGATCGTTTCCGCGACAGGGCAGGCATTTGACGCGGGATACTACATCAGCTACCTTAAAGAAAAGTACAGCGGGCTGTACAGCCTGTAAATTGCATTTAAAGGATTAAAAAAAGAGGCGAGGGCAGCTGCCCTCGCCTCTTAATACTCACGGAGAAATCTTACTTCGCGTCAACCTTCGCCATGTGGCGGATCAGCTCGACGACCTTGCAGGAATAGCCCCACTCGTTATCGTACCAGGCGACCAGCTTGACGAACTTGTCAGTCAGCATAATGCCGGCGCCGGCATCGAACACGGAGGTGCGCTCATCGTGGATAAAGTCGCTGGAAACAACGGCTTCCTCGGTGTAGCCGATGATGCCCTTCCACTCGGCGCTCTCGCTGGCAGCCTTCATGGTGGCTTTGATGTCTTCATAGGTGGTGGGCTTGGCCAGGTTGACGGTCAGGTCAACGACCGAAACGTCCGCCGTGGGCACGCGGAAGGACATGCCGGTCAGCTTGCCCTTCAGCTCGGGGATTACTACGCCGACAGCCTTGGCAGCGCCGGTGGAGGAGGGGATGATGTTGAAGGCCGCGCCGCGTCCGCCGCGCCAGTCCTTCTTGGAGGGACCGTCAACCGTCTTCTGGGTGGCGGTGGTGGCATGCACGGTGGTCATCAGGCCATCGGTAATGCCGTACTTGTCATGGATGACCTTGGCCAGGGGGGCCAGGCAGTTGGTGGTGCAGGAGGCGTTGGAGACGACGTTCATGTCCTTGGTGTACTTCTGATGGTTGACACCCATGACGAACATAGGGGTCTCTTTGTCCTTGGCGGGCGCTGAAATGACGACCTTCTTGGCGCCGCCCTTGAAGTGGGCGGAAGCGCCGGGGGTGTCAGTGAACACACCGGTGGACTCGACAACATACTCTGCGCCGGCCTCAGCCCACGGGATCTCTTCGGGCTTCATGCAGGCATAGGCCTTGATGGCTTTGCCATTAACGATCAGGGTGCCGGCAGCCTCGTCATAGCTGATGTCGCCCTTGTACTGGCCATGCACCGTGTCATAGCGCAGCATGTAGGCCATATAATCGACGCTGATGAAGGGATCGTTGATGGCGACGACTTCGACGTCATTAAAGTTTTCAAGCGTCGCGCGCAGAACAAGACGCCCGATGCGTCCAAAACCGTTAATACCAACCTTTGTCATTTGGTCTCCTCCTTAAGAATTGCTCGATACAGGGCACACACGCACCCTTTTATATTATACCTCTTTATCCCTTTTGTTTCAAGCATAAGCATGAGAGAATATTAACGTTTTGCGTTTTTTTCAATCGCTTACACTTCAAACTTTCGCTTTTCGGCCCACAGGCCAAGGGCGGGGTTGGGGACATAAAATATCTCCTCGCCGTCATCCATCAGATTCCAGCCTGCTTGCAGGGTATCCGGGGAATACCGCCTGACAGCGTCCTGATAAGGCAGGTACTCATAACCCACTCCTTCCACTTCCTGCCGGCTGAGGCGCTGCGCGCAGTAGGTCACGCTGAAGCGGCCATCGCTGCTGCCGTGGATCAGATGCGCCGCGGCGGAAAGGTTTTGGGCCAGATCAGGCACGCGCTTGATCATGTCAAGTACATACTCCCTGCCCCGGTAGCCGAATGCTCGGATCAGGCGGTCCACCTGATCATCTTCGCCGAACTTCTCAACGCCGGGGGCCAGGATGATCAGCTCGCCTCCATCGGCCATGGCCATGCGGGTTCGGTAGATGGCCTTGTTGCCCAGCCAGGTGGATTTAAACTCCTGTTCATCCAGATAGACCACTGCCTTCCTGATCGATCTGTCCAGCAGGTTCATGTTGACGCGCGCGGCCAGCTCAGCCGCCTGCTCGAAGTACTCGCGACCGCGTCCGATAAATAGGCCGTGGGTGCGGATTTCTCCTTGCGGCGCGTCTGTCACCGTCAGGATATAGCTGAGGGGGAGGTTCGCTATGAAGCGCTCCGCCGCGTAGTCAAACACAGCACGAACGGGCGTATCCGCGCGGCCCATGATGCGTTCCATGCCATAGAAAGCGCCCAGCATGTGGGACGCGCTGATCATCCCGGAGCCGCCGCAGCCCACAAACAGGTTCTTGGCTTGGTTGGCCATACCGACCACTTCGTGGGGCACCACCTGGCCGATGGAGAGGATCAGGTCATATTCGGGGTCCAGAAGGCGCCGGTTGAGTTCCACCGGGATGGCCTCCTTCACCCGGCCTTCTGATACCTGCTCCACAAAGCTGCCCGGCACCTCGCCCAGCAAAACAACATCAGTACGCCAGTTGTGCGCGATCATCCGATCAAAGGGGATGGGGGCGTACATCGCGTCCCATTCGCTTTGGCTCATCCTGACATGCGTGCCCAGGGCCGGCAGCACATCTACCGCGCAATCAGGGCTCAGTATCTCATAGAGCAGGCTGGTGATCAGTCCGGCGTTGGAATGGAAACGGGTGAAATCCGGCGGCACCAGCAGCACTTTATTGAGCTTCCCAAGCATCGGGGTCAGGCTGCGGGTGAGGGCATTCAGGATGGCTTCCCTGACCAGGCCGTCCTCTGTCGCGGCGATCAGCGTCTGGGGGATCAGCAGTTCCTCAGGCATTGTAGACGCCAGCGGCCGTAGTTCCGCCCTCACCTGTCCAGTTGGTGTGGAAGAATTGACCGCGCTCCTTGTCTACGCGCTCATAGGTGTGCGCGCCGAAATAGTCGCGCTGCGCCTGCAGAAGGTTCGCGCCGCTGCGAGGGCTGCGCAGACCGTCCCAGTAAGACAGCGCGCTGCTCATGGCCGGCAGGGCTACGCCC
>JAEWRJ010000118.1 GCA_023460055.1 Bacillota bacterium | reverse complement strand
CGCTTTGATCAACTTGCTTCTCCAGCCCTGCCTGGTCATAGCCGGTCAGCCAGAGGATCACTTCATCCACCTCTGCCTTGCTGCGTCCCTTCTTGGCCGCCTTTTGGATATAGAGTGGATAGACCGTGGCAAATGACATCTTATATACACGTTCGAGTTGTTTTTGGTTTTGCATGCTGCTCCTCTTTAAGTGATATTCTGCTGGTTTGCTCATCTTCTTTATCCATCACAACCCCCTGTGGCAAAGTTTTGTTCTCCGTCCGCTGCGTCCGTTTTCGATATTGACCGAAACGTTGTAAGCGCAGAAGCCATGTGATCCCGATGATGATGACAATTGCTGTCTTAAACATCCAGTTCACCGGTATGTAAGATTTTAACCGTATCAAACGGTTTTAACCCATTATTGTTGGAAGCGAGATTTGACCAGGTGCTTTGTTCCATTGATTCTCTTTAATCAAATATCTTCAGTACAAAAAGTGGTCTGATATTCTAAATCAGACCGCTTGTGGTGGAATATAGCGGATTCGAAACGTTGGTTTCAACAATGTGAAAGCAAACCAGGGGGTATTCCTATAGACTCCAAATGCCATTTTTTTGATTTTACATCACTTTTTGAGCGTACAGAAGCGAAAAGTAGCGGATGTGTCCATTATCGAGCAGCAAATGCCTGGACCGCCGCTACGTCCTCCTGCGTATACCCGAGGGATTCTCGCCGCCATACTCTCCGGAGTACAACCCGGACGAATACTTCAACAGCGACTTAAAGCGGGAGATGAGCAAGCTGCCAATCCCGGGTTCAGAAGAGGAACTTGGAAGGAATGCACGGTCAGTACTGAAAAAACCTAGTTGAAACCCTCCAGGGTCAAAAGTTATTTTGGATCAAAGTTCACGAAAAACGCGGATTGTTAGTCCGTTGTTTATTCGGTGGAACAATAATGTATAGCCAACGAGAAGACGAAAGAAAAAGCTATGGAAAACAAGCTGTTGATGAACCAGTTACTGCAGATGAGTCCAGATTGTTTAGGTGTGACAAAAGTGAAATTCAATCAATTTAATGGAGTAAGCAACCCCATCCTAGAACTCTGAGAGAAATCCGAATGATGTTAAGTGTGATTGGCTGTTCTGGCTAGAGAAGAAGAGTTTACGCTTCCAATGGGCATGGAGATAATAAATTGTTGCGGGAAATCGTCGACAGTAAAGGATTTGATTACGTTAAAGCGAATTTCCAGTATGCATTATTGGAGAATTATTACGCTCGAATGGATAAGAAGATAATCACTGATCGCGAAGCATGGTGGAAGAAGACACTCGGCAGCCGTACATTTGGATTAAACGGAAACTGATACCTACCTCCGGAATGATGCCGCAGAACGTATATCGTGGATTGCATCGTCGAGTTTTGTATGTATGGATTGCTGATTCCGAAAGCGCCTTCTTCGCTGCTCCTCATGTCGGCCTGGATGGCGTCGAACTCGACCGGGTCGATGATGGACTTGACGGTGGAAGCCTGCCAGACGGTCTTGCAGCCAAGGGGGAGTATGCCCTTTTCCATCTGCAAAACGCTTGCGCTGGCCCTACCACACATTATCTGAAATACTCCGACTTTCCTTCTGGCGGAGAGGTTGGGATTCAGGCCTATGCTGAATGCCGGCTTTCGATAGTTAGAATTTGTCAGAAAAATAAGAAATCCCCTGATTTCTCAAGGGATTTCGGGTGGTGGAGCATAGCGGATTCGAACCGCTGACCTCTACAATGCGAATGTAGCGCGCTACCAACTGTGCTAATGCCCCACAACGCCTTCATTGACACTCGACTATTATAGCATCGCATTTCGCGTAAGACAAGAGGATATTACAAGTTTTTTTCGATTCTTATGGAATAGAAAAATCTATAGAATAATGTGTAAAGACACTTGATCGGATCAATGTTCCGCCGTGAAAGTTGATAGAAATTAATACACGTTTCTGCTATAATCTTGCAGTTGACTTATTTGGTTTCAGGAGTGATGTGTTTTGAACAAGAAGATGATTTTAGGCGCGGCCGTTATAGTATTTTTCATTGCCGTTGTTGCAGTCTTTACGTTAATCAGGCCGCAAGGACTAAAACCGAGCGCTCAGGATCTGGAGAAAATGAGTGCTGCTCTGGAAAAAGAGGGCAAAGGACTTGAGGTGACTGATTCCTTTCGGATGACTGTTGACCCGGATGATCTGTCCGTGACACCTGGTCTGGATGAGGATTGGCAGCACATTCTGCTGTTGGGTACAGATAACTATTCCATACTGGATGAAGGAAGATCAGATGCAATGGTGATCGCTTCAATAAATACAAAAACCAGCGAGATAAGAGCTACCTCTCTGGTACGTGATATGCTTGTCGATATTCCGGGCATGAAATCACAGCAGCGTATCAATACTGCCAATGCTTACGGCGGACCATTGCTGGCTGTCAAAACGGTGAACGAGCTTTTGGGGTTGAATATTGTTCATTATGTATCAGCAAGTTTTACCGGATTTGGCGTTCTTGTGGACGTGGTGGGCGGTATAGAATTGAAGCTCGACAAAGGGGAGGCAAACTTGATCCGCGGGAAGATAAGTGAAGAACCGCAAATGCTGGTCGGGTGGCAGGCACTGGAATACTCTAGAATCAGAAAGCTTGACAACAACTTTGGTCGAAACGAGCGTCAGCGCAATGTTCTGTCCGCCGTTCTTGATAAAGTGATCAAATTGGGACCAAAGGAGTTGCTGGCCTTGCTGCCGGAGGCGCTTAAATATGTATCCACAAACCTGAGCGCAGCAGAGATTCTTGAGCTAATGCCTATTGTTCTGGGAAATACGCAGGGAATTGAGATGCTGAGCCTGCCGCCTGATAAGACCTACCATTACGGGAAGTCGAAGGACGGTGCCAGCGTCATCATTTTTAACTTGGAAAAGACGCGCGCCGCTTTTCATGATTTTATCGCGGGCAAGCCGGCCGCACAGAAGCAGACAGAAGAGGAAAAATGATTTATATTCATGGCAATACTAAAAAACCATGACTGAACGATCAAACACCCTTGCGGCCGGCATGCTTTTCAGCCCACAAGGGTGTTTGATCGTTTGTGCTGTATTCGCGCTTATTGGTTTTCTTTATCTTGATGTTCCCAGAGCAGGCTCTTCCATTTTCTTCCAGTCGGGGTTGCCGCTAAACCACCCTGGGCTGTTTCCCGCAGGGCAGGGGACATGCTGAGGCCGATCTGATACATGGTTTCAATCACCTCATCACAAGGGACAAAGCTTGCAATGCCGGCCAGCGCCATTTCTGCCGCGGTGAGCGCGTTGGCGGCGCCGCCCGCGTTGCGCTTGATGCAGGGCACCTCGACCAAGCCTGCCAATGGGTCGCAGGGGAGCCCCAGCATGTTTTTCAGCGCGATCGCGGCGGCGTTGGCGGCCTGCTGGGGTGTGCCGCCTGACAGTTCAGTGACAGCGGCCGCGGCCATCGCCGCGGCGGAACCGGTCTCTGCCTGGCAGCCGCCCTGCGCGCCTGAGATAAAGGCGTTGTTGGCGATCACGAAGCCGATGGCACCGGCGCAAATCAATGCCATGGTCATCTCCTCATCGCTTTTTTGAAGGCGCTCCTGGGCCGCGATCAATACGCCCGGCAACACCCCGCAAGCGCCGGCAGTGGGGGAGGCACAGATAATACCCATATGAGCGTTGCACTCGTTGACGGCGATGGCGTAGTTGATGGCCCTGGGGAAAGCGCCGCCTGTCAGGAGGGGACCTTTTTGGATATACACATCAAGCAGTCTTGCGTCACCGCCGCACAGGCCGCTGCGGGAACGCAGGCCGCGCAAACCCTCCGCGGCTGATCGCTTCATTACCTGATATTGCGCGGCCATGCGCTCGATGATTTCATCCCGGCTTTTTCCCGTGCTCTCGATTTCGTGTTCCAGCATCACCTGCGCGATGGTCTTTCCCTGCGCCTGTTCTACCAATTCGCTGATATTTCTAAACATATACCGCCTTTACACGTCAAGCGTGATGATCTTGTAGATATTGTTCTGCCGATTCATCCGTTCGATCACATCGGCAGTGACGCGTTCGTCGGTCTCAATGACCATCAGCGCCGTCTGGCCTCTGTCCGCGCGGGAAACCTCCATATGGTTGATGTTGATGCAACCCTCTGCCAGCAACCTGGTGATGGAGGCGATGGTGCCGTAGGCGTCACGATGGAAAATCAGCAGTGCAGGAGAATCCCCGCTCAGCCTCAGGCTGAAGCCGTCCACCTCGGTCATCTGCACCAGGCCTCCGCCCAGTGAAACCCCTGTCGCGCTCATGCTGCCGGACTCGTCCGACAGCTCTGCTGTGAGTGTGTTGGGGTGTGCGGGCACCGCGTCCTCCGCGATGTACTCCACCTCTATCCCCATGGAACGCGCGATGGATACGGCATCCGCGATGCGGGGATCATCCACCTCGATGCCCAGCACGCCTGCCAGCGCGGCTACATCGGTGGCGTGGCCTCGAAAGGTTTTGGCGAAGGAACCGAAAAATCGCAGGCGCACATGTTTGGGGCTGCGCCCAAACAAGGCCCGGGCCAGCCGGCCGATGCGAACAGCCCCCGCTGTATGCGAGCTGGAAGGGCCGACCATCACCGGGCCGATGATATCAAAAACCGAGCGATACTTCATACAAGCCTTTCTCCACGCTCGAGCGCCAGCAGAGCTTCCTTTTTATCCAGGCCGCCGCCGTAGCCTGTCAGGCTGCCGTCTTTCCCTATGACACGGTGGCAGGGGATGATGATGCTGATGGGGTTGCGATGGTTAGCGCCGCCGACCGCGCGCGAAGCGCTGGGGCTGCCGGCTTGCAGGGCGATATCACGGTAGCTGCGCGTCTGCCCGTAGGGGATAGCGCTCAACGCGTTCCACACCTTCATTTGAAAGGCGGTTCCCCGGGGAGCAAGCGGCAGGGTGAACTCGCGCCGGGTGCCTGAGAAGTATTCAGCCAGCTGTCTGAGTGTTTCTTTCAGCAAATCGGTTTCCCCATATCCGGCTCCCGCGGGATCGATTTTGCCGAAGTCAAGACGGGTCAGCGCGCCGTCTTCTTCCAGAGCGGTCATTGTTCCCATCGGGGTAGAGATCCATACATAATGCTCCATACCGCGCCCTCGATTTCACAGATTGATTTGATTATAGCAAAGCAGGCGCAAATGGCAAGTTAATTAAAGCAGGAAACGCTTGCGTGGTAAAATGCATGATTTTGCGCGCGGCTTGCAAAATTGCGGGTATTGCTTGACACGATTAAGAAACCGGTGATATATTGCTTGCATACAAGCGCGAAAGGACAGAGCCATGAACGCGATGACAGGAATGGTGTATGGTGCCTATTACTTTTACTTTAGCAGCCCTAAGGTAAGAGTGATTCGTGTCGCGTAAGAGGTTCAGGCCTCATCAGTAGTCAACAGCCGCACAGAATCACCTGTGCGGCGTTTGTTATGAAGGAGAGAAAAGCATGATTGCCATTTTGAAACCCGGCACCACCGAAAAACAACGCGACAGCCTCTGCGACTGGTTCCGAAGCATGGGCCTGGAGGTCCATGTCTCCCAGGGGCAGTTCCACTGCATCATCGGTCTGATCGGCGATACCACCAAGGTGGATATCACACTGCTTGAAAGCCTGTCGATCATAGAGTCTGTCAAGCGCATCAGCGAGCCATTCAAGAATGCGAACCGTAAGTTCCACACTGAAGACAGCGTGATTGATCTGGGCGGCGGTCTGAAGATCGGCGGGGGTCATTTTGAGGTGATCGGCGGCCCCTGTTCGGTGGAATCAGACGAGCAGATGGTGAATGTCGGCCGCCGCATCAAGGCGGCGGGCGGAAATCTGCTGCGCGGAGGCGCGTTCAAACCCCGTACTTCCCCTTATGATTTCCAGGGTCTGCATGACGAAGGGATGAGAATACTCAGCCACGCCAAAGCCGTGACCGGCCAGCCCATTGTGACCGAAATCATGAACATCAACGATCTGCCGCTGTTTGAGGATGTGGATGTGATCCAGGTGGGTGCCCGCAACATGCAGAACTTTGATCTCCTGAAGGAACTGGGCCGCACGAACAAAGCAATTCTTATCAAGCGCGGCCTGGCCAATACATTAAAGGAACTGCTGATGAGCGCTGAATACGTGATGGCGGGCGGCAATGAGCGGGTGATTCTGTGCGAGCGCGGCATTCGCACCTTTGAGACCTACACGCGCAATACACTCGACCTGTCGGCTATCCCAATGCTGCATGAATTGACGCATCTGCCGGTGATAGCAGATCCCAGCCACGGCACAGGCAAGGCCAGCCTGGTGCTGCCCATGGCGCTGGCCGCGGCAGCGGCGGGCGCGGATGGCTTGATGATCGAGGTTCACCCCGATCCCGAGCACGCGCTCAGCGACGGCGCGCAATCGCTTAACCCCGACCAGTTCGATGATCTGATGAACCGTGTGCGCAAGGTGCGCGAGGCCGTGCTGTCATGAGGGTCGGGATCGTTGGGCTGGGGCTGATAGGCGGCTCCCTGGCCAAAGCTTACAGCAGGGCGGGCGGGCACGAGGTGCTGGCCTGTGAACTTGACGCCAAGGTGCTTGCCATCGCCCAGGTGGAAGGGGCCGTTCAGGGAGAACTGACAGCGGATAATATATCAGACTGCGACCTGATCCTGATCGCGATATCGCCTGCCGCGGCTATCCGCTGGCTGCGTGAGGCCGCCCCGATGCTGCGGGAGGGCCAGCTGGTGATAGACTGCTGCGGAACAAAGCGCGACATTTGCAAAGCGGGCTTTGACCTGGCAGAGCTTTATGGCTTTACATTCGCGGGCGGGCACCCGATGGCAGGTACGCACAACTCAGGTTTTGCCTACAGCCGGGCGGATATGTTTGAAGAAGCGCCCATGGTGGTGGTGCCGCGGCATTATGACGACATGGCGCTGCTGGAGAGGATCAGGCGCGCGCTGGAACCCGCGGGTTTCGGCCGAATGGGCGTGACGACGGCCCAGGAACATGACAGGCTGATCGCCTTTACCTCACAGATGCCGCATGTGGTGTCCAATGCCTTCATCAAGAGCCCGACCGCCCGCGGGCACAGGGGCGTATCGGCGGGCAGCTACCGCGATCTGACGCGTGTGGCCTGGCTGAACCCCGACATGTGGGCGGATCTGTTTATACAGAACGCCGACCACCTGAGTGAAGAGATCGACATACTCATTGGAGAGCTCACCAAGTATAAGGAGGCCATCACGGCGGGCGACATGGAAGGCCTCCGCGCGCTGCTGGACGAGGGGTGCAGGCTGAAGGCACAGATAGACGGGGAGGGCTTATGAGCGGCATCATGATCAGGAGAGGACTTCTTGAGGATATAGGCGAACTGCTGAAGGAGGCCGGATGCCGGGGGAAGGCGGCCGTGATCAGCGATGAAACCGTGGCTGCCATTTACCTCAACCGAGCTAGAGCCTCGCTTGAACGAGCAGGATTTGAGGTCTGCGCCCATGCCGTGCCGGCGGGAGAAGCCAGCAAGAGCATTGTCAGCTACGCACAGGTGCTGGGATTTCTTGCTGATCAAGGCATGACACGCGGCGACACGGTGGTGGCACTGGGCGGCGGTGTTGTGGGCGATCTGGCCGGGTTCGCGGCCGCGACCTATATGCGGGGGATAAAGGCCGTGCAGGTTCCAACAACGCTGCTGGCCTGCGTTGACTCCTCCGTAGGCGGCAAAACAGGCATCGACCTTCCCCAGGGGAAGAACCTGGCGGGCGCGTTCTGGCAGCCTGTTCTGACGCTGATCGATCCGGACCTGCTGCGCAGCCTGCCGGCCGGGGTCTACCGGGACGGACTGGCCGAAGTGATCAAATACGCCGCCATCCGGGATGAGCGGCTGTATGACCTGTTGCCTTATGAGCTGGATGAGGAAGAGGAAGTTATCCGCCGCTGCGTGGATATCAAGCGGGGCATTGTCGCGGGGGACGAGCGTGACGCGGGTGAGCGCCAGCTGCTCAATTTCGGGCATAGCTTCGGGCACGCGGTCGAACGGCTGAGCGATTACAGCATCCCGCACGGCCAGGCGGTTGCCATCGGCATGTGCCTGATGGCCAGAGCAGCTCTTAAAATGGACCTGTGCGCCAAAGAGGATGCCGGAAAACTGGTCGGCATGATCCATGTTCTGGGCCTGCCAACCGAATGCCCTTACCGGGAAGATGATGTGTTTGACGCCATGCTGGCGGATAAAAAGAGGGCAGGAGACAGGATCACGCTGGTGATGTTTCACGGGATCGGTGATTGCAGGCTGCACAGCTATTCCCTGGACGAGGCGCGGCAAGTGCTGGGCTTAGGGCTGTCCTCATGAAGGTGACCGTGTATCCGGGCAGCCTGTCGGGTGAGATCAGGGCGATCGCCTCCAAATCACATGCCCACCGCTTGCTGATATGCGCTGCGCTCTCTCGCGGAGTGACGCGCATCGCCTGCCCGGACCTGTCAGAGGACATCCGCCGAACCGCGGATTGCCTGCAGGCCCTGTGCTCAGACATCTGTTATGAACAAGGCGTTTTTACGATAAGCCCGAGGGAGCCGGAAAGCGAAACGGTGCTCCATTGCGGGGAAAGCGGCTCGACATATCGCTTTATAATGCCGATCTGCGCAGCGCTTGGAGGCAGGCACAGCTTCAGGCTTTGCGGCCGGCTGCCGCGGCGCCCTATGGACGCGCTGTTCCAGGCGCTTGCGGGACAAGGCATCCGGATATCGGGGCAGGGAACGGAGCTTGTCACCATAGAGGGGAAGCTGAACGGCGGGCGCTTTGAGATGGCCGGCAATGTCAGCTCCCAATTTATTTCGGGCTTGGCGCTCGCGGCGCCTCTGACCGGCGCGCGGACAGAAATCAGCTTGAACACGCCGCTGCAATCGGCAGCATATGTGGATATTACATTGAAGGCGGCAGAACAGTTTGGCATCAGGGCGGTTTGGCGCGGGGAAAGCCTTGTGATTGAAGGCGGACAGCACTACAAAACGCCAGGCGAGGCGGATGTGGAAGGGGATTGGTCCAACGCCGCCTTTTGGCTGGCTGCGGCGGCAGCCGGAGACGGACATGCGCGGGTACTTGGCCTTGATGTCCGTTCACCTCAGGGAGATAAGGGCATCATCGGGCTGCTTCGCCTGTTTGGCGCGAAGGTATCGGTCAGCGAAGGCGCTGTGGCAGTGGAAGGCGGCAGGCTGTCAGCCGCGCGGATTGATGTGGACGCCACACCCGACCTGGCGCCCGTACTGGCGCTGCTTGGTGCCGCGGCGGAGGGGGAAACGATCTTAACGAATATTGCCCGCCTGCGCCTCAAGGAGAGTGACCGGGCGGCCAGCATCACGCAGACCCTGGCAGCACTTGGGGCCAATATCAGGCTTGAAGATGATTGCATTAAGGTGCGCGGAACAGGGCGGATCAAGGGAGGAAGCTGTGACGCGCAGGGTGACCACCGCATCGCCATGATGGCAGCCTGCGCGGCAGTGATTGCCGATGGACCCATCACGATCGACGGAGCCCAGGCGGTGAATAAGTCCTATCCAAGCTTTTTTGATGACCTGCAGAGCCTGGGTCTGAAACTTAAAAGGGAGGAGTGACCAGATGTCATCTGTCTTTGGAAAGAATATCAAGGTGAGCGTATTCGGCCAATCCCACGCGCCGGCTGTCGGCGTGGTGGTGGATGGCTTGCCCGCGGGCTTTGCGCCGGATATGGAAAAGCTGCGCGCGCTGATGAAGCGTCGCAGGCCCGGCCAGACCATCCTCAGCACCCAGCGCAAGGAAGCTGATATGTTTGAAGTCGTATCGGGTACGACAGCGGGCAAGCTGTGCGGCGCGCCTCTGTGCATGATGATCAAAAACAGCGATACCCGCTCAAGCGACTATCAGGAGCTGATGGATAAACCGCGTCCCGGCCATTCGGATTATCCGGCCAGCGTAAAATTCGGCGGGCACCAGGACGCTGCCGGCGGCGGGCATTTCTCAGGCCGTCTGACCGCTCCGCTGTGCCTGGCAGGCGGTATCGCGCTGCAGCTGCTGGAGGAAGCGGGAATCCGCGTTGGCGCGCATGTGCGCAGCATCAAGGACGTTGAGGATCAGCCGTTTGATCCGCTGAACCCGGAATTTGATGAACTGTGCGATGACTATGCCCGCGTCTTGGACCGGGAAGCCGGAAAGCGCATGGAGGAACTGATCGACCAGGCAAGGCTGGCGATGGACTCTGTTGGAGGCGTTGTGGAATGCGCCGTCACAGGGCTTCCTGTGGGGGTTGGCGGCCCGATGTTTGAGGGCGTGGAGAACGTGATCGCCGCGGCCATCTTCGGCATCCCCGCCGTGCGGGGCATCGAGTTCGGCGCGGGCTTCGCGGCCACCAGGATGAAGGGCAGCCAGCACAACGATGCTTATGCCTATGAGGATGGGCGCGTAGTCACCTTGAGCAACCGGCACGGTGGAGTATTGGGCGGGCTGACGACCGGCATGCCTGTGCTGTTCCGCGTAGGCATCAAGCCGACAGCCTCCATCTTCCTGCCCCAGAAAACGGTGGATCTGACCGAGAAAAAAGATACGACCCTGAGCCTCAAGGGGAGGCATGACCCCTGCATCGTCCCGCGCGCGGTTCCTGTGGTGGAGGCAGTGACTGCCCTGGCTGTATATGACCTCTATCTTGATTATCTGAAGGAGAAGCGGTATGGAATTAAGTGACTATCGAAAGAAGATCGACGAGATTGACGCTCAGTTGGTCAAGCTGTTTCAGGAGCGCATGGATGTATCCGGGGAGATTGCCGCAGTCAAGGAAGAAAAGAAACTGCCGGTCTTCGACCCGGCCCGTGAGCGTGAGAAGCTCAAGCAGGTTGGGGAAATGGTCCCCCACGCGCTGCGCGGCTATACCGAGCGGCTGTATACCATGCTGTTTGAACTCAGCCGGGCACGGCAGCTGGCCGAAAACCCAAAGGAAAGCGGGCTGCAGCAAAAGATCGCCACAGCTATCATGAACACGCAGCCCTTGTTCCCTCCCAGGGCTATGGTAGCTGTACAGGGCGTGGAAGGCGCCAACTCCCAAAGCGCTGCTGAAAAGCTGTTCCCGACGCCTGATCTGCTCTTCTTCAACTCCTTTGAGGGCGTTTTCTCGGCTATTGACAAGGGGCTGTGCCGCTTTGGTGTGCTGCCGCTTGAAAACAGCA
>JAEWRJ010000117.1 GCA_023460055.1 Bacillota bacterium | reverse complement strand
AGCCGATGCGGTTTGAGTCGCCGGACGGTTTCCAGATTCTGGTTGGCAAAAACAGCATGCAAAACGAGCGGCTTTTGAAGGCGGCCCAGGGGAATGACCTGTGGCTGCACGCCAAGGATATGCCCGGTTCCCACGTCATCGTGCGCGCCGATGGGAAGGAAGTAAGCGGGGAAGCGCGTCTTTTCGCCGCTAAGCTGGCCGCCTTCTATTCCAAGGGGAAGGGCAGGCAGGTACCTGTCAATTACACCTTGCGCAAGCATGTCAAAAAGCCGGGCGGCAGCCCCGACGGCTTTGTTATCTTTACGGAAGAAAAACTGCTCATCGTTTCCTGCGAGGAGCATGAGGTAAAAGGGATGGCGGAGAAACATGAGTGAGCATTATACGGACATCAACGCAAAAACGGTGGATGGCTGGGTAGCCCAAGGGTGGGAATGGGGGCAGCCCATTTCCCGGGAGACCTACCGGCAAGCGCTTGCAGGCGAGTGGCAGATGGTACTCACCCCCTTAAAGCCGGTGCCGAAAGCTTGGTATCCGGATCTGAAAGGCTGCCGGGTGCTGGGCCTGGCCTGCGGCGGCGGCCAGCAGATGCCCATCTTCGCGGCACTGGGCGCCCGGTGTACGGTGCTTGATTATTCCTTGTCCCAGCTGAAAAGCGAGGAGGATGTCGCCGCGCGCGAGGGCTATGACATCCGCATTGTCCGCCACGATATGACCAAACCCCTGCCGTTTGAGGATGAGGCCTTTGACCTGATCTTCCATCCCGTCAGCAACTGCTATATTGAACAGGTGAGGCCCCTGTGGCATGAATGCCTGCGCGTATTGCGGCCCGGCGGCATCCTGATGGCCGGGCTGGATATCGGGCCTAATTTTATGTTTGACGACGCTGAGACCACGCTGTCTCACCGCCTGCCCTACAACCCCCTCAAGGATCCGGATTTGATGCGCGAGGCCATGTCAAACGGCAACGGCGTACAGTTCTCCCATACGCTGGAAGAGCAGATCGGCGGCCAGCTGGAGGCGGGCTTCACGCTGACGCATCTGTATGAGGATACCAACGGCTATGGCAGGCTGCATGAATTCGGCATACCCTGCTTCGCTGCTACGCGGGCTGTGAAAGCATACAGGCGTTGACTGTCCTTTTACGTTGTGCTAAGATTGACATGAATTTATTGAGAGGAGGTGAGGGGTATGAACATCAGGTGCTTTTCGAACAATCAGGATGTGTTCCTCAGCCTGGAGTGCGTGAGCGGTTTTTCATTTAAACATGCGCTTTTAGAGGATAGGTCTGTCCTTTTGCCGGTCAATTGCGCGAAATATTCGCTTCAAAGGGATAGCCATGCCCATAAAACCGTATTGAATACCCTTCACTTGTCTATGCAGCGGCCTGACTGATCATTAAACAGGCCTGTTCCTGCGGGTTAGCTGCCGGGTATTCAAAACGAGTACCCGGTATTTTTTTGTGCAATACTAACTCAAACCCTTAACGCATCGTCGCGCCGGTTATTTTGGCTCGGTGCTGTGTCGCAGCAAGTTCGACGTAGCGCTGCTACGCCTTCACTTGCGCTCCTTGCCCCAAACCAAAATCCCTCGACGCTTTGGATGCAATAAGGATTTTCGTTAGTATAGATTGAGGAGTTAACCGCATGAGCAAGTTCTTAAAAACCGTTCATCTGTCCGCCCTGGAAAAAACCAACGGCGGGATCATTTACCTGCTTCCCGATATACTGATCAAGGCCTTCACGCTCATCACGCTGACCTATCTGTGGCGCGCGGTGATCACAGGCGGCGCGAAGGCTGATATAAGCCTGCCGCAGATGCTGAGCTATACCTATGTCAGCGCCTTGCTGTCGGATCTTCTGGTCGTCAAGACGCCCGCTTCGGGCTGGCTGTCCGAAGGCGTGCTGATGAAGCTCTACGGAAGGCCGCAGTCTGTATTGGGCCAGCTGATGGCGCTCACGGCCGGCGGCTGGCTGCCGATGCTCTGCCTCTTTTCGCTGCCGATGGTTTTGATCGCCCCCTTGGCCGGCGTGTCCCTGCGATGCGCTTCCCCCTTCTTCTTCCTCAGCCTTGTGCTGTGCGTGCTGCTGGGTTTCGCTG
Organism: Bacillota bacterium; assembly: GCA_023460055.1. GTDB lineage: Bacteria > Bacillota > Clostridia > Christensenellales > Aristaeellaceae > UBA1038. The sequence goes on along the minus strand of JAEWRJ010000117.1, from coordinate 9,156 downwards.
TTGATATCCTGTTTGCCTGCCTGTCGATCAAGCTGCGCAGCATGAACTGGCTGATCAGCAGAATACGAAGCGCTGTCGTCACACTGTTTTCGGGGACTGTGATCCCCATCAAACTGCTGCCATTCGGTCTGGCTGAGGCCATGAAGTACCAGCCTTTCGCGAGCCTGGGCAGCGCGCCCTTATCCATCTTTACGGGCATTGCGGACGCGGGGGAGACGATCGCGGTGCAGGTCATGTGGATGATGATCATCTGGCCTTTGGCGCTTTATGTATTTGGCAAATCACGGGAAGGAATGGTGAGCTATGGCGGATAAAGTAACTCTTCGGCGAATGATAAGGCTTCTGATGATCGCCGCGAAGATCGATTTGATGTGGCTGCTTCGGGATACGAAATATGCCATAGCTGCTATCAGCGCTGATGTTATTGCCAACCTCTCGGCTGTATCAGGCGTGTTTCTCATCGCCGTGCGATTTGGCGGCATAGGCGAGATGAGTTCTGACGAAGTGCTGTTCATGATGTCCTACTCCACGCTGGTGACGGGGCTGTTCATCCTGTTCGGCGCGCAGAATAACATCCACATATCCAGAATCATCGGCCGCGGGCAGCTGGAGCATTTGTTCATACAGCCGCTGCCCCTCAAGGCGCAGCTGCTGACCTGCGGGTTCGCCCCCTTCACCGGCAGCGGCAACTTTATCGTCGGGATCATTCTGACATTCATCTCCCTCAGGCGGCTTCAATTGGCGGTGACGCCGCTGTGGCTGCTTTCCCTTTCGGGATACCTTCTGCTGACGATGGTGATCATCATTGCCCGCGCCTATCTGGTATCAAGCCTGGCATTTTACGCGCCGGCCGCCGCGGAGGAAATATCATCCACCGCCATTGACGGCACCTGGCTTCTGAGCACCTTCCCGCTGTCGGGCATGCCCGGAATGATCCAGCTGCCGCTGCTGACCATCCTGCCGGAAGGCCTGATGGCCTGGTTTCCTTCCCTGTGCCTGCTGGGCAGGCCGCCGCTTGGGCTCAGCCCTCTTTACCCCATGGCTTACGCGCTGATCATATCGATGATCGCGGGATATTTCTTCAGAAAAGGATTGAATTATTATGTCAAAACAGGAGCTAACCGCTACCTTCCCTACGGATTCCGCCGTTGAGCTGCGGGAAGTAACAAAAACATTTACACAGTGGCAGCGTGACAATACAGGCAAAGGACTGCTGAAAAATCTGATCAAGCCTGATAAGCGCGTCGTCAAAGCGCTGGATCAGGTCTCTTTCCGGATCAACAAGGGCGAGTTCGTCGCTTACGCCGGCCCTAATGGATCGGGAAAGAGCACGACCATGAAGCTGCTGTGCGGCATGCTTCTGCCAACTTCGGGCGACATATCCGTTTTATCCCTGCCGCCTCAGCATCAGAGGATCGCCCTGATGGGCAGGGTCGGCGTGCTCTTCGGCAACAGGACGGAGCTTTGGTGGGATCACCCCATCATCCAGAGCTTTGAATGGAAAAAGGTGGTATGGAACATACCTGATGAAGTGTACAGGCGCAACTTCCACATGGTGTGCGATCTGCTGGATCTGGGGCCGATCCTCCGTACCTTTGCCAGAGAACTGAGCCTGGGGCAGCGCATGCGGGCGGATCTGGCCATGATGCTGCTGCACAGCCCGGAGCTGATATTGCTTGACGAGCCGACGCTGGGCCTTGACGTGGTGGCCAAGCGGCAGATGATCGACTTTCTCAAGTCGATCAACAGGGAAAACGGCGTGACCATCATGGTGACCAGCCATGACATGGACGATCTGGAGGAGATGGCCCAGCGCATCCTGATGATCGCGGGCGGCAAAATCGCCTTTGACGGCCAGTTCGACGGACTGAGGGCGATCACCGGCAACCTGACCAGGCTGACCGTAACGACCGGTAACGGTCACTTCCCCTCCTTTGACCGGGCCGTGCTGCTATCTGGTGAAAACGGCGTCTATGAGTATGAGATTGATCTGGCCGGACTGCCCATCAAGCAGCTGATGAAGACCCTGTCGGAGTTTGACGGCGTGCGGGACGTGGAGATCAGGAAGGCCCCGATCGAGCAGGTGATCGCCAGACTGTATGAGAGATGGCGGCATGAGGCTGTTTGATCCGGCTTATCGTTGAATAGAGACTCCCGCTTGTCCGTCAGGCGGGAGTCTCTTTGGGTTTGAACGGTTTGAAATCAGTTCATGTCTACGATATCCGTTGCGATCTTTTCCACAAAATGCCTGTCATGTTCCACAAACACCAGCGTGGCGTCTGTATCCTTCAGCATGTCTTCGATCTGCTCACGGCTTTCCAGGTCAATGTAGTTAAGCGGCTCATCCCACAGATAGAGGTGGGCGGGCTTTGCCATGGAAGCGGCCAGCAGGAGCTTCTTTTGCTGGCCCATGGAAAACTCTCTCGCGTCTCGGGTGAAGCTTTCGCGCGGAAAGCCGAACTTGCGCAGCAGGGTCAGGAAGTAGTCAGTCTCCAGTTCCTCCCTCCCTGCCAGCTCGAAGGGTGTGCCGCTGACGCTGCCCGTTTCCTGCGGGAGAGTAGAGATGATCAAGTCCTTGGGCCGGGAGATCGTGCCGCCGGTCGGGGCGAGCGTGCCCTGCAGCAGTTTGAGCAGGGTGGACTTGCCGGCACCGTTGAATCCTGCGATGGCAATGCGCTGGCCCTGGGTGACGCGCAGGTTAAGGCCGGATACCAGGTCAGGCCCGCCCTCATAGTGAAAACTCAGGTCAAGCGCGCTGATCAGCACCCGTGAGGGGTGCTTGATCGGGTGCAGGCTGAGCGCGTCTGTAAATTCTACCTCTTTGAGCAGCGCTTCCTTCTCCTCGATGCTGCGATCGATGCGGTTGCGTATGCTCAGGGAGCGCTTCATCATCTTGGCCGCTATGTGGCCGACATGGCCCCGGTCAAAGGTGTGCTCTCCAATCTTGCTGGCCTCTACCTTGTCACTCCAGGCCGCCTTCTCGCGGGCGGACTGGGTCAGGCGGCGTATATCTTTTTTGAGGCGCTCGTTCTGATCAAGCTCATATTCATCCTGCGCCTGCTTATTGTCGCGGTAGCTGGAATAGGTGCCCCGTTCGATGCGAATGCTGTTCTTTTGCAGCGCCATGATATGGTCGACAGATTGGTCCAGGAAGCTGCGGTCGTGGCTGATCAAAAGGAAGCCCGGCTTGCCCGAGAGGTACTCCGCCGCGATATCCCGACCCCGCATGTCCAGGTGATTGGTCGGCTCGTCGATCAGCAGGAAGCGGTTTTTGCGCAAGAACAGGGCGCACAGAAGCAGCCTCGTGCGCTCGCCGGGGGAGAAGCTTAAGAAAGGGCGGTCCAGCCGGTCAGCCGGAATGCCCATTTTATCCGCCTCCCGCTGGATCAGGCTGTCGATGATGTAGCCGTCCTGCGCGCTGTACAGATGCTCGATTTCACCCCAGCGGCTGAGGCTTTCTTCGCTGCCTTGTGCAAGCAGGCGCTCCATATCGCTCTCCCAGCTCTCAAAAGGCGCGACGGCCTCTCTCAGGCAGTATAAGGCCGTGCCCTCTGTCTTCGCGTCGAAGGGAAAGGTGTCAAACTGCGCTGTGGTCTCGATGCGGCCTCTGCCCTTCAGTTCGCCCGCCAGCAGGCGCAGCAGCGTGGTCTTGCCCCGCCCGTTGCGTCCCACCAGCCCGAGCCGCCAGGATGTATCCATGCTGAAGGAAAGATCGCTGAAAACGGGCGTATAGCTGCCCGGATAAGTAAATGAAAGATGTTCTATGATGATGCCCGGCATAAAGTCCCTCCGTATCGTTGCCAAGGCGGCCCCAAAGGAGCACAGGCCTGTGGCTGTTTTTACGATTACCTGAGGGTCTTTCTCATCGGCGCATCTCCTTTGCAGTGATGTGAACAGCATATAGGAAAAACAGGCGTGATGTCAAGACGCGGCATCCCGTCTGTATGCGTGCCCCCACCCGCGGGGCTTTACGGGGCAGCGGGATCATAAATATTAATACTAACGAAAAACGTAAACGCATCCAAAGCGACGAGGGATTTTGATTCGGTACAAGGAGCACAAGTGAAGGCGTAGCAACGCTACGTCGAACTTGTTGCGACACAGCACCGGGTTGAAATAACCGACGCAACGATGCGTTAACGGGTTGAGTTAGTATTAGTTGCCCATCGCCCCGAACAGCTGCTCCAGATCGATGTCCTGTATGTCATGAGGCACAGGCAGCGGCAGGCCTTCGACCGCCCGGATATCCACAGCGGCGCGCAGCATCGTCTGGCCTGCCTGGCTGACATTGATCACGGCTTGCCGCAGCGTTTCCTCCGGCGCTTTCCATTCAAGGTCGATCAGGGTGCCATCAAGGTCCAGATGGAGCTTTTCGCCGTCAGGCTCCTCGGTATAGCTGCCCTGCAGGAATGTCTCGCCACTGTCCTTCAGACCGATGCTGTCGATGGAAGCAAGGCCGAAGCTGACGCCGCCGCCTTCGGGCAGGATCCAGAACCTGCCGCCAGTTTTTCTGCCATAGTGGGTGGTCTCCGTCATTTGCGCGGTGAGCCCCTCCGTCCAGTCAAGATCGGCATGATAGGCGGGACTAAGGGTGTATCCGCGGTTCGCGCCGGAGGATAGGTCGGCTGTCAGGCGCGTCTCCTCCAGGGTAAAAACTGCCGAGAAGTCGCTGTCGCCGTCGGAGCCCTGCAGGCTGAGCGTTGTTTCATCCGCGTAGAGCGTGCCCGAAATGTTCTTGATATCAGTCAGGCTGCCGTCAGAATCTAGAGAATACGCCGCGGCATTCAGCGTGATCAGGACCCTGTCCGAGGACCAGCCGGGCAGGCTGTAAGTAAAGGAAGCCCTGATGCCGCCCTCCTCGTTATGCATGTCGAGGGCTGCGCTTTCCTTCCCCAACTCCAGCCTGAAGCTGATCGGCTGGGTACCGGCGGTCAGGATCTGCCCGGACCAGATCACGCTGTCCTCCTCATGGGAAAGGATATCCGCTGTCAGGAGAAAATCTTCTCCAATGGACAAGGTCACGCGGCCTTCGCTTGCTTCAAAGCTGAACGGGGGCAGGATGACCGGGCGCCCGAACAGGGAACTCAGCCCGCCTTCGGATACCATCTCGCGCAGGCTGAGGAGGAACCCCTGATAAAGCTGCGCGTAGTACCCGCTGAAGTGCAGGCCCTTTAAAAGCTCCGGCAGATCATCTTCCGCCGCGGGCTGGGGTTGAGCGGCGGGCTTGCTTTCACTGAGCAGGCGGCTGAGCGTGTCGTTCAGCCGGCTGCGGGCCTCACGGATGACCATATTAAGCATGGAGGAATTGAGGCTGACACGCCCGCTTCCCGACAGCCCGGCCAGAAGTGTTTTCACCGGACCGGAGGAGAAAAAGGCGCTCATTTGCGGCTCTATCCGACGCGCAATCATGGACAGGTCTTCCTGAAGGTATGCGGCCATCAGGCTTAGATCCGGTATCCCGCCCGGAGAATCAGAGAGTTCGGTGCCGCCCATCAGGCTGAGATCCAGGCCCAGTGACTGGCTCATTTGCTGCATCATGAGGGGCTGCATGGCCAGGAACAAGGCACTGTTGATGGGCATACCGGAAACGGCGGGCCGGTACCAGGTGCCCGGCTCGTTTTCACCCATGAGCAAAGCGCCCATCAAATCATCAGAGCTGGCGCTGCCATTCATCGCCTGATCGGGCAGATGGATCAGCAGGCCGGAGTCTTCCGTAAAGTAGACCTGGACGCCGCCCAGGGACAGCGCGAACACGCCGCTCTCCGCCGTTACAATGTCCATTTTAAGCGTGTTCAGCAGTGCCGGGAGGCTTTCTCGCTCGGCATCGCTCATCGCATCATAACTCAATTCTTCCAGGGTGACGCGCAGTCCCTCGGGTTGCCCGGCAGATGCCGAGAGCAAGCTCGCGCAAAGCATCAGGGCCAGGATGCAGGCGAATATTCTTTTCATATACAGTCCTTTCCCGGGCTATCCCGGTCATGCAAGCGAGAGATACTTATGAATGCTGTCGGTCGGGCGCTGTAAAGTCTGTCAATAAAATCATTATACCATATTTTTGAGCATGTTCCAGAGGAATTTTCTTTCTATGCCTTATTTTTCGTTTCCTTGATCAGAAAGGGGGAAAGGCCGTGATGCGGGAATTCGGAAAAGCCGGTGCATGTATAAAACAATCGTAAATTTTCCGAATAAAATATGATAATACACAATGATTTCTTTGAATGGGCTATTTCCGGTCATGCGTTCCGTTCCTATAATATAAACAAGACACGCCGATAGGATGGCGGAGTTGCAATAAACAAGGAGGAAGAGCAATGAAAGGAACCAAATTACTTGCTGTGCTGCTGGTGATGGCGATGACGCTGTCACTGGGCGCCGCGGCCCTGGCTGAAAAGCCTGTTGAGCTGGAGTTTTACTCCCTCAAGCCTGAAACTGTTTCCGTGATGGAAGAAATCATCGCTGACTTTATGGCAGAAAACCCCGGTATCCGCGTGACCATGACCGCGGTGGCTGATGCACGTACAGTGCTGATGACCCGCATCGCTACCAACGAAATGCCCGACATTCTCAACGTGTATCCTGCTGAGGATATGTACAAGGCGATTTTTGACGATGAGATGATCCTCGAGCTCACCGACATGCCCTTCATGAGCAACGTAGCTGACACCATGCGCGACATGGCCCGCTACAACGGCAAGGAGTATGCCCTGCCCATGACGCTGAGCAGCTACGGCATCTACTACCGCACCGATATCTTTGAAAAACTCAACTTGGCGGAGCCCAAGACCTATGCTGAACTTCTGGAAGCGGCCAAGACACTGAAGGAAAACGGCTATGATGCCTTTGCCTTGCCCAATAAGGATGTCGGCAACATCGCTCAGCGCCTGGAGCGCACCATCGGCGTGCTGAATCACAACTCCGATGAAGAATTCCAGAAGATCGCCAACGGCGAAATGAAGGTTGAAGACTCCCGGACGATCCGTGCCTTCGCGCAGCTGTGCATGGATATTCTGCCCTACTCGACCGCGGATTCCCTGGGTCTTGACTATGAATCCGCGATTGCGGACCTGGTCAACGGCAAGGCCGCGATGATGTTTTCAGGTACCTGGATGCTCTCCACGATGCGAGCCTCCAACCCTGATATCGCCATTAAGCTGATCCCGACGCCTTCGCCCTTGTCCGATGAACTGAGCGTTGCCGTGAACATCGACACGTCCTTTGCCGTGTCTTCGTCCTGCGAGCATCCCGAAGAAGCGCTTAAGTTCCTTGAGTACCTCTCCCGCACTGAAGTTGCCCAGAAGTATTACGCCGTTGACGGCAACGTGAACATGATCAAGGGCGTTGAGTACGACAAAGAGCAGCACATGTATATGAAGGAGCTGATGGATCAGGGAAAGATGTTCCTGACCCAGGTCAACTTCTGGCCCACCGGCCTGCGCGAGGAAATGCGCCCCGCCGCCCAGCAGCTGTATGTTGACGGCAACATCGATAACTTTGTGAAAGCCTTCGGCGACGCGATCATGAGTCTGTATAATCAATAATTGTTTCTGAAGACCCGGGCACGGCGGACGGCCCCGTGCCCGGGCCTTTGCCTGCATCAGGCAAAAGCAAGGGTTCCCCAGAAAAGGAGTGATCGATTTGTCAGGCATCCCAAAAAAGGCCAGGCGTTCATCGGTTGGTATGGATACGCTCAACCGCCCGCAGCGGGTTACTTTTGCGCTGTTCAGCCTTCCGGGTGCGTTTTTATACAGCATATTTTTTATTTTTCCCGTTTTCCTGGGTTTTTATTACAGCCTGACCAACTGGAACGGCATCTCACGGAAAATGACCTTTGTGGGCTTGAAGAATTACGCCAATATATTCAAGGATGCCCGTTTTCTTCGGGCGCTGACCTTTAATCTCAAGTACTGCGTCATGCTCAGCATATGCATCGTGGTACTGGGCATTATTCTGGCGCTGCTGCTCAATACAAAGGTTCGGGGCATGACCGTGTTTCGCGCGGCATACTTTTTTCCGGCGGTGCTGAGCATGCTTACAGTAGGTCTCATATTCAATCAGATATTTTATCGTGCCCTTCCGCCCATCGGAACGGTGCTGGGCAGCGAGGTGCTCAGTAAAAACATACTGTCCTCTCCCGGATACGCGGTGTTCGGCATCCTCTTTGTCAATGTATGGCAGGGCGTCGCCATGCCCACGCTGCTCTTTTTATCCGGCATGCAGACCGTGCCGCTTGAATTGTACGAAGCGGCGCAGATGGATGGCGCGTCGGCCCTGCGGCGCTTCCGTCACATTACCCTGCCTTATCTGCGGCCCGTACTTTCAGTGGTGCTGGTGCTGACGATCAAAGGCGGCATAACCGTGTTTGATTATGTCAAAAGCCTGACGGACGGCGGGCCGGGGGGCGTGACAGAAAGCGTGTCGCTGCTGATCTATTCCAATGCCTTTGTGGAGTCCAAGTTCAGCTATGCCGTGGCCGAGGCGATCGTGATCGGTGTGATCATCGCCGCGATATCAGCAGTGCAGATCACCCTGTCGGGCAGAAAGAAGGATGATCTATGAAATTAAGCAGAGCATCAAAAACGGCAATTTATTCCTTCCTGATCTTTGGCGTACTGATGATCATCCTGCCGCTTTATATCACACTGATGACAGCCTTTAAAACGCCGGCGGAGAATACAGCCAGCTTCTTTTCTCCTCCTCAGTCGTTCAACCTGAGTAATTTCGCGGCTGTTTTGGAAGGCGGAAAGTACTTCCGCGCGCTGGGCAATACCGTATACATCACGGTATTGGTGCTGCTGGGCAATATGGCCATCATGCCCATGATGAGCTACGCTATTTCCCGATCCATGGGCCGGAGCCGCTGGTACAAGGCGCTTTATTTCTACCTGCTGATGGGCATATTTATCCCTTTTGAGGTGAAGATGATGCCCTTGGTAAAGCAGCTGACCTTTATGAATATGCTGCATCCGACAGGCCTTGCGATTCTGTGTATTTCATCGTTGACCTGCGAGGCGGTGTTCTTGTATGTCGGCTTCCTCAAATCTATTCCCACCGATATGGAAGAAGCAGCCTATATTGACGGTGCAACCCCGGCGCAGACCTTTGTGCAGGTGGTGCTTCCCCTGATGCGCCCGATCCTTGCCACCGTGTTGATCCGCA
>JAEWRJ010000116.1 GCA_023460055.1 Bacillota bacterium | reverse complement strand
AAAGGGTGATGCCCTTTGCAAGGATTTCAATGGAAAGCAAAATACGCATCAGGTTCCGGGATACGATTAAACAATAGATACCCGTTACAAGAAGCAGTGCAACGGCAATCAGGAATACTAAGAACAGCTCGTTCATTTCTCACGCACCCCCTTGAAGAATACCAGGTCCGCATATACGCCAAGGAGCACGATAATGATCTGCCCCACAAGATCGATCTGGCGCTTTTCCCAGAGAATCTGCTGTGTGGTCGCGGTATCCGTACCGGAGGCGACACCGACTAACAGCGTACTGACATGCGGCCAAACGACAAACAGCAGAGCGGTACCGAGCGTGACGAGGAGTATGGGCAGCAAAAGAAAGCGGCGCTTGCGCTCTTTGTCTTTTTCCGCCTGCTCTTCGCGGCTGTTGATTTTCGTCATGCTCGACGCGCTGATGAAGATGACCGGAATCAGGCCCGCGCATACGGAAAGCTCAAACGCCGCAGCCAAATGCGCGCCCATCAGGAACATCACAAGCGACAGGATGGCGCTCACGACCGTCATCCAGATCGCGGCCTTAATGAGGTTGGGCCTGACGATGCACAGAATCGCGCAGACGACCAAAGATACCGATAAAAGAATCATGACAGGAAGCGACACGTTTTTATCCACCTTCCTTTAGAGCAAGTTTTGGAAGTAACCGAGCAGGAACGGGCATGCGATGCCGACAAATACGTTCACTGCAACCAATATGAGCTCCGCGCTCACATATCCCGCGCCCGCTTCCCTGATGCCCGCAAGCGCTTCGGGCACCTTGCCGAAGAACACCTTCTTCTGGATGAGCAGCAGGTAGGCAAGCGTGATGACGCCGGCCAACAGCGCGATCACCGCAAGAACGGGGGACACACGCCATACGGCGATGATGATGAACAGCTTGCTCCAGAACCCTGCAAGCGGCGGGATACCTGCGGTGGAGAGGAACGCGACGACGGAGCTCCAGCCTGTGACCGGCATTTTTTCACTCAGGCCGCCCATCTCCTCCATATCCGTAAGGCCCGTCTGTTCCTCTACCGCCGCGGCGTCAAGGAACAGCAGGGATTTAAAGGACGCGTGGTTGAAAAAGTGCAGCATCGCGCCAAAGAAGCCCAAGGGGGAGCCGGTGCCAAGGCCCAGGAGGATGTAGCCAATCTGGCTCACGCTCGAGAACGCGAGCATCCGCTTCATCCTGCGCTGGCCAATGGCGGCAAACGCGCCCACCAGTATGGAAACAAGGCCGAGTATGGTCAAAAGATTGCCGACCGCGGCGTTGCTCAGGAAGATATCGCGGAAGATGCGCATAAGCACATACACGCCGGAGGCCTTGGTGACGATGCCGCTCAACAGCACGGAAACGGGCGCGGAGGCGGCAGAGTAGGCGTCGGGCACCCAGGCGTGGAAGGGCACGGAACCCGATTTGATGGCGAAGCCGACTGTATATAGGATCAAGGAAATCACGATTCCATATGGGAATACGCCCGCCGTATTGGCCTGCCCAATCGCAGCGGCGGCGTTTGTAAACGTCGTATCCCCCGCAAACAGGAACAGGAAAGCAGTTGCCGTGAGCATCACGATGGTGGCTACAGTGGACTGGATATAGTATTTGAATGCGCTCTCCAATTCATCACGGTCTCTGTGGAAACCGATGAGGATAAAGGAGGCGGCGGAGGTGATTTCAATGAACACATAAAGTGTGAAGAGATCCCGTACAATCGCGACGCCGTTCATGCCCGCCATGAGGATGAGCACCAGGTTTGCAAAGTTGTGCTGCTGCTTCTTGATGGAAGCGTTCGTAATCAGCAGCGAAACAAACCCGATCAACCCGACAGTCAGAAGCACCATTGCGCTGAGCGTATCGATTTCAAGCTGGCCGATACGGGTATCCGTAAATACCGCGCCGGTTTTCAGGCATTCAATGAGCGTATAAGCGGAAAGCAGCGTCTGCGCTGCGGCCACAACGGCGGCACACCAGACGGCAAGCTTGCCCTTCATCCAATAATACAGGATATTCAATACCACTACCGCTGCGAGTGGGATTGCTAAGAACAAAAGCGGCACGAAGGCTTCCTCCTAAACTATTAGTTCTTTCAAAGCAATACGCTTAGCAGAACGAAATCACAAGATACAGCGCGACAAACGCAATGCCCACAACCGTCCAGACAAGATACAGGGCGGGGCTGCCGTTGTGCGCCTTCCGGATACCGCCGGACACCCAGCCGGTAAAGCGGACGATTGCCACATCATAGAACCAGCTGATGCCGTTGTTGATTGCAAGTGACGCTTTGGAATAGCTGCCAACGAGAAGGCCGATGACGTAGTACGGATCAAAGTACTTCTTTTCCGCAAGGTTATACACCTGATGCAGGCCCGGCGCGTAGTGGAAATGGTCGGCGGCCAGGATGCCGCGCCCGGTCTTTTTGTAGCCCAGGCGGTGGCTCAATACCGCAAGCGCAAGCACCACAAGGGAGATGCCGGCCAACACAAAGTTCGTATGGGTACCCGCCTCCGAAAGGTGCTCCATCTCAGGCAGGAAGGTTTTAAAGAGCGCAACAAGCTGTCCCTGGAAGATACCTGCAAGCAGGCAGCCGGCTGCGAGCGCGATCATGGGCACAAGCATGGACAGGGGCGCTTCCTTGACATCCTTCTTTGGCGCCTGCTGCTTGCCGAAGTAGGCGGCATGCCCAAGCTTCAAGAAGGAGACCGCCGTAAAGAACGCGCCGACTGCCGCTATGATGTAGAAGGGCATCGCGCTTTCAATCGCGGCGTCGAAGATCAGCTCCTTGGAGAAGAAGCCGTTCGTGAGCGGGAAACCTGCGATGGAGGCCGCCGCAACCAGGAAGCAGATAAACGTAACGGGCATCTGTTTTCTAAGACCGCCCACGACCTTGAGATCAGTGGTGCCCGCTTGCCGCTCCACAGCGCCGGCGGTTAAAAACAGGCAGCTCTTGTAGAGGGCGTTGTTGAGCATGTGAAATAGCCCGCCGATGATGCCGACAGGCAGCGCCGTGCCGATACCGAGGAGCATATAGCCTACCTGGCTGACGGCGTGGTAGGAGAGAAGGCGCTTATAGTCCTTCTGGATGAGCGCCATCATGACGGCAAAAATGATGCTTGCAGCACCCAATGTCATCAGCGCCGTGCTCATGCCGGAGCCATGTTCTAATGTAAACAGGCCGGTCGTGACGCGCACGAGCAGGTAAATGCCCATGAGCTTTTCTAGAGCGCCCGGCAAAAACGCCATAAAGGGCAGCGGCGCATCGTCCGCCGCATCGGGAATCCAGGTGTGGAAGGGCATTGCGCCCGCCTTGCCGAGCGCGCCGATCAGCATCAGGATGAATGCCGCATACGTACTAGGCTCCACGGCAAGATGGATGTTTTCCATGCTGAACGTGCCCGCAATATGCGCCGTCATGCCGATGCCGAGCATCAGGCAAAGGTCGCTCAGGCCGACGATGACAATGGACTTGACGGCGGTTTTGAAGCCGCCGGGCTTATCCGTTAAGAGCATGGCGAACATGGTGCACAGGATGCCTTCCCAGAAGAAGAGCATCAGCACAAGGTTGTTTGCAAGCACCGCGCCGTTGACGAGCGTGAGCGTAAGCATGAAGAACGCGTAAAAGCGCTTTGCATACGGCTTTTCCCGCAGGAACGCGGTAGAATACAGCGTCACAAGCAGCGCGATGATGGCGACCATCAGCAGGATAAAGCCGGAGAATGGCATCAGGCGCAGCGAGAACGTGAGCCCGAAGCCGCTCCAGGGAAGCTCCACAGAAAGTGCGTTTCCATAAACGCTGACCATCAAAGAGAGGTTTACAAGCGCGCACAGCATAAGCAGGCATTCTTTGAGCCACTTCCCTTTTTTCGGAAGCAGGAACGTGATTGCCGCAAATACCGCAGGAACAAAGATCAAAAACAACAATATGCTACTATTCATACCGCCACCACCAATTGCTGCACAAGGGATTCAACAAAACCTGCGGGGAGGCTGACCAATAACCCGCTGATCAGGGAGAGCGCCGCAAGCAGCGCCACGCAGAACACCATGCTGAAGGAGCCTTCTTTTTTAAGTTCCCGCTTGGGTTCGCCAAGGAACACCGTTGTAAACGCGCGCAGCAGATAAACGATGGTCAGCACCGCGCCAAGCAGGAATACAAGCGCGATCCAGGGATGGCCTGCATCAGCTGCGCCCGTTACCACCATGTACTTGCTGAAGAAGCCGCCAAAGGGCGGGATGCCCATGACGGAGAACGCACAGAGCGCGAAGGAGACTGCAGTCACCGGCATGGTCTTATATAGCCCGCCAAGCTCGCGGATGTCCTTGGTGTGGTACGTG
>JAEWRJ010000115.1 GCA_023460055.1 Bacillota bacterium | reverse complement strand
TGGGTCTCCTCCAGATCACGCAGGAAGTGGATGCACAGGTGGCCGCCAAAGCCGTTGTTTGAGATGCTGCCCGACAGGTGGGGATAGTTGTGCATGGTGGCCAGCGTCCAGGTGCCGTTTGGCAGCTGCACGTAGACAGGCCTGGTATTCCAGGAGGCGGGGCCGAAGGCCGCGTTCATCAGCTGGGTATCCTTGAGGGTCTTGGGCTCGGCATCCGCGTGGCGGCCCAGGGAGTACATCTGGATATTGAAGCTGACCCCGCTGGCCGGGTGGTAAACACGCACGGTGGGTGAGCCGCCCAGGGCAGGCTTGACCTCATCGTACCAGCGCAGCAGCTTCACGGATGAAGCGGAAGGGCCGCCGATCTTTCCTTCGGATATATCCACGCCGGGTGTTGAGCCAGTATTCTGCTTGGCGTCCGAGGCATAGACGCGCGCCTGGGTCTGCGCGTCGGCGATACCGCTGACGCTTATACCGTTTTGCTGCTGGAAGGAGACGATGGCGTCATGGGTCTTGATGCCGAAGCTGCCGTCCACCGTCAGGGAGAAGCCCAGCTCAATCAGGCGCTGCTGCATCTTGCTGACCGCCTTGTCAGCACCATCCGTATCGCCCATGCGCAATGTGGTGTAGCTCAGAGGTGTGCTGTCGGCCCCCCGCGCGGCAGAAGATACGATGACCGCGGCCGAAGCCGGGCCGAAGACTCCGTCCACCTTCAAGCCGTTGATATTCTGGAAAGCGCGCACAGCAGCCACCGTTACGCTGTCATAACTTGAGTTGACATTGACCGTGTATTTAAGTTCCTGCAGCCGGATCTGCAGGCGGCGCACGTCATCGCCGCTGTCGCCCGAACGCAGGGTACGGGGATAGCCGCTTTCTTCCTCTGTCAGGGGGTTATCCGTAGCGCCGGGTTCAGGCGAAGGCGAAGGCGCGGCTTGGTCCATGCGGATAAACTCCATCATCACGTAGCCCTTGCGGCCCTGCCAGGTGATATAGGCCCAGCCGCCCGTGATCGATTGAACCTGTACCGCCGCCTTGTTGGGGATGCTGGCCAGTACATTGTTGCCGCTGGTGGTGGCGCCGGACCGCAGGCGCACGCTGCCGCCGTTGGGGGTCAATACTGTCGCCGCGCCGCCGCCGGAAACCGGCGGGGTCGTGGGCTGGCCGGCATCATCGCCGGGAACGGGGCTGGGACTCGGGCTTGGTGAGGGTACGGGAGACGCCGAGAAACTCAGGAAGCGCGTCATGGCATAGCCTTCGACGCCGCCCGCGCGGATTCGGCTCCAGGTGCCTATCCCGTCGAGCACGTCCACCACCTGGCCGTTGTTGAGGCTGCCGATGATGTTGCGGCTATCTGCTGACGAGGGCGTGCTGCGAAAACGCAACGGACCTGTATTGCCGGTGGAAACAATGGCCGTGCCCGTGGCCGTGCCGCCGCCTGAGGAGGAGGCCGGGCCGGCGGCCGAATCGCTGTAAATCTTCTGCAAGGTCAAGGGGCCGGCAATGCCGTCCGCCTTCAGGCCGTTGCGGTTCTGGAAGTTGACAACGGCCGAGCGGGTGCCCGCGTCAAAGCTGCCGTCTGTGCGGCCCGGCGCGTAGCCCAAAGCGATCAGACGAGCCTGCAGCAGAGCGACCTCGTTGCCGCTGCTGCCAAGTTCCAGCCGGCCGCTCAAGCTGGGCGTGCCGGACGCCGGCGGGGCGGTAGACGAGGCGGTTTCAGGCAGGGAGGTGCCGAAGAGAGCCGCCAGGGTCTGCGCGCCGGCGACACCGTCGGCCGAGAGGCCGGCAGTTGTTTGATAAGCGCTGACGGCATCCCTGGTGGCGATGTCATATACGCCGTCATTGCGCCCGCAATTATAGCCCAGGCTGTTCAGTTTATTTTGAAGGGCAGCCACCTCGCTGCCAAAGCTGCCCAGTTCCAGACGCCCTGACGGGGTGACAGATCCCTCACTTGGAGGGTATACTGGTGAAGCGCCGCTGCCCGGATCAAAGGCCGGGGCCATCCTGTACAGCAGGCTCAGGGTCTGATTGCCCGCGATGCCGTCCTCTTTGATGCTGTTCTGCCGCTGAAAGGAACGCACAGCAGCCTCGGATAAGGGCCCGTATGCCCCGTCCACCGTAAGCGAATAGCCCAGGGAACTGAGCGCCTGCTGCATCGCGCGCACCTCGGTGCCGCGCGCCCCCGGCCTCAGACTGGCATAGGCTGCCTGCGCCGATCCGGGCGCCAGCACCAAAGCCAGACAAAGGATCAGGGTCAGGGCAGTTGCTCGCTTATAGAATCGCATGCGTTCGTTCACTCCGTTCTTCATGGTGGCGACAGGATAACACATTGTGAAGCTTATGTAAACAGTTATTACGAATTTGTTACGATATTTTTCCGAAGGAGCTCTCTGATGGCCAGCTACGGGCAGTTTACGCAGATCGACCTGAGCGATACCGGCTTCTTAGACCCACAGACACGGGACACCCGGTCCCCCAACCGGGAAGCGGCGCGCTTCGCGCTGGAGCTTTCCGCCCTTTCCTACGATTTCGAGGTAGAGCCCTGGCTGGAAGCCGGCTGGACGGATATTTCCATCCAGGCGGACGATCGGCTGTTGGGCGGCGTGGCCGCGCCGGCCCTTGCCGAACGCCCGATCTACCAGCGTATGCTGAACGAATGGGTACCCCGGGCAGCCCGGCGGCATATCTCATCCGCCGGCACCATCCGCCAGATACGCGGCCTGGTGTGGAAATCAACCCCCATGCGCACGGGCAAAGCCATCACGATGATCCGCCCCATAGGCGGCAGGCGCTTCGCCGTGATCATCGGATTCATGGGCACGGGCAAGCGGCGCATGGACTGGGAGGTCAACTTCCGCTTCACTCATCCGGAGGGTTTTCATGCAGGCTTCCTGGCCAACACACTGCAGTTTGAGGAAAACAGCGAAAAGATCACCTTCGACCAGACCGCAGCGCTGCTGGGGCTGAAATCCCTGACACTCAAGGATATATTGGAGGAAGCGAAGCAGCGGGACAGCCGGTTCACCATCTTCGCCACCGGCCATAGCCAGGGGGCGGCCATCTTGCAAGTCTGGCTCTACCGACAGATGCAGGAGAGCCTCCTTCCCTGCAACATCCTGGGCTACGGCTTTGCCTCCCCCAGCGTCGCCGCCGCGAATATCCCGGGAAAGCCGGAAGATTTTCCCCTCTTTCATATCCTCAACAGCGATGACACCTTCACCAAGATCGGCCTGTTCAGGCACATCGGCCAGGGCTATGTCTATGAGGCGAATGACATTTTCCGCAAGTTTTGCTATCAGGGGCAGGATACGGACGAGATCTTCATGCGCCTGCTCGAGCGCTTCCGCGCCTTCACAGGCACCCAGGACGCGATCCTCTTCGCGCTGGCCTTCCTACAGGCCCTGGCCCTGCGGCCGATGGAGGATATACAAGGCGTGCTTGGCGTACTCGCCGGAGGCAGCATCGCCGAGCGCCTGATCCTCAGGCGTGACGAGCCCGTCACCGGCCTGCTGCGCCTGTTTAACCGCCTGCTGCGCTCCAACTACCACAACGCGATGCAAGCAGCCCCCGAGGAAGGCCGGATCGCCGCGCTGGCCGGCGCTATCGAAAAAGAGATGGATGAATTCGGCGCGGAACGCTTCGCGCGCACCATCTTCAAGGTGCTGGGCATCCCCCACACCCTGGTATTCCGCGAAAGAAACCTGCCGGGCCTGGCACCCTATAGCTACATGGTGATCCGGGGATTTGAGGAACTAAAGAGGGAAGAGTAAACAAAAAAGATAAGCGCCACGTATATTCACTTCCCTCGGCCAAGCACCTGATTAAGCATTTTCCTGCCATTCTTGATATAATGCAGGAACTTGCCGCGATTATCCGGCCAGGCGAGTGTCTGAGCGAGTACGAATAGGGGCACTGCAATGATCCCCGCTAAGGCAGCCGTCTTGAACAAATCAAACCAGTCCATGATGTCGCTAAAGATCGCTCGACAGAGGAGTTGAACCAGGACAAAAACGACGATGTTCAGAACATGAATCAAATACGTTTTCATTGGGCTACGCTTGAGTAGTTTTATATTTGCGTAAAGGATGATATCGTTTGTCCGATACAGCAACGCTGCGACCGTCCCTGCTAACACGCCGTAAATCCCAAGAAAGTTGACCGCCATCAAGGAAACTGTTAGGTTGATAACAGATTCAATGACAGATTGCGGCATGGTGTTCTTGAAGTGCCCTGCATAGTTGATTGTCTGGTGCATAGGCGACCTGATCACAGTCAGCAGTTCGATCAGCACAAATAGCAGGACCAGCGTTCTGTCTGCGTATATGACATCCTGCACACCTTTTGTATATAAAGCTACAAAATCATACAACACATAGAATACCACCGCGCAGATTGCAAACGCGAGGGCGCTGAACCATGACTCATATTGATCGATACGCTGTACAAACTTTTTCCGATCCGTCTGATAGGTTTGCCCAAGAATAAAGTCTACGCTGTTTTGCAGGGTATAGACGATGTTTGCGATTTGGGACATCACCAGCTTGTAGATTGAGTACACACTGACATACTTCAAGCCCAACACCATAGTCAATATTATGATATCGGTGCTCTGAAAAACCAAGCCGCTTATCTGATGAATCAACATATAGTTTTTCTGAGAAATAGACTGATAATCGGGAGCAGCATGAACAGAAACCAGAGAATACTTCTTTTTGGTGTACCAAGATAAGATGAGCGCTTGAGCAAGCAACATGCAGCATTGGGCAATGATCACCAACAGGGCATCTACACCATTCATCAACAGGATGATCTTGGCAAGGCCGGTTAGGACGGTGATAACAGTTGCTACGTTGGTAATCACATAGCTTCTTCCGTCAGCTTTCAGTAAAAGAATGTACTTAGCCTGCGTAATGAGGGATACTGCCTGAGGTACCCCAATAAAGAAAATGACCAGGCTGACTGTCAGGTTCGGCAACGGGACAGATACAATTAACGGATAAGCAAACGCTACTGTTGAAAGTACAGCGAGATAAAGGACTCCGGCCTTTTTATAGTAAAAGTTCGTGGCTGATAGGATGCCGCTGATTGCATCCCATTTTCTTTGGGCTACTGGCCCGTACAGCGCCTGCAATGTGACAGCGCCAACCCCCGCCTCAAACAACGCCAAGTACACCAGAATATCATTTCCGGAGTTTAGAAGACCGTAAATTTCAGAACCAAAATTGGTAATGAAAAGCCTCGGCAGTAAAAAACCTATTGCCATCGCCAATAACTGCCCCAGCGCGGCGCTGGCCAAATTCATAAAGCTCCGTTTCCGGTTTGTCATTCAATCAAGCTCCGTATCAATGCCATGAAGAAAACTTCACTTATTCTCATACTAATATCGAACGGACATCCTATGGATCAGATGTATACATCCAAGTTTCAAAAGCAACAGCAGCCTAACGTCCCTCATGTAGCAGTTGACGCTCATTGGGCAGGCCTTAACATAAGTGTTACGTGATACCATAAAGATGACCTCTGAATGGGACTGTCAGATGGAATTATCATAGAAGACAAAATAATGAAACAATTCCCAATCAAAAATCGCGCATAGATGGCTTTTATACGCTTTACAGCTCCCTTGCCGCCTCCCATAGCTTGCATGAGGCTAAGCATCCTGTCAAATAAGGAAAGGCTGACCTCATCCAGATCCGGTTTATACTTGCGGATCAAAAGTTCAGCATTCACCCAGGCATAAAGATGCAGCTCCTCATCAAGGGAGTCCGCATCGATCAAGACAACACTGTCCATAAAGACTATGCACTCCCCCGCGCAAGATCGATTCCTTTATTTCAAGCGCCAGATGCTCCTTTGTGTTTCCATAAGGCATCGCGATGGCGCACTCCGGTTGTTGGAACTGATCCTGCATCCATCATTACAAATAATGACGAATTGGTTTACTATATAGCATCCCCACCGAAAATGCAACCGCGCCTTACACCAGTGAAAATGCCTGCAGATTGCAAGTTTAATTGCCCATCATTTTCACCAGTCATGTATGTGTGATCGAGATGCCATCTCTCCCCATATGGGGAGAGATGAAAAGGCCGCCGTTTTACGCCGCCATTTCATTTGCCGT
>JAEWRJ010000114.1 GCA_023460055.1 Bacillota bacterium | reverse complement strand
TCTTCTGCTCTTGGTTCTGTGGTCGGAATACTGCTTGATGGAGGAGATTTTGCTGTCGGACTCGGTCATGAAGGCCTTCAGCTTCTCCTCGAACAGCTGATCCGCGGTTTTGGGCGCGGCGGGCTGTACCGGAGGTCTGCCGGTGCCGCGGGGTGCGCTTGGCCGCTGCTGGGGGTTCTGGCTCCTGAAATTGTTATTTCCGCCTCTGGGCGCGGCATCCCGCTGGGGCCGGGGCTCCAGGCGCTTGATGGACAGATTGATTTTGCCATTTTCGTTGCCGATGACCATCACCTTCACGTCCTGGCCCTCGGTCAGGTGCTGGCGGATGTCGCTGACGTAGGCATTGGCCACCTCGGAAATATGTACCATGCCGGTCTTGTTCTCCGGCAGGGCGATGAACGCACCGAAATTGGTAATCGATTTGACCTTACCCTCTACAATGGCTCCAACGGTTAACTCCATACTGACTCTCTTTCCTCCATATACTTGCTGAAAATGTGGTCTATTCCTCCGGCTGGATCATGACGGTGTTGGGGTCCACCAGACCCAGCTCCTCCCGGGCGATGTCCTGCACGCTTTGGACGGACCCCAGGTTGTCAATTTTGTCCTGCAGCTCCCGATTTTCCTGCTCTATGGCGGCGGCCTCCTGCCGCAGATTTTCCACCTGGCCGCGGATGCTGCCGCGAACCCAGGCCAGAGCTGCCAGGGCTGCCATAGAGAACACGATCAGCACCGTCACCGCAATCTTCAGAGCGACGGAGCTGGAGCGCACCACCACCTGTAGCTTGGGCTTGGGCTGCTTTTTTGGATTCATGGGGTTCACCTCCGGGCTTCCGCCGGAAATGCCGACGGTTATTCCACTTTATTTTAACCCATTTTCCACCAGATGCAACTGTTTTTTTCGTGAATCCGAAAAAAATCCTGCCGGGAAGAAGGAGAAATTCCAGAATTTTCCCGATGAATTTCCAGAATGTGGAAAACAGCGGCTCCAGGCGCACGCCCAGGGTTCGATCCAGCAGCACCGCCCCCAGGAGAAGTCCCGCGCTGTAGCCCAGCCGCAGATCCCCCCGGCACACCCCGAAGCTGTGATACAGCCAGGCGCAGAAGGCTGCCACTACGAACAGCGTGTCTGCCGGGGCGCTGCTGCGGCGGCGAAGGGGCCGGAGCAGGGCATACCACAGCCCAAGCCCCAGCCCCAGCACAAACGCCAGCCACAGACGGCGGGCAGCCAGGGCAGGCGCGGTCATCCCCGTCCCCACCAGCCCCGGCGGGATCTGGGCTCCTCGTAGACCAGGGCGGTGATCTCCCCGTCCACGGCCACCTGGCCCCCCTCCAGGGAGAGGGTTTTCAGCTTCAGCTCCCGGCCCTGCACCACCAGGGTGCCAAGCTCCGTCTGCAGCACCACCGTGCTCTCCTCAAAGCTCACCACTTCCGTCACCGCGTTCATGGTGAGCCGGTTGCGATCCTCCAGCGTCAGCTTCTGCGCCACGGGACATCCCTCCTGTCCGTAAAGGGTATGCGGCAGCGAGGAGGATATGACGGGATTGGTGAATTGATAATTGACAATTGACAGTTGACAATTTCGCCGCCGCATCGATCAATTGTTGTTTGAAAATGCACACTCAAAAACGCTGTCATTGCGAACCAGTCCGCTTAAGTGGTGTGGCAATACCCCCGTTAGAGAGGTAATGTAAAGAAAAGCACCAGATAAGGTGGAACTCGCCGCGATTTTTGGTGGTAATCGTACCTGGTTCCATTCAACCGGGGGATTGCCACGACCAGTGTGCGCTACTCTCTCGCAATGACAGAAAATTTGGCGACAGCCCGACAAACACCAATTTGTCGAACTACTGATGATCCTTAATCCCACCCGAAGGGATACCATAATTGTCAATTGTGAATTGTCAATTCTTTACGATATCCCTGGTTTCGGCGGCATTGCGGAGGATTTCGGCCTTCAGGGCATCCAGGTCGGGGAATTTCCGCTCCGGGCGGAGAAAACGGAGAAACTCCAGGCGGATTTCCCTGCCGTACAGATCCCCGCTGTAATCCAATATCCAGGGCTCCACGGTGATGCCCCGGCCATCCACGGTGGGGCGGGTGCCGACGTTGGTCACGGCGGCGTAGGCGCTCCCTTCCAGCCACACCCGGCAGGCGTAAACCCCGTGCCGGGGCTCCGTAAGCCCTTCCGGCAGGGCCAGGTTGGCCGTGGGAATCCCCAGGCGGCGGCCCAGCTGGTGGCCCCGGATCACGGTACCCGTGAGGATGTGGGGGTGGCCCAGAAATTCCGCTGCCTGCTCCACATCTCCCTGCTCCAGAAGCCGGCGGATGTGGGTGGAGGAAATCCGCTGTCCCTGGCACAGCTGCTCCGGCACCACGGCCCAGGGAAGGCTCCGTTCCTCACAGTAGCGTGACAGCAGTTCGGCATTGCCCGTGCCCCGGGAGCCGAAGCGGAAATCCTCGCCGCAGACAAAACCGGCAGCATCGTATTGCTCCCGGAGCATGTCCAGAAAGGCATCCCAGGCCATGGCCTGCAGCTGCCGGTCAAAGGGCAGCTCCACCACCCGGTTCACGCCGCCGATTTCCTCCAGCAGCCGCTTCCGGTCCTGGGCTGTGTTGATGAGCCCCGGGGTGATGCCCAGCACCAGGGTATCCGGGTGGCCCAGGAAGGTCACGGCTCCCGGCTCCAGAGGGGCCTGCGCCAGTTCCCGGCACCGCCGCAGCAGTGCCCCGTGGCCCCGGTGGACCCCGTCAAAGAAGCCCAGGGCGTAAATGTATTTCTTCATCCTTGCGAAACCTCGAAAAAGCTCTTGATTGTTGACATAACACTGTTTTCCACCTTGGCCAGCATGAGAAATTCCCCGCTCCGGCTGTAGGCCCGGTAGGTTCCCTCCGGGAGCCGGAGGGAGAAGGAATTGCCGCAGCGGCAGCGTTTCTCCTGGTTGGGCGTAAGGGTCACGGCGGGGAAGCCCCGGAACATGGTGTCCACATCCCTTAAGAATTCCCCGGGATTCTCCGCTTCCAGAAGATTGTCCAGAGGCACGGCCTCGTCGATGGTGTATTCCCCGGCACCGGTGCGGCGCAGGGCCTCCATGCACCCGCCGCAGTCCAGGGCCGCACCAATGTCCTTGCAGAGGGTGCGGATATAGGTGCCCTTGGAGCAGCGGACCCGGAGCCGGGCGGTTTCCCCGGTAAATTCCAGCAGGGTCAGCGCATGGATGGTGATGGGCCGGGGTGTGCGCTCCACCTCCTTACCCTTCCGAGCCAGGTCGCAGAGCTTCTGCCCGTTCACCTTCAGGGCGGAGTACATGGGAGGAACCTGGAAAATCTCCCCCCGGAACCCCTCCAGCGCAGATTCCAGGGTCTCCCGGGTGATGTTCACCTCCCTGCGCTCCAGCACGGAGCCGGTGATGTCCTCGGTGTCCGTGGTGATTCCAAGGCGCAGGGTGGTCTCATAGGTTTTCTCCGCGTGCTCAAAAAATTCTACCCCCCGGGTGGCCCTGCCCACGAACACCGGCAGCACCCCGGTGGCCATGGGATCCAGCGTCCCCCCGTGGCCAATCCGCCGGGTCTGGAACACCCGCCGTAAGCGGGCAGTCACATCCTGGCTCGTCCACCCGGCAGGCTTGTCCACAATCACAATCCCATTCATGGGCGTTCTCCTTTCTCTGATTCAGAGCACTTAAAACTTACTGTAGGGGAGCCATTCATGGCTCCCGGCGGGAGCGGGGCGGGTTTTATCTGCGCCCCGACGAATTCGTACCGCGTTCCCGGGAGGCATGAATGCCTCCCCTACAGTAGAAATGAGCGTTATTCGACACACCTGACCGCTTGTAAAAATTGTCAATTGTCCATTGTCAATTCCAGCAGAGCCGCTTCTACTTGCTTCGCGGCTTCTGCCAGGGGCATACTCATATTCGCGCCGGCGGCGCCTTTGTGGCCGCCGCCGCCGAACCGGCGGGCGATGATGGTGGCATCGCAGCCGGGGACAGCCCGGACGGAGAGCTTGGCGGTGCCGTCGGCGGTTCCCCGCAGGGTGGCGGCC
>JAEWRJ010000113.1 GCA_023460055.1 Bacillota bacterium | reverse complement strand
TGCCCGCCTCCAGCAAGAACCCCGAGATCGCCGTGGACTTCCTGACCAAGACCTTCGGCGCCAGCGTCGATTTCTACCAGACCATCCTGCAGTCCTCCGGCGCCATCGCCACCTACCTGCCCGCCGCGGCTGGCGAAGCCTATGCCCAGCCCCATCCATTCTTTGGCGGCCAGAAGGTGTTTGAAGACCTGATGAGCTATTCCGCCCATGTACCGCTGGTCAAGTACGGCGTGTACAACTACGAAGCCCGCGATGAAATCGTCAACGCCATTGAGGCCATCTCAAACGGCGCGACGGTTGAGCAGGCGCTTAACGACGCCCAGTCCGCGGTTGAGTTCATCATGGAATAAGCCAGCGGAGGCCCCGCGGTACAAGGATCCCGCGGGGCCTCTCTTTTGCTTATCAGGGAAGGAGCGAGGGCATGACGACATACAATGCCTCAAAAAAGCGCGGCGGGCTGGATCGGATCACCGCCCGAAAGGGCTGGCTGTTCATCATGCCGGCCGTTATTTTGATCGTGGTGATGTCATTTTATCCCATGATACAGGCCTTTACGCTGTCGCTGCAGACAGGGACGGGCAACAACCTCAAGTTCGGCGGTCTGGCCAACTACCAGCGCCTGCCCAAAGACAACACCTATACAACGGCTTTGGGCAATACCTTCTATTACCTGATCATCCAGGTGCCCATCATGCTGATCCTGGCGCTGATCCTGGCCAGCCTGCTCAATGACAAGCGCCTGATGGGCCGCGGCATCTACCGCACGCTGATCTTTCTGCCCTGCGCCACCAGCCTGGTCAGCTGTTCGATGATATTCTTGCAGCTGTTTTCAAACAACGGCCTGATCAATACCCTGCTGATCAACTGGGGCTGGCTCAAAGAACCCATCCCCTTCCTGACAAACGCCGCCTACGCCCGCTCGGTGATCATCATCACCATGCTGTGGCGCTGGACAGGCTATAACATGGTCTTCTACCTGGCCGGTCTGCAGAACATCGATACGCAGGTCTACGAAGCCGCGCGCATTGACGGCGCTTCGGCCACGCAGCAGTTTTTCAAGATCACCCTGCCGCTGCTGCGTCCGATCATCCTGTTCACGACGGTGCTGTCCACCAACGGCACCCTGCAGCTGTTTGACGAGGTGCGCATCATGACGGCGGGCGGCCCGGGCATCGGCACGGCCTCCCTGTCATTCTATATTTACCGCCTTACATTTGAGCAGGTGCCGCGCTTTGGCTACGCGGCCTCCATGGCGTTTACGATCTTTGTGATGGTGGCGGCTCTGGCCTTCCTGCAGATGAAAGTGGGGGATCGGAGCGTATGACACAGAAGAAGTTTAAAAAACGCTTTGTTCTGCGTCCGGCCAGGCTGTTCAAGCACCTGGTGCTCATCCTGGTGGCCTTCATCTCCGCCTTTCCCTTCTACTGGATGCTTTCCGCGGCCACCAATAACACGACGGATATCATCAAGGGGCACATGCTGCCCGGAAACTACCTGATAGAGAACTGGAAAGCGCTGACCGAGGCTGGAAAGATCGGCCCGGCTTTTTACAACTCTGTACGCAACGCGAGCCTGCTCACCCTTGCCTCGCTGTTCATCAGTTCCCTGGCGGGCTATGGCTTTGTGATATTTCATGATAAATGGAAGAACCGGGTCATGGGCATCCTGATGCTGTCCATGATGATCCCGCCAGCGGCCACGCTGATCCCCCTGTTCCGCATGTTTTCACAGGCAGGCCTGATCAACTCAGTCGCCGGTTTTATGCTGCCAAGCATCGCGACGGTCTTCCTGATCTTTATGTTCCGCCAGGCTGCGCAGACCTTCCCCTTTGAGATCGTACAGGCCGCCCGCATCGACGGGCTTGGGGAGTTCCGCATCTTCCTAAAGATGTTTGTGCCCGTTATGAAGCCCACCTACGCGGCGGCGGCCATTGTAACGTTCATGAACGCCTGGAACAGCTACCTCTGGCCCCTGGTCGTCCTGCAAAACCCCAATGAGTTGACGCTGCCCATCTACGCGGCCAGTTTCCGCGGCGGGTATGTGCTGGATTACGGCGTCATCATGCTTGTCGTCACCATCTCCACCATCCCGATGCTGGTGATCTTCTTTACCCTGCAAAAGAATTTCGTGGAAGGTATTCTGGGATCGGTCAAGTGATACTGATTCCAAACTTAAACGCATCGTCGCGTTGGTCCTTTTGCCTCGGCGCTGTGTCGCCGGCAGCTTGACGTAGCGCTGCTACGCCTGCGCTCCCGCTCCTTGCGCGGAGTCAAAATTACTCAACGCTTTGGATGCGTTAAAGTTCCTCATCAGTATTATACGCTTTCAGGCATGGTGGTATTTAAAAACGAGATGAAAAGACATCTCGTTTTTTTGTGCCGTTTTTTACTGATCTACCTATCTCCGGCCTTATCTCTCCAGCAGCCCTTCAATATGCCGCATGAACGCCTCGATGCAGCCCCGCGCCTGCGCTTCATCCGCCGCTTCGGCGCACAGGCGGATGAGCGGCTCGGTGCCCGAGAAGCGGCAGACGGCAAAGCTGCCATCCGTGAAGTACACCTTGCAGCCATCTTCATAGGTGACCTGCTCTATCGCCCGGTCAAAGGCCGGCAGGTTCCGCTCTTCCAGAATATCCCGGCGTACGGCCGCCTCCTCTTCGCGCGTGAAGGCCAGGCTGTCTTCCAGCATCACATGCCTGCCCAGCATCCCGTACAGCTCATCCATGATCTCAGACGGGCTTTTGCCCAGCACAGAGACCGCCTCCACAAACAGGGCCGCCGCATACACGGAATCCTTGCCGGGGATATGCCCCCTGACCGTCAGCCCGCCGGAGGATTCGCCGCCCAGCACGGCATTCGTCTCCTCCAGCTTCTTTGAGATATGCTTGAAGCCCACGGGGACCTCGTAGTACTCCTCGCCGAAGGATTTTGCCAGCTTGTCCAGCATATGCGTGGTGGACATGTTGCGTACCACCGGGCCTTTCCAGCCCTTGTGCTCATGCAGGTAGTAGTAGAGCACCACCAGGACTTCGTTGGCCGTGATATAGCGGCCGTTCGCGTCGATGATGCCCAGGCGGTCGCCGTCGCCGTCAAAGGCAATGCCCATGTCATAGCCCCGCGAGGTCACCTTGCTGCGCAGCTCATGCAGGCTCTGCTCGCCGGGTGCCGGCATCAGCCCGCCAAAGTAGGCGTCGCGGTTTAAGTTGATCAGGTCCACCGTGCAGCGCGCGGTGTACAGCAGCGCTATCAAAGGGTACGCGCCGCTTCCATGCATCGGGTCAAAGAGGATCCGCAGGCCGCGCTCGCGGATGGCCGCCATATTGATCCTCTCCTGAATGCTGTCGATAAAATCGTTGAAGGGATTCTTGTTGTATACGATCAGCCCCTGCTCTTCGGCCAGGCTGAAGGGCATGGTTTCGGGCTGCCTGTTCTCCTTTTCAGCCTTTTCGATCATGCTTTCCAGCCGCTGGGTCACGTCTTCCTGCGCGTCCCTGCCGCCCTGCACGATCAGCTTGATGCCGTTGTAGTTGGCCGGGTTGTGGCTGGCTGTCACCTGCACCCCATAGAAAAGCCCCCGCGCCATCACCGTGTGCATGATGAGCGGCGTAGGCGCCGTGCGCTTCATAAACCAGACGGTGATGCCGTTGGCGCAAAGTGTCTGGGCGATCCACTGCGCCGCGTCAAAGGAAAGGAAGCGGCGGTCAAAGCCCAGCATCACCGGCGTCGCCTGCCGGCCGTCCTCCTTGATCATATCGGCGATCCCCTGCGCCGCCCTGCAAATATTGTCATAGATAAAATCCTTGCCGATAATGCCCCGCCATCCGCCTGTGCCGAACTCGATCATGCCTTCACCCCCGATGACGCGTCAGCGTCTACACCATGCATTATACATCATGGAGCAAGAGACGGAATAGATTACGGCTCGCACAGGAAACGAAGGCGGCAGGACAAGCCTGCCTTGCACAGAGAGGGAAAATTATAAGAAGCAGCTGGTTTTATCGCTCTATCATCTGCTTTTCCGTTTTACTCGGCTGCGGCGGGAACAGAGGAAACAGGGCCGGCTGCTTCACAGCCGTTTCCACGGAGAAAGATCGGGAGTACTCCTGGGTTCTTCGTATCCCCTCTGTGCAGGGAACTGGAAAGCAGTTCCCCTCTTTGTCCTCTATTCCGGCCTCAGCCGAACCATAGGATGAAAGTAAGAAAGTAAGTCAAAGCCTGAAACTTCTTATGAATTTTCCTCTGTGAAAAGGCGGGCTTGTTCCGCCGCCTCTGTCTCCTCTGTGTCTATTACAATAACTTTGGGCAGGAAAGGCGAGCAGCCAGTTCGCCATTCCTGCCTTTCTCGTTCCTAAGCTACAATAAGAGGAGACCGGCTGACCATCAGTGCTTTGGGCTTCCATGTCCGTCACGGAGACTGTCAGCCATCCTCTTGTTGCAGCGTTCGGTTGAGTAGGTTGAGCCATCGGTTCTGCCGGGGAGTTCGTGTTGACCAATAGATTGAATCGCAACGAGATCAAGATGGATCCGGTCCCTATTAATCTACTGGAGGAACAAGAATGCACACCGTAGGTATCGATGTTTCCAAAGGCAAGAGCATGATTGCAGTCATGCGTCCCGGCAGTGAAGAGGTTTTCAAGCCCTTCGAGGTTCACCACACCGGCCATGACCTGACCCTGCTTTGCGACAAGCTCAAATCTCTGGGCGGTGAGACCCACGTGGTCATGGAAGCTACAGGCAGTTACCATCTACCCATAGCCCGGCTGCTTGACCATGCGGGCTTCTATGTTTCCGTAGTCAATCCCATTCTCATTCATGGCTACGGGAACAACTCTGTCAGACGGGGCAAGACCGATAAAAAGGACGCTCTGAAGATCGCAAGCTATGGTCTTCAATATTGGAATGACCTGCCCAGGTATGTGCCCCAGGAGCCTGCCCGGCAATTGCTTAAGACTTGCTACAGGCAGTATCAAGAGTATAGCAAAACAAGTTCAATGTTCAAGAACAATCTCATCTCTTTAATGGATCAATACTTCCCCGGTGTCAACGATCTCTTCTCAAGTCCTGTACGTTCTGACGGCAGCCTGAAGTGGGTCGATTTCGTTGCTGTCTTCCGGCACTGTGACTGTGTGCGCCGCTTGTCTGAGCGTGTCTTTATCACCAGGTACCAGCGTTGGTGCGTTAAGCATGGCTATCAGTTCAGTCTGGATAAGGCGAAGAAAATCCATGCCTTCGCTTTGAATTGCGTCCCTGTCTCACCTGACTCTGAGCCCGTCAAAGTGCTCATTGACACAGCAGTCTCCCAGCTGCGGACAAACCTCGTTTCTCTGGCCACGGTTCGCGCGCAGATGCAGTCCTTAGCATCTTCTTTGCCCGAGTATCCTGTCGTGATGAGCATGTTCGGTGCCGGCCCTGCCCTCGGCCCTCAGCTCATGGCGGAGATCGGTGATGTCCGCCGCTTTCATTCCAAAAAGGCACTCGTTGCCTTTGCCGGCATCGATGCCCCTCCCTGTCAATCCGGCCAGGTGAATATCTCAAGCAGGAGCATCTCCAAACGCGGCTCTCCCGCATTGAGAAGGACCCTTTTCCTTGTCATGAATGTGATCAACATGTGTTCTCCCGCTGAGGAACCGATCTACCAGTATATGGCGAAAAAGCGTTCTGAGGGCAAGAAGTATCAGGTCTACATGATGGCCTCCGCCAATAAGTTCCTGCGCAGATACTATGCTTCCGTCAGGGCTTATCTGGATGCCCTAGACAACAACTAAACCTGCACTTCTCAACCTCCCGGCCTGCCGCCTGCACTTTCTCTCGCTGCTCAGTGGCTTGTTTAAGTTGCCTTTCCAAGGAAAAGACGCCAAACTCATATTTTCTCTTATTACCCGTTCCTGCCCGCTTGACTTTTTATTAGTAGTCTCTGTGTGATACTAATCCCAAACGTTAACACTTTCATAATGATGAAATAAAAAGTATAATGTTCATGCAAATAACCCAGAAAAAGGTGGAGAGCATGAACGTAAAACGAACCGAATTTACAGAGGAAGAGAAAGCAATCATCCTGGCAGCACAAAAGGAAGAGCATCCGCCTCACGTAAGCAAGAGATTACTAGCGCTGAAGCTCAAGGCCATTCATGGGATGCGTAGCGATGAAGCGGGAAGGATAGCGGAGCTTCATGCGACCAATGTCAACCGTATCATTGCCAGATTCAAAAAGGAAGGCATAGAGGCCATCGTAGGTGTGCAGCACCATCATGAACACCGATACATGACCAGAGAGCAGGAAGAAGCCTTTCTCGGGGAATTCGAAGAGCTTGGCGCGGCTGGCCATGTCATTGAGACAAGGGCGATTCATCGGGCATATGAGGAAAGAGTCGGTCATCCGGTGACTCGCAATATGATCTATTTCCTGCTGCAGCGCCACCAATGGCGCAAGGTCATGCCTCGAAGCAGGCATGAGAAGAAGGCAAGCGACGAAGCCATCGAGGCTTATAAAAAAAATCACGGAGAAGGTCAAAATCCTGAAAAAGGCCCAGCCAAAGCTTCGAGTGATGTTCCAGGACGAGGCTGGGTTCGGGCGGATCAATAAGCACAAGCGATGCTGGTGCAAGAAAGGAATCCGCCCGACAGTCCCCTGCCACCACATCAGGGAATACCGGTACTTGTACGGCGCTGTGTCCCCGCTGGACGGGGAATTATTCATCCTGGTGATGCCCTATGCCAACACCGACTGCATGAATGTGTTCATGTCTGAGCTATCCAAAGCCTATCCGGATGACTATATCTTGCTGTTGCTGGACAATGCCGCGTGGCATCATTCTTCCATCATGATCGTTCCGGACAACATCGAATTGTGTCCCTTACTGGCATACACCCCGGAGCTTAACCCCATCGAAATGATATGGGACGAAATACGTGAAAAAGGCTTCTGCAATGAAATCTTCAAAAGCCTGGAAGCAGTGCTTGACAGGCTATGTGCCACAGTAAAGGAACTGTCTGAGGATGCTCAGAGGGTAGCGTCTATCACCCAT
>JAEWRJ010000112.1 GCA_023460055.1 Bacillota bacterium | reverse complement strand
CGGGGGCCGGGGGAAGAACTTGCTTGTGCGCCGGGTATAGGCTTCCCAGTCCGCGCGGCCTTTGTACTTCTTTTCAAGCAGCGGAACGCCGGATACATACAGCAGCATGTAGGTCATCAGCAGCGGGTTGAAGATCAGCCACGCCCGGCCCAAATCGCCCGAGAGGCTGATGAGGTATATGCCCCACCACATGGCGGCGTCGCCGAAGTAGTTGGGGTGGCGCGTCCAGGCCCACAGGCCCTCGGTCATCAGCTTGCCCCGGCTGTCGGGCCGGGCTTTGAAGCGCCGAAGCTGCTCGTCGCCCACCGCTTCAAAGAAGAATCCGACGGCCCAGACGATCAGGCCCAGCCAGAGCGTCAGACCGGTCTTGGGCGCACCTTCCAGGTTGATATACACGACCGGGAAACCCACGATCACGTTGATCAAAAACTGTGTCATGTAGTTTTTAAAGAACATGACCAGCTCAAAGCGATCCACCCACTTGTCGCGCATGGCTTTGTAGCGGAAATCCTCGGGCTTGCCGATGTTCCGGCGGGCAAGGTGCAGGCTGAGCCTGGCACCCCATACGCAGGTCAGCAGGGTCATGACCCCGCCGGGCAGGGATTTGGGACCCAGAAGCCAGGAGATCAGCGCCGACAGCGCGAAGCCCGAACCCCACAGGATATCGACATAGTCATGCTTTTTATTCTTTTTGCCGATGAGGAAAACCGCGGAAAACGCGCCCAGCAGGAAAAGATACACCAAAACATACTTCATAGCGGCTTCTTCCCATCCTTTTCTTTTTCAATGTAGGCGACCGCATACGCGCCTTCGCCCGCGAAATTGGTGACCACGCTTGATATCTCGCAGATATAGTCAGGATCCATGCCGATGCGCGCTTTGATATCGCCTGCCGCCCGCCGTGCCCGCTGTTCATCGCCCGCGTGCACCAGGGCATAGCGCTCGATGCTGCCGGGGCGCAGCTTGTTAAGCAGCAGCTTGTCGCTGCGCTTGCGCGAGAAGGACAGGCCGGTGATGGCGCCCTCGCCGTGGGCGTTGATGGTGACCAGCGGTAAAAACCCGATCCTCATCAGGATGCCGCCGATCCGCCCGCTCAGCCGGCCGGAGGCGACCATGGCCTTCAGGCTGGGCAGCGACACGAGTATCTTGGTCCTCCTGCGCAAGGCTTCCAGCGCCTGCGCGACTGCCCCGGGCTCTTCGCCCTCATGCAGGCGGTCTGCCGCGAACCGGGCAAGCAGGCCCTGCGCGCCTGAGTTGACCAGCGAATCCACCAGATAGACGGAGGCTTTTGGGTTGGCCGCGATGTACTCGCTGTAGCGCGCGTAGAGGCCCGACATTTTGGAGGATACGGTGAGGATCAGCGCCTTGTCGTAGCTGGCCAGGATGGGGTCAAGAAACTGCCTGATGCCTTCCAGGTTGACCTGGCTGCTGGTCATCCTGCCGGAGGACCTCTTCATTCTCTCCTGGGAGATCGTGCGCTTGTCCTGAAAGGAGACCCCGTCGATCAGCAGATGGAGGGGCAGGCAGTATACGTCCGGACCCAGGCTGTCTTCAGGCACATCGGCAATGGAATCGATCACCAGCGCGGTCTTGCCCGGATGCTTTTGGGCAAGCGCCTGCTGCATGCGCATGTCATCGGCCTTTACCTCAAGCAGGGTGCCCAGCTCTTCCATCAGGTCCACGGCCTTCTGGGGCGTATCGGTGTGCAGGTGCACGCGCGCCATGCCGCCGGAGCGGGAGACGACCATGCTGTCGCCCAGCGCCGCCAGCTTCGCTTTCATCCCTTCATGGATATCATTCTCCCCTGTGAGCTTCACCAGCACTTCCGTGCAGTAGCGATAGGTTGACTGCTCGTCAGGGCTGTGCTCAACATAAACGTCATCGGCCATGTCAGCGGCAACCCCTGCCAGCATGGTGATGTAAGCTTCGCTCTCCGCCTCCTCGCGGCCCAGAAGGGCGTTCAGAAAGCCTTCGGCAAAATAGAGAAAGGCCATCGCGCCCGCGTCCGGCGCTTTCAGCGCGCGCTGCTGGGGCAGGATGCCGGCTGACTGCCGCACGGTATGGCGCAGATCGTAGAGAGCGCCTTCAGCGGCCTGCAGCAGGTCGGCGCCCTGAAGGAGCAGGCCATGGAAGCCGTCGGCAAAGCTGCGCATCGCGCTGAGGATCGTTCCTTCCCTGGGCTGCTGGATCGACCTGTAGGCAAAGGTATAGCCTGCTTTGAACATTTGAGCCAGCACCTGAAGGGGAAGCGCCGCGGCCACGCTGTCCTTCACATCGGCGGCGGCTTCTTTGAAGCCGGCGAAATACTGGGAGAAGATAGCCCCGCTGTTGCCCCTGGCGCCAAACAAGGAGGCCTCGCTGAGCTTTGACAAGAGCTCGGCAAAGGATTCGCTGGGCAGAAGCTGCCTTCTGATCTGCTGCATGAGATAGGCCAGGTTGTTGCCCGTATCGCGGTCGGGCACGGGGAAACCGTTGATGAGGTTGAGCTCTTCACGCATGCGCTCGACCTTTTGCGCGCCGCGCAGCAGCGCGCTGTGAAAGGCCCTGGGCGCAATCATTGTCTGCATAGGATCCTCCTATTATATGAAAATACGGGTGACGATGCCGCTGGTCGCGGAGGTGATAAAGGTGCCCCAGATCAGATCGATGATGGTGATCTTCAGCGGCCAATCCTTCAGGGTGGCCAGGTTGGTCAGATCATAGGTGGCGTACATCACCAGGCCCAGGAAAGCCCCCCGCCAGATGCCCTGCCACACGCTGCCGCCTGCGATGGCCGGGTCGATCACAAAGTAGAGCAGCGCCCCGACATACAGCAGGTAGAACACGCCCGCGGCGATGAAGTTGACCTTGTCGCTCATCAGATGGCCGATGTTTGCTTTATACAGCTTGGGGGATATGAAGGCCAGCCAGACAATATCAATGAGCAGGAACACCAGGGCGGTCACCAGGAAACGCTTGATCATCGTGAAACCCTCTCTCTCTTTTTATGCAGTGATCTCCATTTTAGGAGATTCAGTCTTCCTTATTTGCCGCAGGGCCGCGGCTTTCTTCATTCATCCGCATCAGGTTGCTGATCACCGTGCCGCTCAGGCGCTGATATCCCTCCCTGTCTTCCGGGCTCAGGCCTTCCAGGCATTCGCTTTCCCACTCGCTCATGACCCTGTACAGATCGGGCAGAAGAGTCTCGCCTGCCGGGGCCAGGCGCAGCGCTTTGCGCCGCTGATCCTTTTGCGTGGGGACACGGGTGATGAGGGCCTTGCTCTCCATGCTGTTGAGCAGCTTGGTCACGTTGCCCTTGTCTGTCTGCAAAAGTTTGGACAGCAGGGCGCTTGTGACATCCGGACTCCTGTGAGCGGCCATCAGCACGACCATCTCCTGCCAGCACACATGAAAAGGGGACAGGCGCGCGTCGAGTGTCTGCTTCCCGTACTTATGCGTCAGGCTGATATCACATACCAGCAATCTCAGCACCTCCCTCCATAATGGTTGTAACCTACAACATTATACTCTGCATTTGCGCGCTTAAACCTTCTTATATCTATATCAATGGAAGAAAAATCCGAATCCCGCGCGCCCTCCATCATCCGGACAAAACCTGACCGAAAAAGTCGTGCAGGCGGTTTCGGGCGGTGCTATAATGCGGCTGAAAGGCGGTGGAAGGTATGGATTACAAGATCACGCAAAAAGAGAGCTTCACGGTGACCGGGGCGGGGAGGACGTTCAGATATGAGGACGCGTTTGAACAGATCCCGAAGTTCTGGGACGAAGTCATGTCAAGCGAACAGGGCATGTCGGTCGGGATGTACGGCGTATGCGTTGAGGGGACCAGCGCGCCGGGTTCGTTTGAATACCTGATCGCGGACGATTACAAGCCCTGGAAGGAGACCCCGGAAGGCCTGGTGCACCGCAGCATACCCAAGCACACCTGGGCGGTCTTCCCCTGCAAGGGGCCGATGCCCGGCGCGCTGCAGGATGTGAACCGCCGCATCTTCTCCGAGTGGCTGCCGGCCAGCAAGGAGTACGAAGTGGCCGACGGCTTCAACATCGAGATGTACTCGGACCCGGGGGAGTTCAAGCTGGGTACCGAAGACCCGAACTACTACAGCGAGATCTGGATCCCGGTCAGGAAGAAAGAGGACTGAGCAAAGTACCCATGATCTGTAAAACAGGGGACCCGGCAGCGCGCCGGGTCCCCTGTTTTCAAAGAAGAGACTGATCAGAATCCTTGTATGGAGAACAGCAGCAGCTCATCACCGGATTCATCCGCCCGCGATTGGGAAGCCGCTACGATTGCGCCCCCCTCGTAGGGGACGATGGAGGTCAGCCAGGGATAGTCGGTGCCCAGCAGCTTATCGCAGTCCGCCATGCCCAGGAAGTTGCCCTGCAGGTCGAACAGCTTGAAGGCCCTGTAGTTTCCGTCCATCACCAGGATGCTGTCCCCGGTCTGGATGATGCCGGTCACGGAGCCGAAGGCGTCATCCGCTGTCCAATCAGCGCCGCCGAAGGTGAACAGTTCATTGCCGTCCAAATCATATACGGCCACTCGCTGGGCATCCCCTTCCAGCACGTCTGTGCCCGCGACATAGACGCGGTCAGGCGTGATGGCGACGCAGCCGATCATGCTGAAGCGCCCCTTGCGCGCGGCGGGATCGGAGAGGCCGGAGAGCACCCAGGGTTTTGCGCTGAGGCTCCCTTCCGCGTCCGGGGTGACATACGTGGGATCGGCGTTTGCCCAGAAGGTCAGGCCCCAGTCTCCCGAGGGATGGGTCACAAGGTAGCCCGAGAGGGGATTATCCTTGATGATTGCCCCGTCCCGGATCGCCAGGGTGTTGAATATGCCCTGAGACGCGAACAGCATGCCATCCTTGCCGGCGGACAGGTATTCAAACTCGTCTGGCAGCTGCATCCCGCCGCCGGGGTATTCGGGGGCGGGGCTGAGCGCGCCGTTTTCCAGCGCGAAAGCGTGAAGGGTATTTCCCGTGAGGGCGTAAAGGCGCTTATTCGTATGCAGGATGCTGTTTGAGAAGATGCTGTCAAGCAGGATGGATTGATCTGTCTTCAGCCACTCTGCCGAAAGTGTTTTATCGCCCAGGGGAACGGCCTGGGGGGAGGGGGCGTAGCGCTCGCCGTCTTCAGGCAAGGGCGGGTCCACATTGGGCGGGCTTACCTGCGGCAGCGTGTAGGCGATGGAATCCAGTATCGCCTGCAGATTGTCGCCGATCTTCTGCGGCTGCTCGATGGTGATGGTCATGGTGACGCCTTCGCTGATGGCCCGGGCGGCGTACTCCGTATAATTCCAGCCCCAGTTTTCATAGCTTGTTCCAAGGAAGGGGAAGCCGCCAATGAGCGTTTCATCCAGGCTGTCCCTTCCCTCTTTGGCAGCATAGCCTTTGAGCGTTTTCAGCTTGTCGCGGTAGTTGCGCACCCTCTCCACGCTGGCTGAGAGGTTCAGGGCCGCGATCATCGTCCCGCCTTCATCTGTCAGTTCGTAGCGGACGGATACATAGTCATCCCAGTCGCTTCGCCAGGAAGTGTTTTCGGTCCAGTTGTCGCCTTCCAGGCGCAGGGTGAAGAGCTTGGTGACCGCCCGCCCGTCGGCGTTCTCTGCCTTCGGCGTATCCTGAGGTGCCGGGGCCAGGGTCGGTTCCTCCGTGGGCTCGGGCGTAGGCGGGAATGTGAAGAGTATGACAGCCGGCGTGTCCGTCGGCCCCGCCCGCTTAAACAGGATGGTGGCGGCGTCGGAACCATAGTTGACCCGCAGTTCCCCGCTGGCTTCATCATACACGGGGGTGATCAGCACATAGGAGCCTGTGAAGGCCAGGCTGCCGCCTTCCCCTGACCAGGTAAATTTTTCGGCATAGTCAGGCGTGATCTGCGCCTGCGCCGTGCCGTCTTCCCGCAGTTCCATCACGAGGCCATCGGGAAACACCATCTTGATATCCATGGTGAAGCCTTGCATCTCATAGGACATGGCCTGCCAAAGGCCGGCAATCCGCGTACCGGATTGCTCCGGTAACGGGGTTTCCATAGGCGTCTGGGTTGATACCGGGGCCTGGGTATCGCGGCGGAAGTAGACGGTGCTCCCGTCGGCCTCCAACGCAAGCTGGCCGTTCACCAGCAATATGACTATGGATTCGTCGTCTGCGGTGACCCTGATGCCGCCCTCGATCTCCTCCCATTGGCCTTTATCTTCGTCCCCCGTGGAGCTGAACAGGAAGGTTCCGTCACCGCGGATATCAATGATAAACAGCCCATCGATGAGCATGCCGTCTAAGGCCGGCGACAGCACGCCGTCACCCTCGTCAACTGCTGTTGATATCCATTTTCCTTCATATTTCCTGCCGGCCAGCAGCGAGAGCAGGCCGCCGGGTTTAGGCTTAGCGGGCTGGCGCTCCAGGTAGCTGGTGACGCCGTTATCGGTGTTGACCAGCTTGCCATCATTCAGGCTGAATACCACCTGCTGCCCATCGATCAGAGCGGTGATTCCCTGATCCTGAGCGGTCCAGGTGCCGGGGATGGTCTGCCCCAGGGAGTTCACCGTAAGCCCGCCGCTTTGGTCAAGGCTCAGGCGCATCAACTCGCTGACTGCGATCCCCTCATACTCCTTGAGCAGCACGCCGTCGCCCATATCAACAGCCGTACATACCCATTCCCCGGTATAGTCAGCCGGCTGGGCAAACGATGTAACAGGGAGCATCAGGCAGAGCGCTGCCAGTATGGCCAACGCTGCCTTCATCATTTTTTTCATGTCGGTCTCCTTTCATGCCGCCAGATAAGCTTCTGAGTATAATACACTAATCTATCGATAAGTTCAAATAAACAAAAATATATTATAGAAGATATTGATTTCTCGACTATCTTTCCCTGAATATTTTGGAAAATTGATGTATCAGAATAAAGTGTTCATAATATCCCAAATAATATTAGACCTATAAGTGATGCATATATGCAATTCTACTAAATACTGTGCCTTATGGAATAAAATATCCCTCATGACTTCTTATGATTAGTTTCGCAATACGGCCCATAAATAAAAGGTCGTCTCAAAGCTGAAACAGCAAATTTTACGTGCCCATAAGTCAACAAAGTTGTCAGTCCATGTCACTTGATGTCACCCCGCCCCCCTGTGCTACGATCCTTTCGAGGGAAAAGAGAACAAATGTTCCTAATATTTCCTCGGAAGGGAGGGATCGCTTGATCACAAGGGACCGAAAATACCTGGGAAAGGAGGGGGAAGGCGCGCGGGAGCTGCTGCGCGGGGTGATCGAGGAGTTTGAGCAGGGGCTGCCAAGGCTGGAAAGGCTGTGGCGCTACCGGCAGGGCAGGGGCGATATCCTGATGCGCGAGCGGCCGGAGGGGCTGGCCAATACCCGGCTGGCCTACGGCTTTCCCCGCTACATCACGCAGGTTTCCGCGGGCTTTCTGCTCAGCGAGCCGGTGGTATACCGGGAT
Source organism: Bacillota bacterium (assembly GCA_023460055.1). GTDB lineage: Bacteria > Bacillota > Clostridia > Christensenellales > Aristaeellaceae > UBA1038. The sequence continues at coordinate 841 of JAEWRJ010000112.1, read as the reverse complement.
GAAACCCGGCCGGAGGGGACAGAGGCGCTGAAGGCGCTGTACCGCAAGGCCGGGGCCGAGCAGGCGGATACCGAGCTGGTCACGCAGCAGGCGGGCTTTGGCCGGGGCGTGACGCTGTTTTATGAGGGGGAGGGCGGCCTGAAACTATGCGCGCCGGACCCGCGCAGCGCTTTCGTGGTCTATGACGACACGGTAGAGCACCGGCCCCTGATGGGCGTGTTGCTCAGCGCGGAGCGGGATGCCCGTGGCAGGGCAGCGGGCGGCATGGCGGCGGTGTACCTGCCCGGCCGGACGCTAAGCTGGCGGCTGAGGAGGGGTATTCCGGAGGGAGAACCCATCCGGGAAGATAACCCCTTTACCCGCGTGCCGATGGTGGAGTACCGCAACAACGAGGAGGAGCGCTGCGACTTTGAGGAGGTGCTGGGGCAGATCGATGCCTACGACCTACTGGGAAGCGACCGGGTGAACGACAGGATACAGTTCGCCGATGCGCTGCTGGTGCTGACCGGGGTGGCGGGCGTGGGGACGTCGGAGGATATCTACGATTTCCGTGGCGGGCTCAAGAGATTGCGCCAGGACAGGACCCTCAGCCTGCCCGACAGCGACGCCAAGGCCGAATGGCTGGTGAAAAACCCCATGGAGAAGGACATCGACGTGCTGCGCAAGGCGCTGGCGGAGGATATCCACAAGTTTTCCATGACGCCGGATTTTTCGGATGAGCGCTTCGCCGGCAACCTGTCCGGTGTGGCCATCCGCTACAAGCTCTTCTGCCTGGAGCAGAAGACGCGGCTGAAGGAGCGCTGGCTGTTAAACGGCCTGCGGGAGCGGGCCAGGGTAGCCC
>JAEWRJ010000111.1 GCA_023460055.1 Bacillota bacterium | reverse complement strand
AGAGAATGACCGCTATGAACGGGTTGCAGAGGAGATGCCCCCGGTTGACATCCAGCAGGAGTTGCTGGCACATACCCGGGACTGATATGGCAGGATAACGTAAAGACAGAAAGTGAAGAGAAGAGGTAACACCATGCAAATCTACAACAGCCAAAGCCGAAAAAAGGAAGAGTTTGTGCCGATCAAGCCCGGTGAGGTGAGCATTTACTCCTGCGGGCCGACGGTGTACGATTATTTTCACATCGGCAACGCGCGTCCCTTTATTATCTTTGATGTGCTGAGGCGGTATCTGGAGTACAAGGGGTACAAGGTGACCTTTGTGCAGAATTTTACGGATATCGACGATAAGATGATCAGACGGGCCAATGAAGAGGGTGTGACGGTCAAGGAGCTGGGCGACCGCTTCATCGCGGAATACTACAGGGACGCTCAGGCGCTGGGCATCCGGCCGGCTACGGTTCATCCCCGGGCGACCGAGCACATCCCCCAGATCATTGCCATGGTTGAGCGGCTGATCAGCAAGGGCATGGCCTATGAGAGCAACGGCACCGTATACTACCATACCGCCTCCTTCCCCGAGTACGGCAAGCTCAGCGGCCAGAACCTGGAAGACCTGGAAGAAGGCGCGCGCGTGGACGTGGAGGATGAGAAAAGATCGCCTGCTGATTTCGCGCTGTGGAAGGCCGCCAAGCCCGGCGAACCCTCCTGGACAGCCCCTGGGGACAGGGCCGGCCAGGCTGGCACATTGAGTGCAGCGTGATGAGCACCGAGTACCTGGGTGATACGCTGGATATCCACTCCGGCGGCCATGACCTGATCTTTCCTCACCATGAAAACGAGATCGCGCAGTCCGAGGGGGCGACCGGCCATCCCTTCGTGCGTTACTGGATGCATAACGGTTTTTTGAACATCGACAACGAGAAGATGTCCAAATCCCGCGGCAACTTCTTCACGGTGCGCGATATATTAAAGCAGTACGAGCCTGAGGATGTTCGCATGTTCACCCTGTCCGCCCAATACCGCAGCCCGCTCAACTTCAGCCGCGACAGCGTCGAGCAGGCTCACGCCAGCCTGGTCAGGCTGTATACAGCGCGGGACAATATGGTGTTCCTGCTGAGCGCCGCCAGGGAGCAGGAGCCCAGTGACGCTGACCGCGCGTTCATGGCCCAGGTAGATGAAGGCAAGCGCCGCTTTGAAGCAGGCATGGATGATGACCTGAATACCGCGGAGGCAGTTGCGGCGCTGTTTGACATTGTCTACGCGGCTAATACCATGGCGAACCAGGAAACCTCCGCCCTTGCCATCCGTCATGCGCTGGATACCCTCAAGGGTTTGGCCGACATTCTGGGCCTGATGGTTAAGCAGTCCGGCGAGCTGACAGGGGAGGTCCAGGAGCTCGCCCGCAAGCGCGTGCAGGCGAGGAAGGATAAGGATTGGAAGCAGTCTGATGCCCTGCGCGCTCAGATCATCGCGCTTGGCTACACGGTGGAGGATACCGCGAGCGGCCAGAAAATCACCAAAGCTCTCTGATGATCTGACGATATGATACTAACTCAAATCATTAACGCATCGTTGCGCCGGTTATTTTGGCTCGGTACTGTGTCGCAGCAAGTTCGACGTAGCGCTGCTACGCCTTCACTTGCGCTCCTTGCCCCGAACCAAAATCCCTCGTCGCTTTGGATGCGTTAACGATTTTCATTAGTATGAAAAAAGCCCTGCCGATTGCTTTAGCAGCGCTCTGCGCCTTATTGGCGCTGGCGGGCCTGCTGCAGGCGGCGGGGCTTTTTTCTGTACCTTCAAATGAAGTGATCAGCCTGTCGGCTTTGGGAGGCATCCCGGTCCGGCCGGAGGAAAGGAAGGACGCGGGAGCCATCCCTATCAATACGGCCACTCTGGAGGAGCTGATGACCCTGCCAGGCATTGGGCGGGTGACGGCGCAAAAGATCATCGACGCGCGGGAGATCAGCCCGTTTTATTTTGAAGAGGACCTGAAAAACGTCTCCGGCATCGGGGACAGGCGGCTTGAGCAGATACGGTCATTGATTCTGTTGGATGAGCGGGAGCCCTGACATCTCGTCTTGTCTTCTTCCGGCGCTGGACTATTCTATCGGAAGCCAGGTCACTTTCACCTCGTGGCGGGTGCGGTACTGGCCGTAAGGAAGCGGCCCATCGGCTGTTTCCACCTCGCCTGACTGGTTGTCATAGGGATCGTTGCGGGGGAAGGCGCGGCCGGGCTGGAAATCCCCCATGTACTGGTGGTTGAACACGGCGCGGTAGGGGTCGAGATTGCCGAAGTAGAACTCCCGCCTCTCTTCATTGCCGCCGCGGCGGCCCGCGCCGCCAAAGCTTGGGTCAGCCGGCAGCCAGCCCCAGGCCTCTGTATAAAACCAGGCCCAGTCATGGCTGCCCTCGTCGCCGGGGGCGGCATACAGGCCGCTTTGCCAGCGGGCGGGGATGCCCGCGATGCGGCACAGGGTGATGAACAGCAAGGCCTGCAGGCCGCAGTCGCCCCGCAGGTTGACCGCCGGGTACTCCGCGCCGTTTTCGATCAGCTGATAGGGCCTGACGTAGCTGTAAAGCACCTTGCCTGTGATGAAGTCATAAAAGCGCTTGGCCTGCCGGACCGGCACGATCTCGTCGCCGATCAGCTCTTTGCACAGCGAGGTCAGGTAAGGCGTGAACAGGATGTGCGGAGCCTGCGGCTCCAGATCTTCCCGTACCGGGGCTTTCGCGTCGGGATAGAGCACCCGGGGCGATGGATCGTTCACAGGATCGCAGTAGTACAGGGTTTGCACATAGCTTGAAGAGACTGTAAAGGGGGTGTTTTCATGAAGCGTCTCCTCAAAATAAGCTGTGCGCTGGGGCGCGCTCTCCCGGGCGATGTGCTTTGGGTTTGGCCGGATGTCTGCAAGCATCACCTGGCGCTGCTGAGGCGCCGGGCTGGGCATGGGCAGATGAACGCGATAGGTAGTGCCCGGTTTGAAATGATCGTCCTTGATCCGCAAAGTGCTTGACAGTTCCATCTTCATGCGCAGCTGCCCGTTGCTCTTCAGGTGGCTGACGATCTCATCCAGCAGGGGGCGGTGGGGGCTGAAAGGCTTCCCGGCCCTCTGGGCAAATTCGGGGTTTGCTTTCAGCAGGCTGGCGGCCAGATCCTCATGATACATCCGCTGACCGCGGATCAGCTTTGAATCCAGCCAGCCCAGACAGCGCAGCCGGGCAAGGTCATCCTCGCTGTAATCAGGGATCAGCTTTCTGATCTCATCCAGCAAGGCGGCTTCGGTGAGGGGATAGAAGGATGAAAGCCTCCCCATAAAGAAATCGGCGGCCAGCAGGCGGTCCCTCAGCATGCGCGGCAGGTCGAGCTTCAGCCTTTCCTCGATCATCTCCCGCGCGGTGTCCCACTCGCCTGAGATCATATAGCTTTCGATATCCTGGGGCAGCGGCGCCGGCAATGAATTGAAGTTGATCATATCAGTTCTCCCAGCCTTTGATGATTTTTTCAATTTGTTCAGCCAGTTTGCTCTTCAGGCCGTTGCTGTAGCCGGATGCCTGATCCAGCAGGTTGCGCAGGCGGCTGAAAGCGGATTGCAGCTTCCTGTCCGCGTCGCTGACCCCGAGGGATGGCGCCATTGCCGCCGCGGTTTTCTCCTTGACGGCTCTCCTGACCAGCGGCGGATTGCCCTCCTTGATCCGCTGGCCGTTCATCAGATCCCACACATCGCCGTTATAGGGGACAGAGGCAGGCAGACCCTGACCGGCAAGGTTCTGCGCAAAGCTTTCAGCGACCTTTTCTTCGCCATGGCAAATGAAATAACGGGCGGGAACGGGGCTGAAACTCTTTGCCCAGGTCAGTAGGCCATTCATATCGGCATGGCCGCTGATGGCCCGCAGCATGCGGATCTCGGCCTTCACCTCGATCTCTTCATCAAACAGGCGTACTTTTTTGGCGCCGTCGTAGAGAGCATGGCCCAGGGTACCCACGCTCTGGTACCCGACAAACAGAATGGTCGCCTCCGGCTTCCACAGATTATGCTTGAGATGATGGCGGATGCGGCCGGCTTCCGCCATGCCGGAGGCGGAGATGATCACGCCCGGCCCCTGGTGGAAGTTGATCTCCCTGGACTCGTCTGCGCTGACGCACAGCTTCAGCCCCTCGAAACTCAGCGGGTTTTTGCCGCTGCGGATCAGCGCGCGCATCTCTTCATCGAAGTTGTCATCCGAACAGGTGTTGAATATTTCAGTCGCTTTAATGGCCAGGGGGCTGTCCATAAACACTGGGAAATTTTCATGGCCGCGAATCAGGCCCTTTCCCTTGATCTCCCGCAGGAAGTAGAGGATCTCCTGCGTGCGTCCTACGGCAAAGGAGGGGATGACCACCTTGCCGCCCCGGTCGAAGGTGGTCTGCAGGGTGTCGGCCAGATCCGCGATATAGTCCGGCCGCTCGCCGTGCAGGCGGTCACCGTAGGTGGATTCCATCACCACATAATCTGCCGCGCTTAAATAATGCGGGTCGTTGATGATGGGCTGGCTGAGGTTGCCGATATCGCCTGAAAACACAATGGTCTTGCGCTGAGTGCCTTCGTCGGCGGTAAGGCTGGCGCTGGCGGAACCCAGCAGGTGGCCGGCATCGGTCAGGGTTAGCCGCACACCGGGGACGATCTGGGCGATCGTGCCGTATTCCACCGGCACAAAGAGGCCCAGCGCCCCGTCCGCGTCGTCCATATCATAAATAGGCTCATACAGCGGCCTGCCCGCGCGCTCGGCTTTGCGGTTGCGCCACTGGGCTTCCTGCATCTGGATGTGGGCGGAGTCACGCAGCATGATCTCGCACAGCGCCATGGTGGCCGGCGTGGCGTAGATAGGGCCGCGGAAACCGTCTTTATAAAGAGCCGGCAGCATGCCGCTGTGGTCAATGTGCGCGTGCGTCAGCACCACGCAGTCCACGCCGCTGGCGGGGACAGGCAGCTCCTGGTTTTCGTAGATGTCCGCGCCTTGCTCCATCCCGCAATCGATCAGGATGCGCTTGCCTGCCGCGTTCAAGAGATACCGGCTGCCCGTTACCTCGCGGGCCGCGCCCAAAAAACATAGCTCCATAACCCTGCCTCCTTCTATTTTTCCGCTGCGGCGGCGTACATGCTGTACAGCTTGCTGTATACGCCCTGCCTTTTGATCAGTTCATCGTGCGTGCCGCTCTCTTCAAGACCCTTCTCCGTGAGCACCCAAATCACATCCGCGCCGCGGATGGTGGTCAGGCGGTGGGCGATGGTCAGCGTGGTGCGGCCTTTCGCCAGTTCCTCCAGGGATTTTTGCACCAGGCGTTCAGATTCGTTGTCAAGCGCACTGGTGGCCTCGTCCAGCAGCAGAATGGGCGGATCCTTCAGGAACACGCGGGCGATAGAAATGCGTTGCTTCTGGCCGCCTGAAAGCTTGACGCCTCGTTCGCCCACATGTGTATCGTACCCGTCCGGAAGCGCCGTGATAAAGTCATGAGCGCCCGCAAGCCTGGCAGCCAGCATGACATCCTCCCTGGAAGCGCCCGGCCTGCCGTAAACGATGTTATCCATCACGCTGCCGGAAAAAAGATAGACATCCTGCTGCACCATGCCGATGGCCCCGCGCAGGCTTTTGAGCTGCAAGCCTTTCACATCCTGCCCGTCGATCAGGATACGGCCGCCGCTCACGTCATAAAAGCGGGGGATCAGGTTGCACATGGTGGTCTTGCCCGAGCCGCTTGGGCCTACCAGCGCTACATTCTGCCCGGCCGGCACGGTGAGGTTGACATGGCTTAATATTTCGTCTCCCTCGGCGTCCTTGTAGCGGAAGCTGACATCTTCAAAGCGGATCTCGCCTTTTACTTGATGAAGCGGCCTGGCGTCCTTTGAGTCCCTGATCTCAAGCGGCGCGTCCATAATTTCCTGGAAGCGCTCGATGCCTGTCATGCCGCGCTGAAACTGCTCGGTAAACTCGACCAGGCGGCGAATGGCGGCCAGCAGCATGTTGACATAGAGCAGGTAGCTTAAAAACTGCCCGGCGGTAATGCGGCCTTGGCCCAAATACAGCGCGCCTGCCACGACGACGATGATGTTCATGATGCCGTCCATCAGCCTGGTGGTGATGTGGAAGCCCGCCATGACCTTGTACTGCTTTTTCTTGAGTGTCAGAAAGGTCAGATTGCCGCGGCTGAACTTTTCATTTTCTATGTCTTCATTGGCGAAGCTCTGCACGACACGCATGCCAAGCAGGCTGTCCTCCGTCTGCGCGTTGATTTCGCCCAGCTGCCAGCGGCAGTCGCTGAAGGTCTTCTTCAGCTTTCCGCTGAATATGTAAGTGGTGACAAGCAAGGCAGGAAGCATGAGAAAAATCAGCAGCGTCAGGGGCACATTGACCGACAGGAGGATCACAAAAGTGACGCCGATCTTGAAGAAGGCAATGAGAAACTCTTCCGGGCAGTGGTGGGAAAACTCGGTGATGTCAAACAGATCACTGGTCATGCGGCTCATGATCTGGCCGATCTTGGTGTTATTGTAAAAAGAAAAGCTCAGCTGCTGCAGATGGCTGAACAGGTTTGAGCGCATATCGGTCTCAATGTGCGCGCCCATGATATGCCCCATGGATTGCATGTAAAAAAAGGCCCCCGCGTCCACCAGCCGAAGGGCCACATAAAACAATGCCGGCCGAAGCACAAAGCCAAAGGTGATCACGGAAGGGTCGCTCACCGCCTGATCGGTGATAGTGGATACGATCAGGGGAAAGACCAGCTCGCATACGGTGGTCAGCATCGCGCAGATCAGATCGAGGGCCAGCACCTTTTTGTGATTCTTGTAGTAGGGGAGAAATCGCCGCACGTTGTAAAAGGCGCTGTGCTTTGTTTTCGGGGTCATGTCATATCCTTTCAGATATATTTTTTTGCCTGTCAGGGCTGGGCGAGTATAAAGCCTGACAAGGCCGCGTCCTCCGGCAGATGCAGAGGCAGGCGGATGATAAAAGCCGCCTGCTCGCTGGCCAGGTAATAGTAAGCGCTTCCGTCCATTTCCGCGCGCAGCAGGGGATAGCTCATCAGGGTCTTATCGGTGGATTTAAACTGCAGGCCGCTTCCGCGGATCAAGGGGGCCGCTGAGGCCGGGCGAACGCCCAGAACCGTGGCGTCAGCACTCTCCGCCTCCAGCTGCCTGACACGGTAGCCGTGGTACTGCCCGTCCTTCACCTCGCCCGAACTCAGCTCGCGCGGCAGGGGAAGGGAGAGGCCCATGGCGCCGGCAAGAACAGCGGGATCGGTGCTGATGACCCTTTCCTGTGCCCGGGTCAGGCTGTCATCCCCGGCGACGACCCACTGGTCGGTCCGCTTTGTTTCCTCATCCTCCTGCAGGAGCGCGTAGAGATAGAAGGACGCCATCAGGAACAGGGCCATGACAAGGGCGGCGATCCGCCTGATCATGCGATCACCCGGCAGATTTCCGCACCCAGCAGCTGGTCAAGCGCTTTGGTTTCACCGCCCATCTGGCGGGAGAAGGCCTTGTAGACCGCCCTGGCCGTCTTGCGCCGCTGGTCCTCTGTTAGGAAAGGGGACTGCAGGGCATTTGATATCAGGTCACTGACAGGCCTCGCCAGGTAGGTATTCATCTTAAGCCTTGCGGAAAAGCCGAAGACGCGCGGCGCGTGGCTTGAGTCGCCCGCGATAAAGACGCGCATGTATTCCTCCGCCAGATCATCAAGATACTGCTCCAAAAAAACCTGCGGATCTGGCGCTAAGGCAAGGCAGCGCATGAGCCGCGGATCCCGAAACATCTCCCCGGCAGCCGATTTCAGCCCTTCCTCGCTGTATTTTTCCGGGTGCTCAAAACTGTGCAGCACGTAGGACTTGATGGCGGAATAATCCGCAGGATCCCTCCCGCGCTCATGCAGGCGGCCCAGCATCAGCAGGGCGCGCTGTACCGAAAGATTATCCGGATCAAGCGTTTCAGCCTTTGTCAGACAGGCATAGGCGTAGACGGGATCATCCGAGAGTTTGGCTTCGTAGAGCAGCTCCGCCTCGTCCATGTGATCGGGCACAGGCTTGCCCCCCTTTTTTGAAAACCAGCGCATCCATTCACCCCCGCGGTCCGGTATTTATGCAACTTTTGACCGCTTCCCTATCATATCACAAGCCCTGTCCGGGCGCTACTTGACAGGGGGAATCATCTTGTTTATGATGTGTTTGCCGCATATGATTTGCGGCGGGGGTGCTGGTGGTTTACCGGCTGAGATCGGGCTTGTGCCCGGAACCCTTAAACCTGATCCGGATAATGCCGGCGTAGGAAAGTAAGCTGAAACGCGACCGCTTTGCCTCCGGCAAGGCGTTTTTTTATTCCGCAGCCGCGCCGGGTACATGTTACGAAAAGGAGGAACATCTATGAATCTGACGACCCGAAGGATGGTGGAAAGCGCCATTTTTATCGCCATCGGCACAGTGTTGAGCATCTTCTCCTTCCAGGGGCCCTGGGCGCTGGGCGGCAGCGTGACCATCTGCGCCATGCTGCCTCTGGCGATCATCTCCTGGCGGCACGGCACCCGCTGGGGCCTGATCTCCGCTTTCATCTTCGCTTTGATCCAATTGATGCTGGGCTTTGGCAATGTGGGCTACGGCCGCAATTTCTTTGAAATGCTGCTGATCGCCCTGCTTGATTACATCATCGCTTTCACTGTGATCGGCCTGTCTGCCATGTTCAAGGGAAAATTAATGGATAACCGCCCGGCCGCGCTGCTTGGCATCACCGTGACCTTCACCCTGCGCTTCCTTTGCCACTTCCTGTCCGGCTGGCTGATCTGGGAAGCGCTTTGGCCCAACAGCTACAGTTACGCGGCGCCCGTATGGTCGCTTCTGTACAACGGGAGCTACATGCTGCCGGAAATAGCCATCACAGCCGCCGTTGCCTGGCTGAGCTTTGTTCCGCTGAAGAAATACTGGCTGGGAGAAGACCTTCCCCGCGCTTAATGTACCGTGTACAAAAGCATCCCCCTCACCTGATATAGATGGTGAGGGGGATGCTGTTTATTCGCTGATCGGCTTACCCTTGGGGGCCGGCCTCGATCACATCCTGGGGCATGTTCTTATACTTGGCGAAGTTTGCGCGGAACAGTTCGGCGAGCTTCCTGGCTGTCTGCTGATACGCGGCCTTGTCCTGCCACATCTTTTCAGGCACCAGCACCTCGTCGGGCACGCCGGGGCAGGTGGTGGGCACCATCACGTTGAAGATGGGGTCGCGGACGAACTCGCTCTTTTCCAGTTCCCCGTTCAAGCAGGCGGTGACCATCGCGCGGGTCAGGGGCAGCTTCATGCGCTTGCCGCTGCCGCTGGCGGGGCCGCCTGCCCAGCCGGTGTTGACCAGGTAGACATTGGCCCCGTAGGTATCGATGCGCTCTCCCAGCAGCTCTGCGTACCTTGCTGCCGGCAGGGGGAGGAAGGGGGCGCCAAAGCAGGTGGAGAAAGTGGCCTGGGGCTCGGTCACGCCGCGCTCCGTACCGGCCAGGCGCGCGGTGTAGCCGCTGACATAATGGTACATGGCGGCGCTGCGGTCCAGCTTGCTCACGGGCGGCAGCACGCCGAAGGCGTCCGCCGTGAGGAAGATCACGGTCTTGGGATGATTGCCCACGCCGGGGATCTGCGCGTTGTTGATATAGTCCACCGGGTAGCCCA